>QYPG01000016.1 GCA_007279945.1 Streptomycetaceae bacterium | reverse complement strand
TGTGCGCTGACCACGAACAGGAAGTCCCTTGCGGTGACGAATTCCCTGGTAGCTCTGGATTTCAACTTTGCGACGGATGTCGCCAGAAATTTCACGACGAAGATCACCTTCGATTTTGAAGTTTGCTTCAATGTATTCGCGGAGCTTTGCAAGATCAGACTCTTGCAAATCCTTAACGCGAATATCTGGGCTGATGCCAGTTGCTGCTAATGTTTTTTGAGAACGGGTAAGACCCATTCCAAAAATATAAGTGAGTGCGACTTCCAAGCGCTTTTCGCGCGGAAGATCGACACCGACGAGACGTGCCATGTATCTACCTATCTATATCTGGAGGTCCTCCGCTGCACTGTTCTCTGGCCTACCAGTCCAAAGGTCTTTTAGTTTCCTAAAAGTCGTACAACGAGTTTGATTACTGCTTATTTATCCTTGACGTTGCTTGTGGCGAAGGTTTTCGCAAATGACCATGACGCGACCCTTGCGGCGAATGACTTTGCACTTATCGCAAATCTTCTTAACGCTTGGATTAACCTTCATGTCTTTGTGCTCCTTCGTTACTTATAACGATAAATAATTCGACCTTTTGTAAGGTCATACGGACTCATTTCCACGATCACACGGTCGGCAGTAAGAATGCGAATGTAGTTCTTTCGCATCTTGCCACTGATGTGAGCGAGGACTTTATGTCCATTAGTTAGCTCCACACGAAACATCGCGTTGGGTAAAGCTTCAGAAACAGTGCCTTCCATTTCGATGGCGCCATCTTTGCTAGCCAATCTGTACCCACAATTCTGTTTAAGCGTGAAACAAGCGAAGTCGTAGTTTAGAGGGCGGGGCCAGAATAGGGAAATCGGCCCTTTAAATTACAGGGCTGTAACCCCTAGTGGCGCTTCACGCTGAAAATCGAGCTCCCCAATAGGACTGACAGACCGATAAAGACCGCCCCGGCCCCGGAGGCGGCGGCAAGTATGCCGGCAGCTGCCGGCACTAAGAACTGACCTAAGCGATTTCCCGTCAAGCGGGCTGACACTGCAAGCGCTCGTTCATCGGGCTGCGTCTTTAAGGAGACAAGGGACATGGTCAAAGGCTGACCAATGCCCAAGGAAAAACCAGCGATAAAGACAATGATCGCTAATGAGATAACTGTTTTAGCAAAAGCCATTGCTCCACATGCTAATACCGAAATAAGCGTGCTCCACATGAGTAATTGATACGTAGTAAATCGCTCACTTAAGCGGCCAAGAAATAATCTAGACATCATTGTGGTGCCAGAACGTAGCGCCAAAATAACTCCTATTGCATATGGGGAAAAGTTATTCTCACTGCCAAAAAGCGGCAAAAAGACAACTAAAACATCGGCGGTAGATGAAATCGCTAAAGAAATATAGATTGCTGCGAACATGCCTGGCTTTTTCACTAATCGAAATGCCGCTGTAAAAGTTCCTGCATCCTGTTGTTTTGCCGCCACTGTTGGACGCTCACGCCTCCAACTGAGTACTGGAACTAGCGCAATAATTGAAAGTACTGCTCCCAGAAGAAATGCATGCGAGGTTGATTTAGGTAGATTTCCATTGGAACCAGCAATAAGAGTTGCTAGTAAAGGTCCAACCATATGTCCAAGTGCTGCACTGAAGGTATAAAGACCAAAATATCGATCATAGTTTTCACGCGGAGTTCGAAGTGCAACCATTGTTTGTCCGCCGACCATACACGCTAAATGTCCGACACCAGCTAAAGCGGTGGCAATAGTCAACAAGATTAAAGAGTGTGCAACAAATAAAAGTAGAGAAGTAAACATCATCATGATTGTTCCCATAATGATGAATTTTCCTTCACCTAATTTTCCGACTAAGCGACCAAACTGAAGTGCCAATAAGACGGGAAACAGTGCGTAGATCGCAGCAATTAAACCAATTTGTGCAGCATTAGCATCTAGTTCTAATGCACGGTAGGTAATCATTGGTCGCAAAACATAAATAGTTGCCTGCATTAGTGTGTTGCACAACAATAACGGTTTTGCCCAGGGTAGAAGCTTTACAGCTGACATTACTTCTTGTTTGCAAACTTTTTCTTAAAGCTCCAGACCATAGGCCCGATAATAACAAGTAATAGAATCGAATAGATAATCTTAGGAAATGGGCCAGCAATCAAGATATGCCAGTCCCCTTGACTAATTTGTAGGGCTCGCTTGAAGTACAGCTCAGCTAATGGCCCAAGAATTACCCCGATAATAAGAGGTGTAATGGGTACACCAAAACGGCGGAACAAGTAGCCAATAAAGCCAACTGCCAGTGCGACTTGTAAATCGAAGGTGGAATTATTCAGTGCATATGCGCCAAGGAGCGCAAAAGTTGTAATTCCAGCATAGAGATAATGGCTCGGAATTTTTAAAAGTAGAACCCAAAAACGAATTAAAGGTAGATTCATAACTAATAGCAATGTATTGCCGATAAACAATGATGCGATTAAACCCCAGACGATTTCCGGATTTGTTTGAAACAGCATGGGGCCCGGTTGGATATTGAAGGATTGAAAAGCTACCAAAACTACGGCCGCAGTTGCAGATGTAGGCAAACCAAGTGCCAACATAGGAACCAATACTCCCGCTGCATTCGCATTATTGGCAGCTTCTGGTCCGGCAACACCTTCAATTGCACCTTTACCAAACTCACCTTTATTCTTAGATAAAGCTTTTTCGACACCATAACTTAAGAAAGTTGGGACTTCAGAGCCGCCTGCAGGAATTACACCGAGGGGAAAACCAATTGCAGTTCCTCTTAGCCATGGCTTCCATGAACGCTTAAAGTCTTCGCGTGTCATCCACGCTTTGCCGCTCATTGTTAGGAGTTCAACTTTGACTAGTGTGTGACGACTTGCCAAATACAGCGCTTCGCCCAAGGCAAAGATTGCAACGATTACTGTGACAGTTTCAATTCCATCTATTGCATTGAGGTTACCGAAGGTCAGCCGTAGAGCACCGGACTGTAAATCTGCACCGACTAAACCAATTACTAAACCAACGGCGAGTGCTACGAGTCCGCGAATACGAGACTCCCCTAATAATGTGCCGACCGTTGCAAATGCCAAAATAATCAAGGCTAAATAGCCTGCAGGTTGAATAGTTAAAGCTAAATCAGCTAATGCTGGTGCGCCAAAAGCTAATAACAAAGTGGCGATTGTGCCGGCCACAAATGAGCCAATTGCAGCTGTGGCAAGGGCTGCGCCGGCACGGCCGGCTTTAGCCATCTTATTTCCCTCAAGGGCGGTGATAACCGAACCACTTTCACCAGGAGTATTTAATAAAATTGAAGTTGTCGATCCGCCATACATAGCACCGTAATAAATAGCGGCAAACATAATCAATGCAGAAGTGGGATTTACGGTCAGACAGATGGGCAATAAAAGACCAATAGCAAGTGCTGGTCCGATGCCTGGCAAGACGCCAACGAGAGTTCCAAGAAAAGTGCCGAGCAATCCAAACATCAAGTTCGTGGGCGTAAAAGCTGTTTGAAAACCATCCATCAACATTGAAAAACTATTTCCCATAATTATTTACCAACGACCCCTTCGAAGAAACCAGCAGGTAGATTGATATTTAAACCCTTTGTAAATGAGAAATAAACAGTCAATGCAAAAATTAAACTGATGCCAAAATCTTTTAGATACTTGCGTGAACCGAAGGCAAATGAAACACCCCAAAAACAAATAGTTGCTGAAACGACATAACCAGCGATTTCCAACAATATAACGTGCAATCCAATTGCCGCCATCAAAATCGCCATCGTCTTATAACTTGGTGCAATAAATGGATCTCCTGGTTCTGAGCCATCGGGAGTTCCAAGTCGGCCCCGCAGAACATCACTGATTAAGACAAGTCCGACAAGGGATGTGAAGGCAGCAACCATATAAGGAAAGGTCTGTGGGCTGACAATCGATGATCCTTGAGGGATCACCATCTTGGATGTGTCCCATGCTACGAACATACCAAGCAGGAAGAGAGAGCCCGCAAAAGCGAGCTCTCCCTTTCCTTGCTTAGAGATCTTTTGAAGAATCAATTAGATTCCAAGACCCTTCATTACTGCATTGATTTCTGGGATGTGCTTATCAAGGAAGGCTTTGAAAGCAGTTCCTGCAGCGAACTCGTTATCCCAGTTGTTCTTTACTAGCTGTGCTTTCCAGGCTGGTGACACGTGCATGATGTCGATAACCTTAATGAAGTTAAGGCGATCAGCTGCTGATAGATCAGCTGGAGCCATGATTCCACGCCAGTTTCCGTACACAAGGTCATAGCCCTGGGATACAAAAGTCTTTCCCTTATAGCCAGATAGTGCTTTAGCAGATGAAACGCCAAGAACGCGGAGTTTTCCAGATGCGATATATGAAGCAAACTCACCTGTTCCGGACAGACCAACTTGTGTTGAGTTACTTAATAGAGAAACAACAACTTCTGGTCCACCTGAGAAAACAACATAGTTTAACTTAGTTGGATCGATGCCTGCCTTTTGTGCAAGCAGACCCATTACTTGGTGATCGATTCCACCTTTGCTGCCGCCCGCAATAGCGACGCTATTTGGCTTAGCCTTTAGGTCATCCATCAACTGATTAAGTGTGCGGTACTTAGATGCAGCAGGTACAACAACTGCATCGTATTCACGCAAAATCTTAGCGATTGGTGTTGAGTCAGTGAGCTTGAGTGTTGACTTGTTTGAATACAAACCACCCGTCATAGCGATACCAGTGACCATCGCAGCTTCTGGCTTACCTTTAATCTCTTGGAATGCGCCAAGACCAACTGCACCACCAGCACCTGGTTTATAAACCGATGACGATGTACTGAGAAGATCTTCGGCCTTAAGTGAATCGGTAATTGCATCGGCAGTTAGTGAATACCCACCTGGGTTAGCTGGAATGGTCCAATCAATATTCTTTAGTGGCTTAACATCTTTGTACCACCATTTGGTAGATCCTTTATATGAACCTGTTGTAACAACTAAACATGTTAAATCAGTTCCATCTACGCCACGGCCAGCAGCGCTCTTACCGATAGATGCACTTGTGCAATCATCACCAATAACTGCCTTTGCCGAGGGCTTTACAGCAGCATGAGAAACTCCAACGCTGCTCACTAGAAGTGCAGCAACTGCAACGGCAGCGCCAATACGTGCAACTTTTTTCATTAATCTCCCCATTAGTTCAATCCCCCGAGGGTGAGGGCTGAGGAAAAACTAGCGTGAAACGCTGTATTTTGTAAGCATTTGCTGATAACAATTCCGTTATGTTTATAACAAATCCGAGATTTCTACTCCAAATCGCGCTAAATCTGAGCGACCACCATCTACTGCCGTCAATACAAAAGGCTTTCCATCAGGTGCCATGCAATAGGTATGTTCAAAATGGGCACCACGAGATTTATCGGCAGAGACAACAGTCCAATCATCGGCTAAAACTTTGGTGCGCGCCGATCCCCGAGTAATCATCGGCTCAATTGCAAGGGCCAGACCAGGAAGTATTTCTGGGCCATTCCCGGCTTTACCAAAGTTTAAAACGTGTGGCTCTTGATGCATCTCAGTGCCGATTCCATGACCACCGTACTCTTGCAGAATCCCATACTTACCTTGCGAATTTGTGTACTGCTCGATGGCATAACCAATATCTGAAAGTTTGGCACCATTCTTTCCTGCTGCAATACCGTGCCACATAGATTCTTCGCAGACATCCATCAGTTTTTGATCCTCGGCGCTAATCGTGCCAACACCAATCGAGAATGCAGCATCGCCATGCCAACCATCGACTATTGCTCCACAATCTACTGAGACGATATCGCCATCGTTAATTATCTTTGGCCCAGGAATTCCGTGAACAATTTCATCGTTAATGGAAACACAGATGGTTGCTGGAAAACCGTGGTAGTTCAAAAAGTTAGATGTTGCCCCACCGCGTTTAATCACGGCAGCTGCAACAACATCAAGTGCATCTGTTGTCATTCCTGGTTTGATTACTTCTCGTATCGCCTGATG
>QYPG01000013.1 GCA_007279945.1 Streptomycetaceae bacterium | reverse complement strand
CCATCGATAAAAATCTTTGCATCGGATGTAAAAGCGGCCGCTTTTTTTGACCACATATCTTTATCTGCCATGTGCCTATGCTAGTACTAACAAAAACTTTATTCCTGCGATGATTAGTACACAACCTAGAGCCCGTTTGATTCCACTATGTGAAAAACGAGTAGTTCCATATTGTGTCCCGATAGCGGCGCCGAGTACAACTGCCACTAAAAATAACGGCAACGTTGGGGGAAGTGAAGAAGTAGAAGCGAAGTTGCCCAACAAGCCCGAGAGCGAATTGAGAAAGATAAAGGCGGCCACTGTTCCACTTGCCGATTTCACGGTTGTCCACCCCAGCCAAATAATGAGGGGGGACAAGAAAATGCCGCCTCCGGTACCTGTGACTCCAGATAATAAGCCAACACAAACGCCGATAAAGATCGCCAAGACAGGAATTACTTCTCGCTTAGTTTTATCTGCTTGCTGAGATTGCACAACAAAGCGCAGGCCTGAAAAAAGTAACAACACACCAATAATGGGTTTATAGATTGTGTCGGCCAAGTCAATGCGGCCTCCAATAAACGCTGCAGGTATCGCGCCGATACTCAGGTAGATCAAGAGTCTCTTATTAAAGAGCCCTCGCTTTATGTAGCGCCAGCTAGCAAAGAAAGAGACGAAAATATTGAGCGTGAGCGCCGTTGGCTTTATCACTACGGCGGGTAGATCAAAGAGAGTCATTACTGCAATATAGGCAGATGCTCCGGCGTGCCCGACAGAGGTATAAAGAATCGCTCCAAGAAAAAGAAATAGTGCAATTGCGAGGTTATGAAACTCGAACATCTTTAACTTTTAACTACTCGATATGTAGATAGTGTGGGATCGGTGGCATAGGCAATGCGTATTCCGGCCGCCTTTGTTGTAGCTAAGCCTTCGATAATAGTTGAGGTCAATACTTCTCCCGGTGCTACAACAGCGACCCCTGGTGGATATGGGGCAATTAAGTCGGCTGAAATGCGGCCGGTTGCATCGGCGGCCACAACCATTTCAGTATCGGCAAAGTAAGCCTGGCGCATTGAAACTCCCACTTGGGGCAATACGGACCAACTTAGTGATGTCGCGCTAGCTCGAGGCGATGTGGCAAGAGCTTTGAGAATAGGAGTTAATGTATCGGCAAGCTCATCAAACTCGGGGGTGGAATCGGCCAAGGTTGCTAAGAAGACTACCGTGTCGCTATCGGCCATCTCTACGCGGATATTACTGAGCTGTAAAGTTTTTTCAATTTCCACGCCAGATGCACCCAATTGATTGGCGCGTAGAACAATCTTTGTTGGATCAAAACGGCCTAATGGAAAATCCGATGTGTTTAAGAAGATTGGGATTTCAAAATTAGATTGGACATCGCTCTTAAATTTCTCGACATTAGTGACTAATTCTTGAATTAACTCTTCTCCGCGAGTTTGTAAAAGCGCACGACAGCCATCGATTGAGGCAAGCGGGGCACCCGCCGGAGACGTTGTGTGAGTAGTCTCAAAACTTTGCTCGATGCGATCTAGATTTAAATATTTTCCTTGTGCTAGCAAGATTGCCGAAGCGCTGTATCCAGGAAGCGCTTTATGCGTACTTGTAATTAATGCATCGGCTCCTAAGGCAAGACAGTGCGCGGGCACTGATTGAGAAAAACCAAAGTGTCCACCCCAGGCAGCATCGACGATGACGGGAATTGAAAGTGAATGCGCAGATGTGATGAGTGCAGATAAATCCGAGAGCGTTCCAAGGTAACCGGGCTCGGTGAGCAACAGCGCAATTGGATTTTGATGTAAAATTTTTTCAAACTCTTGCACAGAGATTCCAATTGGGACTCCAGTTGCCGCATCAATATCGGGTGATAGCCAGATTGGTTCAAGGCCAGCAAGCACCAATGCACTTAAGACTGAGCGATGGGCAGTTCGTGAGAGTGCAACTTTGTCGCCAGGTTTACCAAGAGCCAAGATGATCGCTTGGTTGGCATGTGTAGATCCACCAGTTGAAAACCTGGCGTAGTCAGCGTTCCATAATGTGGCCGCCAAGCTTTCAGCTTTTCGTAAAACCTGGTGCGTTAATTTAATTTCATCTAAGCCGCCGTAGAGAGGGGTGTCGCTATCTACAACCTGTCCAAGCCCAGCATCTAAGCGTGATGCCCGTTGCTTATGCCCAGGGATCGTGAAAGGAGTTCGCTTGCTCTCAAAGTAAGAAAGGTAGGCATCTAATAACGGTGCCGAAACTCTCAGTGAACTCATGGTCTTAGCCTAACTTTTAGGGCTTTGCTTGGGAAATATGGGCTTAGACTTTAACCATGAACACACTGACTAATCTGACCCAAGAACGCCGTCTGGTCACTGCTATTCCAGGACCAAAATCATTAGAGGCGCTCAAGCGTCGCAGTGAGGCGACATCAGGGGGATTGGGAATTGCGATTCCAGTAATTATTGAACGTGCCAGTGATGCGATCTTGCTGGACATCGATGGTAATCAGATTATCGATATGGGTTCAGGTATCGGTGTGGTCAGCGTTGGTAACTCCGCCAGCCGCGTTGTAGATCGAGTCATTGAGCAAGTGCAGGCATTTACTCACACATGCTTCACAGTTGCACCGTATATGAATTACATCGAAGTATGCGAAAAATTAAATGAACTCACTCCGGGAACCCATAAGAAGAAGTCGTTGCTAGTTAACTCAGGTGCCGAAGCTGTTGAGAATGCAGTCAAGATTGCGCGTCACTTCACGAAGCGTCCAGCGATTGTTGTTTTCGAACACAGTTATCACGGCCGCACTAATTTAACCATGGCCCTGACTGCCAAGAACATGCCGTACAAAGAGGGCTTTGGTCCGTTTGCCCCCGAGGTATATCGAGTGCCTATGCCGTACTCATTCCACTGGGTTGGCAATCAGGCGACGATTACTGAAGATGCAATTGAGATGGTGACGCATAAAATTGAAAAAGAGATTGGTGCGCATAACGTTGCCGCGATTTTAATCGAGCCAATTCAAGGCGAGGGTGGCTTCATCGTCCCGCCCAAGGGTTTCCTGCCCGCACTGTCAAAATACTCATCAGATAATGGAATCCTCTTTATCGCCGATGAAGTACAGACTGGCTTTGCTCGTACTGGCCACATGTTTGCTATGGAAGAAGAAAATGTTGTGCCAGATATGGTTGTCACGGCTAAGGCAATTGCAGGCGGATTGCCACTTGCAGGCATTACTGGCCGAGCCGATGTGATGGACTCAGTTCATGCATCAGGCCTAGGGGGAACCTTCGGAGGAAATCCACTTGCATGTGCGGCAGCTCTTGGCGTTTTTGAAACCATCGAGGCTGAAAACTTGGTTGCCCGCGCCCAACATATCGGCACAATTCTGGGTGATTCACTACGTGCGCTCGCCAAGAAGTATCCAGTTATTGGTGAAGTTCGCGGCCGAGGCGCAATGCAGGCTATTGAATTAGTAGAAGCTGGAACTAAGAATCCAAATACAGCTGCCATGAATGCCGTGGTTAAGTACTGCCAAAGCAAGGGCGTCCTCGTACTTACTGCTGGAACGTATTCCAACGTAGTCCGCTTTTTGCCTCCATTAGTAATTTCTGATGAATTATTACTTGATGCTATGAGCGTTTTAGACGAGGCTTTCGCTTCGATTTAATCAATGATGGCGTGATAGCGAACTAAATCTCTATCACTTACTTCAGGCCATTCGCGAGCACTAGCTCGCACACCATGTGTTTTAAAGGCGTTAATCTTAATTTTCATATTAGGGTTAACTTTTTTGAGCCATAAGGCAGTCGTGATTAGCACTTCATCTGAGTCGTTGTGGCCTGGAACCAAGAGCAGGCGGACTTCATATAGTTTATTAATCGAATCCAAATATTTAATTGACTCCAAAACTACTGTATTGGAACTTCCGGTGAGCTCGATATGACTGGCATCATCTAGGGCTTTAAGGTCCAGCATTACACCGTCGGTATATGGGGCCATAAGATCCCATACTTCTTGCGGTGCATTTCCATTGCTATCAATCATGGTCGTTAAATGTTCAAACTCAGAGCGTTTCTTAATCTCTTTAAAGAGTTCTAGAACAAATTCATGTTGCAGTGTTGCTTCACCACCCGAGACAGTGATGCCAGATATATATGGCATCGCACTTCTAATCTCAATAAGAACTTCTTGCACGCTCATCTCATTTGCCCGCGGAGTATGAAGCGGAATTGTGTGAGGGTTATGGCACACCAGACAGTTGAAGTTACATCCCTGTAAAAAGAGAACGAAGCGATTTCCTGGGCCATCGACCCAAGAAAAAGGAATGATGCTAGCTACTTGAGCTTGGGGAGCTTTCGGCACTGGTCACCCGCTTCACATTTCGCTGATCAACATGTGAGTCGGCGACTGAGCCTGCGCCAAGGAAGGTACTGCCGTGTCGTGCAGCTGGCATCTTTGCTAAATCGGATTTGCGTACTAAATAGCCAGTGATTCGAATGAAGTCATTGCTATCTAAATTGAAGGTGAAATCGCGCATTCCACTCTTGAAGGCGCCTCGGATTACGTCAACGACTGCTTGTGGATTCTTAACAGCGGTTTCATCGAAGGATAGAACATCACTGATACCTGATTGGAATAAGTGATGGTGACGAGCGACAGTTTTTAGATGGGCAATTAGTGGAGGCTCCGTACCAATGGGGATTCGAGTTCCAGCGGTGACGCCAATATCTAGATCAATACCTGATTGTGAATGCAGAAACGCATAGCCATCATTGCCATCACAGTAAGGCATTTTGCGCTTTGATACCCAATCGGCGATGAAAGATGTAATGCGATAGCCAAGGTCGTCGGCGGCAATACTATGGCCGTACGTGCCCTCGACACCCTCTTGCTGCATCAAAATATCTACTGCTTCAGCTAAACCAAAGATGCCAAACATCGCAGAGAATTTATCGAGGTCAAGAAGTCCTTCGGCAACCAACCAGTTTGATTCAAAGAAGTGTGACTCTTCAACCAAATAGATAATTCGTGACTCCATCAATTCAGCGGTTAAATCTAAGTAATAAGGAAGCGTAGCTTCAAAGAAACTCTCGACTCCACCACAACCAGCCTCAACCGTTGCCTTAAGGTTTATTCGAACCAAGGTATGTGCGCCACCACCAATTTTAAGTGAGTTATAGCAACTGACTGCGGCATAGTTTTCGCCAAGATCTGATTTCATCATGACGTCATTGATGAAGTGTGGCTTGCCGCATTCAAAGACAGTCTTCACTGCATCCAAAATATATTCATCACTCGTTAATACTGGGTCTACTTTCAGTGAGATATTTGGAACAACTTGCAACAATTCGCGCTCCAATTTAAAAATCATCTTTGAGACACGGTTATAGACTGGACTTAAATTGGTGTGAGCAAAGGCATCAGGAAACATTCGATCCAGGCTTATCCAGAAGCGCTTGAGCTTGGAATACAGATCCTCATCGGTAACGCCTTCGATATAAGGAAGTAGCAGTGAATCTAGATCACCGAAATAAACCGGATAACCTGTTATCGATGGAGTAGATGAGTACATAATTAATAGAAAAGCTAAGGCATCATCTAGATCTTTAGCCGCGGGGATTTCCAGAAAGGAGGAACCGTTAACGAGTACTTTCTTGTAATCGGGCAATAAGTAACGTGGGCGATATGGAGCATGGCCCTCATACATATCGCAGATAATTCGATTTGTGAGAGCATCACTGCACTGCTTGCGCACGGCCGGTGGATCTAGAAGATTTTCAGCTAATTGTGCAAGTGCCGAGACGCGCTGACGGTAAGTAAACTTTGGATCGGTTACTACCGCACGGATATCTTGTAAGGAAGTCATGCATAAATCTTAATTTCAATGTCCAGATCAAGTGTCTCGATTGGCTCTCATAACTAGGTAGTGAGTGCCAACTCTCAGTGTTAACTCTCTAGTTTGTAACCTAAGCCGCGAATAGTCTGAATTAATACTGGATTAGCTGGATCAACTTCAATCTTTGCGCGCAAGCGTTTGATATGAACGTCCAGTGTTTTAGTATCACCAAAATAATCGCCACCCCAGACGCGATCGATTAACTGTGAACGGGCCAATACACGACCAGAGTTGCGCATTAGGAATTCAAGAAGCTCAAACTCTTTTAATGGAAGCGCAATTGGATTTCCATTAATTGATGCTTGGTGACGTGCAGTATCTAGTCGGATAGGTCCAACAGAGATAACTTCAAGGTCACCATTTAAATCAGCATCAGATATTCCCCGACGAAGTACGGCCTTAATACGAGCAATTAATTCGCGTGAGGAATACGGCTTGGTAACGTAGTCATCTGCGCCAAGTTCTAGGCCAACGACCTTGTCGATTTCGGCATCTTTGGCCGTTAACATAATGATTGGAACTTGAGATGTTGTTCTGATTGTTCGACATACATCGACGCCAGAGATTTCAGGGATCATAAGATCTAGCAGGATTAGGTCTGCACCCTCTTTACTAAACATACTGAGGGCTGCGCGTCCATCTTCGGCCACACTTACTTGGAAACCCTCTTTACCTAAAAGAAATGCTAGGGCTTCTGAAAAAGAGCTTTCATCTTCAACGATTAATATTTTGGTCATACTGTGCTCTCCGTAGGTGGTAGATAGATGGGTAATCGAAGAGAAAAAGTACTCCCGACGTTTTCAACGCTCCAGATTTTCACTTCACCACCATGTTTAGCGGCAACATGCTTAACGATAGAAAGACCAAGTCCAGTTCCACCAGTTTGACGAGAGCGCGCTGGGTCAACACGGTAAAAACGTTCAAAGATTCGATCTTGTTCTGAATCAGAAATTCCAATTCCCTGATCGGTTATTGCAATGCTAATTACATTATTTTCTGCCGAGGTTGAGATAGAAACTTTTGTATTTTCAGGGGAGTAGTTGATGGCATTTTCTACCAGATTATGAAGTGCCATGATTAACTGATCACGGTCACCTAGAACAATTGCTGATGTTGATTCGGCATACGTGACAGTAATTTTTCGATTATCAGCAGCAATCTGACATTGATCAATAGCTTCACGAATCAAATATTCCACGCCGACTTCTTGCGCAAGTTGAAGTGGATCAGAGTCTTGAACTCTAGAGAGATGAATAATCTCTTGCACTAAATCAGTAAGTCGCTTAGCTTCAGCCTGCATACGGGTTGCAAACTTAACGACGGATTCAGGATCATCTTTTGATCCTAGGACTGCCTCACTCAATAGTGAAAGTGCGCCGATAGGAGTCTTCAACTCATGCGATATATTTGCAACAAAATCTCGTCGTATATCGTGCACTCGTTGTGCTTCACTTTCATCACTAACAAGTACCAGTACCAAATCATCTTTTGTTAAAGGTAAGACTTTTACTGTGAGCTCATGTTTGCCTTCACCAATTGGGCCGCGAGGGATTTCAATTTTTCCAACTTGTTGATTATTGGTGCGACGAACTACTCGAACGGTTGCAAGAAGCTCGGAGCTTTGAATTTTGCCATCTTTGAAAATGCCTAGAGCCTCGATACCAGGGGTAATAAACAGTGGGACTTCGCCAGGGGCGACAATCATTGAATCCCCGTCTAATTGGCTCAGCGTTTCAAGGAGCATCTCGGGCAGGTCCCTAGGATTTGGCTCCTCTAAGTCCCTGCGCAAGAACTTCATATCCGAACTCTATAGGCTTGAAACGCCAGTTTACCTTCCGTTCATCTAAGCGTGGGTCTCTATTCATCATCTCCACATAGGTTTTGCGCCATGGCCCTTATTAGATCCGTATTCCAAGATGAGCTCGACGGCATATCTCAATCCTTAGTTGATTTGGCTTTTATGGTTTCAGAAGCCATGTCAAAAGCAACGACGGCAATTCTAACCTGTGATTTAAAACTTGCGGAAGAAGTTATCGTTGCAGATGAAAAAATCGATGATTTTCAGCACGATATCGATTCACGAATTATTGACATTATTGCAAGGCAGCAACCCGTTGCATCGGATTTGCGAGCTTTAGTCACTGCCCTACGAATGGGATCAGATCTTGAGCGCATGGGAGATCTATCACACCATGTCGCAAAGATTGCTCGCATGCGTCATCCAGATTCCGCTGTGCCAACCGAGCTAGTTGAAATAATTACAGCTGTGGGTAAGGCAGCGATAAAGATTACTGATAAAACAGGATTAGTAATTTCTACGCGCAATACCGAAATGGCACTTGAAGTCGAGCGCGATGATGATGAAATGGATGGGTTGCATCGCGAACTCATCAGTATTCTCATTGAACCAACCTGGAAGCACGGTATTGAAACCGCAATCGACTTAACTCTTTTGGGACGTTACTACGAACGCTATGCAGATCATGCAGTGTCAATCTCGCGCCGGGTTTACTTTTTAGTCACGGGAAAGTTCGCTTCATAAAATGTCAGTTCAAGAGTTGCTAATTCCAAAACCGAGAGAGATCACTACAGAGCCTCGATTTTCGGACAAAGTCTTTCGTGGTGTAGTCACTACTGGTGGACTTTCATCGCTATTACTTCTAGGTCTAATCGCTCTTTTTCTGGGCTACCGCGGTTTTGAGGTATTGCGTCAAGAGGGAATCGGTTTTATCACCCACGCAGATTGGTCAATCTCAACTGATGATGCAGGCAATGTGCTGGAGAGCCACTTTGGCTTAGCTGCAATGCTAGTTGGAACCATTCTCTGCTCCCTTATCGCTGTAGCGATCGCACTTCCAATATCGGTATTTTGCGCGCTTTTTCTTAACTTTTACGCGCCAGGATGGCTCAAGAAAATTATGGTCACCATTATTGACATGATGGCTGCATTCCCATCGATCCTCTTTGGAATCTGGGGATTTTTGGTACTTATGCCCAGCGTTGAATATTGGGCAAAACTGCTGCATAAATATTTAGGTTTTATGCCATTTTTTAAAATGCAGGTTCCGTTTTATACCCGCTCTCCATTTGTGGCTGGAGTTGTGTTGGCAATTATGATTATTCCAATTATTACATCAGTTTCTCGCGAGATTTTTTCACAAGCACCACTTGATCGTATTCAAGCAGCTTATGCGCTAGGTGCAACACGGTGGGCCATGATTAAAGCGGTAGTAATACCGCATGGTCGAAGTGGTGTAATTGGTGGAGCAATGCTGGGCCTTGGACGTGCGATGGGTGAAACCGTTGCAGTATTTACCGTTTTAAATATCGTCTTTCAAATCAACTGGCAGATGCTACTAGGTGCGGGTGGAAACGTCGCGTCACTAATTATTTTGAAGTTTGGTGATGCGAGCCCTTATGAGATTAAGGCTTTGATGGCAGCAGGACTTGTTTTATTTGCGATGACATTGATTGTTAATGCTCTTGCAAATTTAATAGTGAGAACTACTGGAAAGTCGGGACGATGAGTACCACGATTACAGCAGTACCGACTAAGCCATGGCAGGCATCAAAGCGCGAACGTGCTCTGGATACTGGGATTTTTCTAGCGGCGATAACAACTTCCTTTTTGGTGGTTGCACTGACCTCCATGAAAGGAAAACTGGCTTACTTTACGATCTTCTTCATTGCATACGCACTCCTTACATCTGTTTTCAAAGCAACTCAACGTGGCAGTGCGGCGGCAAAAGATGCGTTCGTAAACTCATTAGTTGCGATTGGTGCGATCGTTACGGTTATCCCAGTAGCCAGCATCTTGGATACTGTGCTTAGAAAAGGCTTACCAGGCATCAGTTTTAACCTTTTTACCCACGATATGGCCCTAGCTACTCCAACAGATCCACTTAACAATGGTGGATTGCTACATGCAATCACCGGCACGTTGACGATGGTTGCAATAGCGCTCTTCCTCAGTGTTCCGATTGGAATTTTAACTGCGTTATACCTCACCGAAATAAAAGGACGCTTCACGGGCCCCATTCGTTTCTTAGTGCAAGCCATGAGTGGGGTTCCATCGATTGTTGCTGGGCTATTTATTCTCTCGGCAATCCTCTACCCAATCACGAAGGCTTATTCGGGCTTGATGGGCTCCCTTTCGTTGACAATTTTGATGATTCCAACGATCGCACGAACATCTGAAGAAGTTCTTAACTTGATCCCCAATGAATTGCGCGAAGCCGGAACGGCTTTGGGTGGAACTCAATGGCGAACAGTTGCGATGATTGTTTTGCCGGCGGCCAGAAGTGGTTTAGTAACTGCGATTATCTTGGGAGTTGCACGCATAGCCGGTGAAACCGCACCAATTCTCTTACTCACTGGTGGAGGTGACAAAGTTAATCCCAACGCTTTTAGCGGACCAATGGGCTCGTTGCCGTATTACATCTGGAAATCATTTAATGCCGGTTCACCTGAGGCGATTACGCGCGCATGGGCAGGTCTTTTAGTGTTAGTAGGGCTCGTGCTCATTCTCTTTACATCGGCACGTTACTTGGGTTCTAGAAAGGTCGCGAAATGACAACTTCACACGAGAGCGAAAAGGAAACCATGGACACGAGTGTTAAACCAAGTTCACTTGCCGATGTTGCACAAGCTAAGCCAACTAAAGTTCCAGGGACGCGCGCACTGGGTACTGGACTTGAAACTCGTGGAGTTCACGCTTGGTTTGGTAAGCACCATGCTCTCTCTAATATTTCATTAGATTTTGCGGCAGGCACCGTTACCGCCTTGATTGGACCATCGGGCTGCGGTAAATCGACGTTTATTCGCACTATTAATCGCATGCACGAGTTCATTCCAACTGCTGCCATGGCTGGTGAGGTTTTGCTGGACGGCAAGGATGTCTATGCGCCAGGTACCGACGTCACCAAGATCCGCCTGCAGATAGGTATGGTCTTTCAGAAGCCAAACCCATTTCCATCGATGACGATTGGCGAAAATGTTTTATCTGGACTCAAGCTTGCCCAAATAAAAGTTGATAACAAAGACGACCTGCTCGAAGAAAGCCTGGAGCGTGCAGGTTTATGGAGTGAAGTAAAAGATCGTTTAGGAGCCCACGGAGGATCACTTTCAGGTGGCCAGCAACAGCGATTATGCATCGCCCGCGCATTAGCTGTGCGCCCACAAGTCTTATTAATGGATGAGCCATGTTCTGCCCTTGATCCTGGATCAACGCTTCGTATCGAAGTGACGATTCGTCACTTATCCGACACTATGACAATCATTATCGTGACTCACAATATGCAGCAAGCGGCGCGCGTCTCCGACTACACCGCCTTCTTCTTATCCGATGGTGGCCCAGGTCAGATGATCGAAGTTGCACCAACGAGTGAGATCTTCTCGCGCCCACAGGATCAACGCACTGAAAACTATGTCACTGGGCGCTTCGGATAGTCATTTACCTATTGTTCACTTAGAAGTCGAAGAGCGTTTGGATTCTGAACGCTCTTCGTTCATTTACTCTCCATATGTTTTACCCAGTAATTCGAACTTACCTAAAAAGGAGAAATACATTGAGAATTTCAAAGCTCGCGAAAGTTGCATCACTTGCACTCGCGTTTGGTTTAGTAGCAGGCTCGCCGGCATACGCCGTTGATTTACAGGGTTCTGGTGCATCATTCCCAGCTCTTCTAATCGAAGCTTGTAAGGCTGGCTTTGCAGCTAGCAATGGTGGAGCTAACTCTTATGTCTATGCATCATCATCTTCAGGAACAGGCCAAGCAAACTCCGATAAGTCAATCGGTGATTTCTGGATGTCAGACGGTGCCTACACTGCAGCGACAAAGCGTTCAACACTTATTCACGTGCCACTAGTTGCTGCTCCAATTGCAGTTCTAACTAACTTGAAATCTACAAAGACTCTACAGCTATCAGCAGCGACAATTGCAGGAATCTTCGGCGGAACAATTACCCGCTGGAATGATCCACTCATCGCAACTGATAACAACCGTACAACGACTGTTGTTAAGTACAAGCTAGATGCCAATGGAAACCCAAAGAAAGATGCAAAGGGTAATCCAATTGTTCTTTCAACTAGAAAAGTAACTAGTGTCTATACACTTCCAAACCAGCCAATCACGGTTATCTACCGCTCTGATTCATCTGGAACATCTGAGAACTTCACAAACTATATGAATAAGTCAGCTCCAACAGTGTGGACTAAGGCTAAGGGTAAAGTTTTCAAGGATGGCTTCCCAGGAGACATCAACTCTATTGCTAACCTAGGCCGTGTTGTTGGCGCCGCATCATCTACTGGTGTTGCACAACTTGCAGGCAAGACTCCATACTCAATTACTTATGCTGAAGTTAACTACGCAGCTGCAAACAACCTAAAGATTGCAAATGTCATTAACCCAGCTGGTTCATCAGTTGCGCCAAACTCAACTGGTGTTGCAGCATTCCTTGCTTCTGCCACACAAGACGTAAACGGCTTCTTAACATTCAAGTTTGACACTCAGGAGGCAGGTGCCTACACACTGGGTATCGTCTCTTACCTACTTGCAGACACTGCTTACCCATCAAAGACAACTGCAGCTGCAGTTAAAGCATATGCAACCTATGTCTTGAGCTCTAAGTGCTCAGGTGATGTTGGTGCTGCCCTTGGCTTTAGCGTTATTGACGGAGCACTTCTTGCTAAGTCATTAGCTCAAGTAGCAAAGATCGGTTAATTATTCCTACTTCGAGGGAAATAGAAGTGGCGGTCGCAGCGATGCGGCCGCCACTTTCTCTTTTGAACGCTATATTGCCAACATGCAGATCAATCTAGATAAAAAATCAGGTGTACTTGTTGCCATTATTGCGGCCCATGGCAATTATCTTGGGTTGCATGAATGGTCTGGGCACCATGGTCGGTGCCGTTTATATTTTATTTGCTCAAGAGGTTTTACATACGACGGTCTTTATCTTTGCCATACTGGGTACGGCCGGAGCAATCGGTGGGACTATTGGTGGATTCTTTGCACCTAAAGTTTCAGCACGATTAGGAAGTGGCCCATCGTTAGCTTTGGCAATGGCCGCAGCCCCGATTGGAAACTTAATTGTTGGGCTAACCTCTTCATGGCAGGTTGTCTGGGTTGTGACCGCGTTTGAGACATTTGTGGCGATTTTATGGAACACAATCACCGTCTCGCTTCGCCAAAGCATCATTCCACCGGCGCTGTTGGGGCGGGTCAATAGCGTCTATCGATTCTTTGCCTGGGGTTCGATCCCTATCGGAATGTTTGTAGGAGGCGGATTGGTCACGGCCATGACCCACTTGGTATCTCGCGAAAGCGCCCTTCGGGCCCCCTACCTGATTTCGGTCGTACTGGGCCTTTTTTTGTGGGGATTGGCAGCGCCTCGATTAACCACAGCAAAAATCGAAAAGTCTCGCCAGGAGGGGTGATTTTTTCCAATTCCTCATCTTATATATGGGTATAAACGGGGATTTGTGGGCAAGTGCTAGCCCTTTGCCTGTTGCATCACATAGGAGAGGTACGGCAGACTCACACCACCAATGGGTAGGTGTGGGGTTAGTCGACTCTTCACATGTACCCAATAACCCCTCAAGGAGGACTAATGAAGTTACAACGCAGCGTAAAATTTGCGTTAGCAATTACAGCTTCTGCGGCTTTGGCAGTATCACTACTGACACCAGCCCAAGCTGCAACTCGTTCGACTGTAATCCTGCATGAAACAAACCCAATCACCGGTTTGAACTGCAGCCTTTCAGCAACGAACTCAACAACATGTTCAGCCGTCGGATACCTACAAGGTATGGGCTTTAACTATTACAACGACAAAAAAGAGCTTGTAAAGAACACAGTTTTCGGTTCATACAAGATCGTCAAGAACACAAAGACTGATTTCCGCACACAGTGGACGGTTAACCCAGGTCGTGTTTGGTCAGATGGAACACCAATTACTGGTGAAGATCTTCTGATGTCACACGTTCTACAAAGTGATGCATACTCAATCGCTGCAGGTCTTGGAGATCCAAAGAGCAAGACTGAAAAGCCAGCCTTCAACGGTCTTGGTTATTCAGGAGTGTACTCAGCAAACATCGTCGGTGAGCCAACACTCTCTGCCGACAAGATGTCTGTAACTCTTCGCTTTTCTAAGCCAATCGCTAACTGGGATCTCTACGGTCCAGGCCCATCATCAGTTCACGCACTTGTGTTGATGGCCGAAGGCAAGAAGGCTCTTGGAACTGTTGCAGAAAACGTTGCAGCTCGCGATCGCTTTGTTGCTGCATTCAATGCCAAGGATTCAACTTTGCTTAAGAAGATGGGTAAAGTTTGGACAGAAGACTTCACAATCACAACTGTTGATAAGACAACTAACCCACTGCTTCTCATAAGCAATGGTGGATTTATTATTGATAATGCAGTTGCTAAGACTTCTGTAACTTTGAAGAAGAACCCTAAGTACAACTCAGGTCCAGCGATGAGCGGATCAATCGATACTGTTGTATTCAAGTTCATCGGTGATGGCACAGCTGCTGCACAGGCACTTGCTAACGGCGAGCTCGATGTATACGCAGGTCAGGCAACTGCCGACGGCGTTGCTCTTCTCAAGAAGATCGCAAACGTTAACGTCATTGGTATCAACAACGTTGCTTACGAGCACTGGGATCTTCACTATGACACTGTTCCTGACGAGGCTCCATACACTGGTTTATTCTCAGTAAAAGATGGCGCTAAGTCTCTAGCACTTCGTCAAGCATTCCTTCTTGGAATTCCACGCGATGAGATCATGGAGAAGCTGATAGCACCAATCAATGGTGTAAAGACTCCAATCAACTCAACATGGGTTTCACCAGGATCAGCGCTTTATGCAAAGGTCACTGCAGCTAACGGATCTGAACGCATAACACGTGGAACGCAAGAGTCACGTAACTTAACTGCACTGAACTTGGTAAAGAAGTACTATCCAAATGTGCTTAAGAGCCCACTAAAGGTTCGCGTACTTGTTCCAGGAAACAATCCACGTCGTGCCTCAGAGTTCGCTTTAGCTAAGGCAAACATGGCAAAGATTGGATTCGATCTAGTTGGAGATGTTCGTACTGACTGGCCTTCAAAGCTAGGTAACTCAGATTACGATGTTTACTTCTTCGCTTGGGTTGCATCATCTGTAACACAGCGTCAATCAGCTGAGGTTTTTGATACTAACGGTGGAAACAACATCCTTGGTTACAGCAACCCAGCAGTTGATGGAATCATTGCAACATTGGATTCACCTCTTTCAGAGGCAATCCTTGGTGCGAAGTACATCGCGATTGAGCGCCTTACAAATGCTGATGCAATCACAACAGGTGTTTTCGTGCACCCAGGTGTTGTAGCAGTTAACAAGGATCTCAAGAACGTAAAGCCAGGCCCATTGTCTCCACAGATGGTGTGGAACTTCTGGGAGTGGACCTACTAAGGGTTATTGACCTTTAGTACCTAACTAGGTAGTAAAATGACACCCGGAAGGCAACTTCCGGGTGTCATTGCCTGTATAGTCTGTGAATCTTCACCCGTAGTTTTTATAGCTCGAGAGGCTTAATTTAACGATGTTTGCATTTATTATGCGCCGTTTGGGTGCATTAGGCGTGATCTTGATGGGTTCTAGTTTTATCCTCTACAACCTTGCCGCCTATTCAGGGGATCCGCTAGCTGATTTAAAGACAAGTACCGACCCAAACCGTGACTTTTTAATGGTTGCCCTTAGCCGTGAACTTCAGCTAGATGTGCCGCCGCCAGCCAGATACTTTCTCTGGCTCAAGGGCGTACTTGGCCTATTTGTTGGCCATGCAAACTTTGGTATGACTCGTGAAGGTGCAACGGTAGGGGGCGATTTAGCCCAAGCTATTCCAGTGACGCTTCGCCTGGTTTTAGCTTCAACGATTCTTGCAATAGTCATGGGCATTGGAATCGGAGTTGTTACTGCACTGCGCCAATACAGCCGATTCGATTATTCGATGACCTTTGTATCATTTTTAATGTTCTCACTTCCAATTTTCTGGGTAGCGGTACTTCTTAAGCAGTATCTAGCGATTTCCTTTAACAACTTTTTACGTGAACCTAATGTTCCGCTCAAAGGCTTATTTTTTCTAGCCCTAGCGAGCGGCATTTTTTGGGCATCAGTAGTTGGTGGATCACGCAAAACTTTCTGGACAGTATTTGGTACAGCCACTTTAATTGCTGGTGGAATCATTGCAATCATGGATGCTATGAACTGGTTCTTACATCCAGGTCTTGGTCCAATCATGGTCTTTGGTTTATCAGTAGGCATTGCTTATGGAGTTACTCAACTCTCGGTAGGTATTTCCAATAAAGCTGCTTTACGCGCATCCCTGACTGTTTCAGCTGCAACTTTGCTGATGTACTACCCAGCAAACTGGGTATTTGATAACCATCAAGGAGCACTTGGGGTCTTTGCTATCTTCTCTATCCTGATTACAGTTGGAGTTTTTGCAGGAATCTCATTTTCAAAAATCGATCGCGGACCAATTATTCGAACTGCAGTGATAAGCGCATTTCTTTCATCGATAATTATCGTCATCGACAAGTTTATGCAAACGTGGCAGCCATATATGCAGACCGATGCGATTAATTATCGACCAGTACCAACTATTGGCCAGCGTAGCGATTTATTGGAGAGATCTGATTTTTGGATATCTAACTTAGATCTTGTAACTCACTTGTTCCTACCAACAGTAGCTTTGACGTTAATCTCATTTGCAGGTTATATTCGATACTCGCGCGGAACGCTGCTAGAAGTGCTTAATCAGGATTACATCCGTACTGCCCGGGCTAAGGGATTAACTGAACGAACTGTGATCATGCGCCATGCATTTAGAAACACAATGATTCCGCTAACAACGATTATGGTCGTTGACTTTGCTGGAGTCATTGGAGGTGCACTTATTACCGAGCGCGTCTTTGGTTGGTCTGGCATGGGAACGCTTTTCTATCGCGGCATTCTCTCCTTTGACTTAAATCTTTTGATGGGCGTCTTCTTTGTGACGGCTACCTTGTCGGTCTTGGCTAACTTGGTCGCCGATCTACTGTATTCGGCCTTAGACCCACGTATTCGAGTAGGAAGTGGTGCATAAATGGCCCGCACATCTAAGAAGTCAGCTGAATCAACCTCAGTTCTCAGCGGTGAAAATGCGATCTCTAACCGAGAAGTTGAGGGTTTAAGCCAGGGACAAATCGTTCGTCGACGCTTCTTCCGTCACCGTGCAGCAGTTTTCTCCTTAGTGACGATTATTTCAATTGTGATTTTTGTATTTTCCGCGCTGGACTTTAGATTATTTGGCGTCTGGAGAATTCCTGGTTGGTGGAAATGGACAACCGAAGACCTGCCAGAGTTGCGCGTAGGTGATTGCCCTGGGGGAACCGTTGGCTGTCCAACAGTTTCTTTGCGTCCGCAGTTCCTAGGTGGAGCAGGTATTGGACTAGGTACGCACCCATTTGGTCAAGACGATATTGGGCATGACTTCTTTGCTTTGGTAATGAAAGGTGCCCAGCGCTCATTATCTGTCATGATCGTTATTGGTTTCCTTGGTGGAACTATTGGAACAATCGTCGGCTCGATCTCAGGTTTCTACCGCGGAAAGATTGACTCAATCCTGATGCGCCTTGTGGACTTCATGATCACTGTCCCAGCTGTTCTTATTGGATCAGTTATTGGTTACCACTACGGCAACCTTGGCGCGATTTTCTTAGCGTTTTACTTAGGTTTATTTGCTTGGACCGGTCTTTCACGTTTAGTACGTGGAGAGTTCTTGACCCTTCGCGAGCGTGAGTTCGTCGATGCCGCACGCGTTGCTGGCGCAACTAACCGCCGTATTATCTTCAAGCACATTCTGCCAAACGCAGTTGGAATTATTATCGTTTCAGTGACGCTGCTGCTATCGGGAGCAATTTTACTGGAGACTGCGCTGTCATACCTTGGCTTTGGTGTAGTTCCACCGGACGTTTCTCTAGGTCTATTAATTAGCCAGTACCAAGATTCATTTACAACCCGTCCTTGGCTTTTCTGGTATCCAGGCTTCTTTATCATTACCATCGCTTTGAGTATTAACTTTATCGGCGATGGTCTGCGCGATGCCTTCGATCCTCGCCAGCGTCGGAGAATCTCAAAAAAGGAACGTCAAGAATCGGCAATCTCCAAAAAATTGGCTCAAGCCGATGAGTAATTTATTTGACGAACAGACCACTCTTGATCTGGAAGATATTGGCGGCCGGCAAAGCTCTGGTGATGAAATCTTTTCGGCGAAGACGGGCAATGTAGGCACACGCACCCGAATCACTTCGCGGCGAGTCACCAATTCGAACCGGGTGCGCACTACCGCGGGGAGTGAAGTCACTCTTATGCATACTCTTTCCGTGACGACGACTAGGAGCTGGAGCGGCCCACGCGTAGAAATTGCACCCATCAACGATGATGGACATGCTGTACTTGGTCTCGATCTCTTCAACACGATCCCAACTGGCAGTGATCTCTTTGGTTGGGTTAACAATCTTGATACCTTCATCAAAGATAACAACGTAGGGCTTAATAAAACTAAGGTATGTGCCGAAAGCAAGCGTTCCACAGATGAGAATCGTGATCATGGCTTCGAGCAATCCACCGTAGTAAATACTTTGAGCGACAAAACCTGCGAAAAAAGCGATCAACACCCAACCCATAACCAGCGCACTAGTGGGACGGAACTTTTCGGCATTGTTCATGCCCACAGTTTGTCACAGTTGGATCTAAACCTTGATACCAAGCAAGCGGAGGCACACCTATGAGTAAGCCAATTTTAGAGATCGCGGGATTTAACGTTGATTTCTGGGTCGATGGTGTGTGGTATCCAGCTGTTATCGATATGAATCTCTCGCTTGAGCCCGGCAAAGTAACTGCCATCGTTGGCGAATCAGGTTCGGGTAAATCAACTACCGCCCTTGGTTTGATGTCGCTACTTGCATCTAATGCACGTATGAGCGGAAGTGTAAAAGTCAAAGAGCAGGAGATGCTCAATGCAAAGTCGGTAACACTTCGCCATTTCCGAGGAAAAGAAGTTGCCTATATTTTCCAAGAGCCAATGACGGCGCTGAACCCGGTTTACACAATTGGTTTTCAGATCACGGAGACTTTGCGCAACCACTTTGATATGGGCCCACATCAGGCACATGCCCGCGCACTTGAGTTAATTA
The DNA here is from genome assembly GCA_007279945.1 of Streptomycetaceae bacterium. Classification (GTDB taxonomy): domain Bacteria; phylum Actinomycetota; class Actinomycetes; order Nanopelagicales; family Nanopelagicaceae; genus Planktophila. The sequence continues at coordinate 36,746 of QYPG01000013.1, read as the reverse complement.
CGATGGTGGATATTCCAGATCCAGAGAAATCAATCAACAAGTATCCGCACCAGTTATCAGGTGGACAGCGCCAACGCGCAATGATTGCTCAAGCCCTCGCGTGTGATCCAGGTCTTCTAGTCGCCGATGAGCCAACTACAGCGCTGGATGTGACTGTTCAAGCTGAAATTCTAGATTTAATGCGCGACCTAAAAGGTAAGTTCAATTCGGCCATTCTTTTGATTACACATGATATGGGCGTTGTTGCAGATATGGCCGATGAGATTTTGGTAATGAAGGATGGAATCACGGTTGAACACGGTAGCGCCGATCAGATTTTTAATCGCCCGCAACATCCTTACACGCAGCAGTTGTTGGGAGCGGTTCCAAAGCTGGGCTCAAGTGTTAAGCGCGCGCTTCCTTATAAAGAGAGCGCTAAACCAGATCCTGTTTTAAAACTTACCGATGTGACTATCGAATATCCAAAGCGTGGTCGTATTCCAGCATTTACTGCCGTGAAAAACTTTAATCTTGAAATCTATCCAGGTGAAATCGTTGGCCTGGTTGGAGAATCAGGCTCTGGAAAGACGACCGTGGGCCGTGCATCAATCGGCTTATTGCCGATCAAGGCTGGAACAATTGAGATTGTTGGCAAAGATATTAGCCATGCATCACAAAAAGATCTCTTCTCGATTCGTCGCCATACTGGAATCGTTTTTCAAGATCCAGCTAGCTCATTAAATCCACGCCTGCCAATCGGAGAGTCAATTGGCGAGCCACTTTTCTTAGCAAAAATTGCTAAGGGTCCAGAGCTTGCACGCATGATTGAAGATTTATTGGATCAAGTAGAGCTTCCACGCAGTTATCGCAACCGTTATCCGCATGAGCTTTCAGGTGGTCAGCGCCAACGCGTAGGGATTGCGCGCGCACTTGCCTTGACCCCAGATTTGTTAATTGCCGATGAACCAACCTCGGCGCTAGATGTTTCGGTGCAGGCCCGCTTCTTAGATCTTTTGCAGGAGCTGCAGGAGAAGATGAAGTTTGCATGTTTATTTATTAGCCATGACTTAGCTGTTGTCGATATCTTGGCCCACCGCATCGCAGTAATGCAGGACGGTCTACTTGTCGAAGAGGGCGATCGCGACGCAATCTTGCAACGTCCAAAAAATGACTACACACGCCGCTTGATCGCTGCCGTTCCGGTGCCAGATCCATCTGAACAACGTGTTCGTCGTGAGGCCCGACTAGCTGCCAAGAAGTAGTTAGCCGCTAGCTTGGCCACTTCGGTGGGCATAGCGACCCAGGAAGTCGGCCTTCATATCGCTGAAGTTTCCATCGACTAAAGCTTGTCGCATCTGATCAACTAAGCGAACAATAAAACGTTCGTTATGAATCGTTGCAAGAGTTGCCGCGATCATCTCTTTGCCACGAAATACATGATGCATATACGCCCGTGTGTAGTGCGTGCAGGTATAACAGTCACATTCATCGTCGATTGCGGTGAAATCACGCTTAAAACGGCTGTTAGACAGGTTAAAACGCCCCTCCATCGTATACACAGCGCTGGTGCGAGCGATTCTGGAGGCTAATACACAGTCAAATGTATCGATGCCGTTTTCAACACCAACAAATAGATCCTCTGGTGCGCCGATTCCCAATAAATGCTTTGGTTTATTTTCTGGCAAAAGCTGATTGACCCACGAGACTATGGCTCCCAACTTTTCTTTATCTAAAGCGCCACCGATTCCAAAGCCATCAAAAGACTGACCAGAAGACTCTAGAGATCCTAAATCTCCCGCGGCTTTTTTGCGCAGGTCTTCATACTGTGCGCCCTGGATAACTCCAAATAAAGCTTGGTAGCTCTTTGAAGATCGCTCATCGGTCAGATGTTTATGTTCATCAAGGCAGCGGCTAGCCCAGGCCAAGGTGCGCTCCATCGCTAACTCTTGGTAGGGGCGAGTGTTATGCAACGTCGTGCACTCATCGAAGGCAAAGATAATGTCGGCCCCTATCTGGTGCTGTACCTGCATTGAAATCTCTGGTGTAAATCGATGCATTGACCCATCCAGGTGGGATTTAAATGTGACGCCTTCATCATCTACATGGGCTAAGCGCTCCTTGTTTCCAGCAATGACATCATCGGCGCGAAAAGTCGTCGCATCCATCGCTAAGACTTTTTTAAAACCTACACCGAGAGATAAAACTTGAAAGCCACCCGAGTCGGTAAAAGTTGGGCCAGGCCAGTTCATGAATTCGCCAAGCCCGCCAGCCTCATCCAAAATATCGGCGCCCGGCTGTAAGTACAGGTGATATGCATTAGCCAGTAAAGCTTGCGCACCAAGGTCGGCCATCGCTTCTGGCAACACTGATTTAACCGTGGCTTTAGTACCTACCGGAATAAATGCTGGAGTCTGAATCTGTCCATGCGGAGTGGTGATTGTTCCAACGCGCGCTAAAGAGTTTTCTTGGGCAGATGTGATCTCAAAGTTAAAGCCCATGAATTACCAAATTTGTACGCGCGCTGACTCATCCAGCCATAAGCCATCTTTTTCAGTGACGCCAAAGGCTTCATAGAAAGGCGTGAAGTTACTTACGATGGTGTTGCAACGGAACTCACCGGGGGAGTGTGGGTCGATTGCAATACGACGGCGCATCTCTTCTGGGCGCACTTTGGTACGCCAGATTTGTGCCCATCCAAAGAACAGACGTTGCTCTCCAGTGAGATCTCCAACAACTGGTGAAGCCTTACCTGCCAGTGAAATTTGGTAGGCCTTGTAAGCAATCGCTAATCCGCCCAAGTCACCGATATTTTCACCAACAGTGAGCGCACCATTGACGGTGATATCCGGAGTCTCTTCTGGGACCAGGGTGTTGTACTGCTCGATCAACGCATTGGAGCGAATCTCAAAGGCGGCGCGGTCTTCATCGCTCCACCAGTTATTGAGGGCGCCGTCTCCATCAAACTTTGAGCCTTGGTCATCAAAGCCATGGCCAATCTCGTGTCCAATGACTGCGCCAATTCCACCGTAGTTCACGGCGTCATCGGCAGTGAGTGAGAAAAATGGCGACTGCAAGATAGCGGCAGGAAAAACAATCTCATTCATGACTGGGTTGTAATAGGCGTTCACCGTTTGTGGCGTCATGTGCCATTCATCGCGATCAACGGGCTTGCCGATCTTTGATAATTCATGATCACGTTGGAACTTAGTCACCTGACCGACATTGCCAAAGAGCTCCTTCGGATCAGTCTGTAGCGCCGAATAATCGCGCCACTTATCTGGGTAGCCAATCTTGGGACGAAACTTGCCGAGCTTATCGAGGGCTTTAGCTTTAGTTGTTGCACTCATCCAATCGATCTCATTGATGCTGACTCGATAGGCCTCAATTAAGTTGGCAACAAGCTTCTCCATCGCGACCTTGGCTGCGATCGGGAAGTGCTGCTCGACGTAGACCTTACCGACCGCCTCACCAAGGGAGCCTTCAACAAGTGAGACCGCTCGCTTCCAGCGCTCGCGAAGTTCGGGGGTTCCAGAAAGGGTTTTGCCATAGAAGGAAAAGTTTTGATTGACCAGGTCGGCAGATAAGTAAGCAGCTGAACCAGTGATCACATTCCATTTCAGCCATGCCACCCATGAATCGCGATCAAAGTGAGCCAAGATATCTGAGAGCCCGGCAAAAAATGGCGGCTGCTGAACGATGACTGAATCTAGAACAACCGATGGAATCTCTCCGGCTTGTAAGTAGAGGTCAAAGTCAAAGGCTGGCATAAGGGCGATGACTTCAGCTCGAGTTAATTTGTTGTACGTCAACGTTGCATCACGATCTTTGACTGCGTCATAGTGATGACGTGCAACTGAAGTTTCTAGAGTCAAAATCTTGGCTGCTAGCTCTGCGCCATTAGGGATTCCGACAAGTGTGAACATCGCTTCAACGTGAGCAAGAAAAGCGCTACGAATATCGGCGTACTGATCTTCGCGATAGTAAGACTCATTGGGCAGTGAGATTGCGCCTTGAGCTAAGTACAAGATATTCGTATTAACATCTTTCTGGTCGGCATAGATAAATGAACCAAAGATTCCACCAAGACCCCGAGCCTCAAGTGCAGACATTGTCGAAATAAAATCGCTCAAAGAAACAATGGCATCGCAGGCATCTAAATCGGCTTGAATCGGTGAAAAGCCCTTGGCCTCGATCGCATCGGCATCCATAAATGATGCATAGACATCGCTAATCTTTTGAGCCTCAGCGCTACCGCTTGCACTCTCAATAATCGCACGTACTTGTTTCTCAGATAGATCGCGCAGTTTGATGAAGGCGCCATCGGTTGCCCTATCGGCTGGAATCTCGGCGGTCTTAAGCCAGGCTCCATTGAAATGTCGGTAGAGGTCGTCCTGTAAGCGGACCGATGAATCGATGTGCTCAAAATCTAAACCAGTTGTACTAATGCTCACGCGCGAAACCCCTTTTTAAAAATAGTTGAAAGTTCAACTGTTAGCGTAGACTGTCCCTATGCCAGATGAAAACGCTACCGCACCCCGCTGGCTTAACTCCACTGAAATGACGGCCTGGCGAAGTTACATCATCGCCAGTCGGCGCATGTTAGAGGCCTTAGATAGCGATTTAGATGGACATGATTTGAGTATGGCCGACTATGAGATTTTGGCCCAACTCAGTGATGCGCCAGAGCGCAAAATGCGGATGAGTGAACTAGCAGAGATCGCACTACTATCGCGCTCGCGATTATCACATCGTATAAAGGTCATGGAGAAAGCTGGTTGGGTAAAGCGTGAAGCCTGCCCATCGGATAAACGTGGATATTTTGCTGTGATGACAGCCAAGGGTTGGAAAGCGATAGTTGCCGCAGCACCTGATCATGTTGAAAGTGTGCGTACTCGTTTTGTTGATCATTTAAATAAGAGTGATCAAGAAGTTCTCGCGCAGATTTTTTCGCGCATTGAATGCTCGTTGCGCAAAGAGGATTTAGATGAGAAATAAATAAAATTACATAAAAAAACCCGCCACATAGAGTGGCGGGTTTTTTTAATAGCTAATTACTTAGCTGCTGCCTTCTTGCGACGGCGCTTCTTTGGAGCAGCTGCTGGAGCTGCTGCCTTCTTAGCTGCCTTCTTGCGCTTCTTTGGAGCAGCTTTCTTTGCAGCTGGCTTAGCAGCTGCCTTCTTGCGCTTCTTTGGAGCAGCTTTCTTAGCTGCTGCCTTCTTGCGCTTCTTTGGAGCAGCTTTCTTAGCTGCTGCCTTCTTGCGACGCTTTGGAGCAGCTTTCTTAGCAGCTGCCTTCTTGCGCTTCTTTGGAGCAGCTTTCTTAGCTGCTGCCTTCTTGCGCTTCTTTGGAGCTGCTGCTTTTACAGCTGCCTTCTTGCGACGCTTTGGTGCTACTGCCTTAGCAGCTGCCTTCTTGCGCTTCTTTGGTGCTGCTTTCTTTGCTGCGGCCACGTACTTCTCCTATCGGAATGGTTCGGATCCGTCACCCAAACCTTTTCGTGGATAAGCGTGACATCATTTAAGGGAAAATGCCACATTGTGAGGCACATTATTTAGTGCGTGTCGCAAATTCTTTTTTAGATTTTTTTATGCATATTCGGGGAATTTCAAAGAATTTCAATTATCGCTTTTATGAATTTTCATTTTCGCGAAGTTTTGCAAGGGCAAATTCATTGGTTGTAACGTCAAAACCCCGTAATTTGGGCATAAAACTGGCCAGTAGACCAACGACAATCACGCAGATAACTCCGCCGGAAGTTACTGAAAATGACAGGCTAGTAACTGCGGCCATAGAAGCTGCACGCATCTGTCCGGCAAGCGGTCCGATCGAGTACGACAATAATTCGATTCCGGCCAATCGTCCGCGAAAATTATCGGGGATGGTCTGGTTCCAAATCGTTGATCTAAAGAGTGCACTCACCATGTCCGATGCCCCTGCAAGGGTCAAAAACACCAGAACCAGAATCAGAGAGTTCCATATACCGGCTAGAGCAATTGCCGTGCCCCACCCCATGGCTGCCCAAATAATGGCTCGGCCATGGAAGCGATAGTTCTTAGTCCATCCCGATGTCAAAGTGATCACTACCGAGCCAACTGTGCCCGCGGCATACATCAAACCGAGAGCCCAAGGAGTTCCTAATTGATCGGCCCAAAATGGGATCAGTGCAGTTGGCATTGCAAAAAACATTGCCGCCAAATCTATTAAGTAAGTACCCAATAAATCTTGACGACTACATGCATATTTCACGCCTTCAATTAACCCTGCCAGAGATGGCTTTTCAGCCTCTTTAGATGCAGGTATAGATCTGACTCGGCTAAGAAAAATAAGAGAGATGACGAAAGTAAAAACATCTGCAGCATAACCAACTGGAATTGAAAAAGTTGAAATTATTATTCCGCCAATTGTGGGTCCAACGATTACACCTAACTGCCAACGCAAACTCATGAGTGCACTGGCGGCAAGCAGATCATCGTGGTCGACTAACCGTGGCAGCGCGGCATCGGCACTTGGTCGTTGCAGACCATTGACGGCAGCAAATAATCCAGAGACTATATAAATGAGAACCAAGTGAGGCTGGGGCAGTAGGGCATTAATTAAGAGAATCGAGGTAAGAATCAGCGATGCGGCCTCGGTAGCCCAGACCATCTTTTTTCGGTCAACGGCATCGGCCAAAACTCCGCCGTAGAGACCAAAAATAATCAGTGGCAGGATTTCTACCAGGCCGCTCAGACCCACCGCTACATAGGAGTGGGTTAACTCTTTAATCTGAAAGGGCACTGCAACGTAGGTGATCATGGAACCGAAGTAAGTGACTAGCCCTGCGGCCCACAAATTGCGAAAATCCTTAGATTTCTTTAGCGGCGATATATCTATCGCATATCTGGACACTCGGTAAGGTTAGTTGAAACTGTGCTCTGGCCCTGGGAAATTGCCGCTTCGAACATCGGCGGCAAATTCGGTGGCGGCACCGGCCATTTCGGCGCGAAGATTGCGATAGGCCTTAGCTAACTTAGGTGGATTCTCGGTGATACCCATGAGATCTGTCCAGACCAAAACTTGAGCATCACAATCAATACCGGCACCGATACCAACAGTAGGAATCGTAAGAGCATCGGTAATTGCCTTCGCAAGTTCGGCCGGAACAAGCTCTAGAACGATGGCAAAAGCGCCGGCTTTTTCAATGGCTAACGCTGCTGTGAGAATCGCATCGCCATCTGTGCGACCTTGTACTCGGTAACCGCCTAGTTGATGTAGTGCTTGCGGAGTAAGGCCCACGTGGCCCATCACGGGAATTCCAGATGCAACTAATTTTTCGATTATTGAAATATGCGCGCCTTCGATTTTGACGCCCATAGCACCGGCCTCTTTAAAAAAACGCGTTGCTGTTGCAAGTGCTAATTCAGGGGAGCTTTCGTAGGAACCAAAGGGAAGGTCTGCAAGCACCAATGCTCGAGTTGAGGCTTTTACTACGGCACGGGTCATTGGGATTAACTCGTCGACGGTGACTGGAATCGTGTTTTCGTGGCCCAAGAAGTTATTACCAGCGCTATCGCCAACCAGAAGCACGGGGATACCGGCCTGATCAAATATCTTCGACGTCATCTGCTCGTATGAAGTGAGCATCGCCCATTTTTCACCGCGTTTTTTAGCCCCCGCTAAATCCAGAATCGTGACGCGTCGGTGCACTGCTCCGCCATATAAGGCTTCCATGTGGTGTCCTCTCCTCGACGCTCGCATACGTGCAAGTCCCCGGGTACGGGTATAAGGGTACCCCTGTTAGGCTTGAAAAATGAAGCTGCGGGTAGCGCTTGCCCAGATCAACCCCACTGTGGGAGATCTTGCGGGCAATGCAGCCTTGATCGCGGAATCGATTGAAAAGGCCAAGAGCGCCGGTGCCCACCTTGTAGTTTTCCCAGAGATGATCGTGACTGGTTATCCCGTTGAAGATTTAGCACTGCGGCCATCATTTCAAGCCGCAAGCAAAGCCTCACTTGCCACGATTGCAGTTAGCGTTTCTGGTGATCTGGTAGCTGTCATTGGTTATCTCGATACCTCTGCCGATGGCGGCCCGCACAATGCTGTGGCGATTATTTCTGGTGGAAAAGTTGTAGCTACATATGTCAAGCGCCATCTGCCTAACTATGGTGTCTTTGATGAGTTTCGAAACTTTACTGCCGGCACTGAAAGCTTGGTCGTGCGAATTCATGGCGTTGATGTCGCTATTGCAATCTGTGAAGATATTTGGCACTCATTGAGCGAAATAGCAGAACGCACCCCTGGCTTAGTTGTAGTCCCCAATGGTTCGCCATATGAGCGAAATAAAGATGATGTGCGCTTAGCTCTTGTACAAAAGCGCGCTCGCGAAGTCAATGCGCCAATGGCATACGTCAATATGACGGGAGGCGCAGATGATTTGGTTTTTGATGGCGACACAGTTGTTGTTGATGGGCATGGTGAATTATTAGCCAGAGCGCCACAATTTAGTGATGATGTAATAGTTGTAGATATTGAGTGTAAGCAGACGAGTTCGAAACCCGACGTTGTGATTTCACAGGAAGCTGCAGTTTCATCCAAGGAGATCAGACCAACTATCGCTGATCGCTTAAGCGATGAAGCAGAGATCTGGCAAGCCCTTGTGGTAGGCCTTGGCGACTATATTCATAAAAATGGATTTACATCCGTCGTGCTTGGCTTATCGGGAGGAATCGATTCAGCACTTGTAGCCGCGATTGCTATGGATGCCCTAGGTGCAAAAAATGTTTATGGCATCGCAATGCCAAGTAAGTATTCATCCGATCACTCGTTAGCTGATGCAAAAGCTTTGGCCGATGCGACTGGTATTGGTTTTCGCATCGTTCCCATAGCCCCCATGGTTAGCGCTTTCATGGAGAGTATTGGTTTAAAGGGAGTAGCCGAAGAAAATCTACAAGCCCGGGTGCGTGGCACTACGTTAATGGGGATTTCAAATCAAGAGGGCCACATTGTTTTAGCGACTGGTAATAAGAGCGAACTAGCAGTTGGTTACTCGACCTTGTATGGCGATGCCGTTGGTGGCTTTGCCCCGATTAAAGATATTTATAAGACCGATGTTTGGGCGCTTGCCAAGTGGAGAAATGCTCAAGCCGCTTCGCGAGGAGCTCTAGCACCGATTCCAGAGAATTCAATTAGCAAAGAGCCCAGCGCCGAACTGCGCCCTGATCAAAAGGACTCTGACTCTCTTCCTGATTACATTCTCTTAGATCAGATTCTGCGCCTCTATGTCGATCAAGACCACGGGTATGAACAGTTAATTTCCGATGGCTTTGAAGCAGCGTTGGTCAAACGTGTCATTTCTTTAGTAGATAAAGCCGAATACAAACGCCGCCAATATCCACCTGGAACCAAAGTCTCAGGGCGTGCCTTTGGAAAAGATCGTCGCCTGCCTATGACATCAGGCTGGTCACAGTCTTAATTCTGCAAATCATTCGCAACTCTCATTTTTGTAGCGAGTAAGCACACTTGCGCTTATGCAATCGATTATCAAGGGCCAATGTGGTTATTACTAAAGATATTCCGGCTCAAAGCACGCTTGAAAGCAGTGAATTCTTCGTGATTTAAGCGATGTAACACGGCCGTAACCTGCCTTTGTAAGAATGCCGCTCATGTCCCCAGAGATGAGTAAGCAGCAAGAGTTCGTTCTTCGCACCATTGAAGAGCGCAACATCCGTTTCGTACGGTTGTGGTTTACCGATGTCTTGGGTTTTCTTAAATCTGTAGCAATTGCACCTGCTGAGTTAGAAAATGCTTTTGAAGAAGGCATAGGTTTCGATGGATCAGCAATTGAAGGCTTTGCGCGCGTCACAGAATCAGACATGTTAGCCAAGCCAGATCCAGCAACTTTCTCAATCCTGCCGTGGCGCACCGAGGCACCAGGGGCTGCGCGCATGTTTTGTGATATCACCATGCCCGATGGCAGTGCATCTCCTGCAGATCCCCGAAATGTTTTACGCCGTACATTAGATAAAGCGGCAAGTATGGGTTACACCTGTTACACGCATCCCGAGATTGAGTTTTTCTTATTTAAAGAAAAGCCTGAAGCTGATGTTGCGCCAGTACCTGTAGATCAAGGTGGATATTTCGATCACACACCGGCAGTTGTTGGACATGATTTTAGACGTCAAGCAATTACTTTATTAGAGGCAATGGGAATCTCAGTTGAGTTTTCACACCATGAAGGCGGCCCAGGTCAGCAAGAGATTGATTTACGCGATGCCGATGCGCTAACCACGGCCGATAACATCATGACTTTTCGCCATGTGATTAAAGAAGTAGCTATGGATCAAGGCTTCCATGCATCGTTTATGCCAAAGCCTTTTACCAATCATCCAGGTAGCGGAATGCATACGCACGTCTCGCTCTTTAAAGGTGAAGAAAATGCTTTCTATGATGCAGGTGCCCAGTACAACTTATCTAATGTTGGTCGCTCATTTATTGCTGGCATTCTCAAGCATGCACCGGAAATTACTGCGATCACTAATCAATGGGTGAACTCTTATAAGCGCTTGCATGGCGGGGGAGAAGCACCAGCAGTTATTAACTGGGGACCTAGCAACCGCGGTGCACTTGTACGTTTGCCTATGTACAAGCCGGGCAAAGAAAACTCAACTCGCATTGAATTTAGATCTCCCGATACTGCATGCAATCCATATTTAGCCTATGCCGTTATGTTAGCTGCGGGCTTAAAGGGTGTTGAAGAGAGCTATCTATTAAGTGATTCCAGTGAGTTAATCTCACTTCCAACCGACCTCAATGAGGCAATTGTTGAGATGGAAAAGAGCGCACTTGTACGTGAAACTTTGGGGGCGCACGTCTTTGAATATGTTCTGCGAAATAAGCGCGCTGAATGGCTGGATTACAGCCGCCAAGTCAGCGCTTACGAACTCGACAGATATTTGCCAGTTCTTTAGCCTTCGCGTTACCGTTAGCACGTGAACTTCCCTAAGCAATCACCATCATCGATGCCAGTGCATCGTTATGAGCCATTTCACCCAATAGATCTTCCTGATCGCACCTGGCCCAATAAGAAGATGACCCATGCACCGAAGTGGTGTTCGGTAGATCTTCGCGATGGCAATCAAGCGCTTATCGATCCGATGGATACCCCGCGCAAATTAGCGATGTTCAAACTACTTGTTGCCATGGGGTACAAAGAGATTGAAGTGGGCTTTCCTAGCGCATCACAGACTGACTTTGATTTCGTCCGCAAAATTATTGAAGAAGATTTAATTCCTGACGATGTCATCATCCAAGTGTTGACGCAGGCGCGTGAGACATTAATTAAGCGTACTTTTGAATCAATCAAAGGTTCAAAGCAGGCGATAGTTCACCTCTACAACTCGACATCTACTTTGCAGCGCCGCGTTGTTTTTGGCTTAGATAAAAATGGCATCAAGAAGATTGCAACTGATGCTGCTCAGATCTGCCTTGATTTAGTTCAGACTGTTCCAGAGACAAAGGTCTCATTTGAATACTCACCAGAGTCTTATACGGGTACAGAGTTGGAATTTGCTGTAGAAGTCTGCAACGCAGTAAACGCAATTTGGAAGCCAACTCCGACCTGGAAAACAATTATGAACTTACCAGCCACTGTTGAAATGGCTACCCCCAATGTCTATGCCGATTCCATTGAGTGGATGTGCCGCAACTTAGACAATCGTGACAGTGTGATTGTCTCCCTGCATCCACACAATGACCGTGGTACCGGCGTTGCCGCCGCCGAACTGGGCTACCTAGCTGGTGCCGATCGGATTGAAGGAACTTTATTTGGAAACGGTGAACGCACTGGAAATGTCTGCTTAGTAACGCTTGGAATCAACTTAGTCACACATGGAATCGATCCGCATATTGATTTTTCTAATATCGATGATGTTCGTCGCACCGTCGAATATGCCAATCAACTTCGGGTTCCAGAGCGCCACCCATATGGCGGCGACCTAGTCTTCACTGCATTTTCTGGCTCACATCAAGATGCAATCAAAAAAGGCTTTGATTTAATGGCCACTGATGCAAAAACTGCCGGACGTGAAGTTCGCGATCACACATGGGCAGTTCCATATTTACCGATCGATCCATTAGATATTGGGCGCAGTTATGAAGCGGTAATTCGAGTTAATTCGCAGTCTGGTAAGGGTGGCGTTGCTTACTTAATGAAGAATGAGCATCACCTAGATCTTCCGCGACGCTTGCAGATTGAATTTTCAAAAGTTGTACAAACCAAGACGGATCAAGAGGGTGGAGAAATCAGCCCAGATGAATTGTGGTCGGTCTTTGAAGATGAGTACCTGCCCACTCACAGCGCACCGTGGGGACGTTTTCGTCTCAAAGGCTTGAGTCAGACGTCGGTTCTCGATGAAGATGTCCAATTAACTGTCACTATTTCCGATCGCGGTGAATTACACGAACTCAAAGGTCAAGGCAATGGTCCTATTGCTGCATTCTGTAATATTTTGCAGAGCTATGGCGTAGATGTCCGCGTCTTAGATTATTACGAGCATGCATTATCTGCCGGTGGCGATGCATCGGCGGCGGCATACCTAGAGTGTTCAATCAATGGTGAAGTCTTCTGGGGTGTTGGAATCGATCCAAACACCACCACGGCATCCCTTAAGGCAGTCGTGTCTGCCATCAATCGCGCAATTCGTTAACCCAACGCACTACCTTTACCCATATGAGTTTGTACCGGGACGAGGCTATTGTGCTTCGTACCCAAAAACTTGGCGAAGCCGATCGCATCATTACGATGTTAACGCGCGATCACGGAAGAATTCGTGGGGTTGCGAAGGGCGTACGACGCACTATGTCTAAGTTTGGTGCCCGCCTTGAACCCGGCAGTCACATTGATGTACAACTCTATGTTGGTAAAACCTTCGACACGATTACACAAGTGGAAGCGGTAATGAATTACGGTGAAGCCCTCACTGAGGATTATCAGCGCTGGACAGTTGCTTCAGCGATTTTGGAAGCGGCAGAACGCTTTAGCCCCAACGAACAAGAGCCTGCTTTCCAAGAGTTTCAATTAGTTGTGGGTGCGATGAAAGTCTTATCCGAGAATCGCTATGAACCACTACTTATTCTCGATGCATTTTTATTGCGCTCATTGGCCGTCGCTGGATATGCACCCTCGATGACGTTATGTTCACGCTGTGAAAAGCCCGGACCGCATCGATACTTTTCATTAGTCGGTGGTGGCTCTGTCTGTGCTGATTGTCGACCTTCGGCGTGTGCAACTCCGGCGCCTGAAACTTTAGGTTTAATGGGCGCACTTTTGAGCAGCAACTGGGATGTCGCATCGGCAAGTGAGGGAAAATACCGTCGCGAGGCTAGTGGTTTAATCGCGGCGTATTTACAATGGCATCTAGAACGCGGCCTGCGTTCATTGCCAATGGTGGAGCGCGTATGACAATTCATATTCCTAATCATGTTGCCATTGTTATGGACGGCAACGGGCGATGGGCAAAGCAACGAGGATTAGCGCGTACAGCAGGACATGAAGCAGGGGAGGCCGCACTCTTTGATGTTGTTGGTGGCGCTATTGAATACGGAGTTAAGGAGATTAGCGCATACGCTTTTTCAACCGAAAATTGGCGTAGATCCCCGGAGGAAGTTAAGTTTTTAATGGGCTTTAACCGCGATGTAATAAGACGCAGGCGTGATGAGATGAATCAGATGGGTGTGCGAGTGCGTTGGGTTGGCAGGCCAAAACGTTTATGGAGCAGCGTTATTAATGAACTAGAGGCTGCAGAAGAGTTAACGAAGAAGAATAAAGTTTTAACATTAAATATGTGCGTCAACTATGGCGGACGCTCTGAAATCGTTGATGCCGCCACAGAGCTCGCTCGTGATGTGAAGCGTGGAAAAATAAAGGCCGATGCAATCACAGAAAAGGTTTTTGCAAAGTACTTAGATGAGCCTAAGATGAGCGATGTTGACTTGTTCTTACGTTCATCGGGGGAGCAGCGCACTAGTAACTTTTTACCTTGGCAAAGTGTCTATGCAGAGCTTGTATTTATGGATGTGCTCTGGCCAGATGTCACGCGCAAAACATTGTGGAAAGCAATCGAAGAGTACTCATCGCGTGATAGACGTTTCGGAAAAGCTTAAGAAAAAGCTACTACCGCCCACATCGTAAGTACGCCGATTCCAGTCATTACTAGTGTCCAACGTGATTCATGACGTGAATGCGCTTCAGGAAGAATATGCGATGTAGCAATATAGATAACAAATCCAGAGAAGAGTGCTAAATAGAGTGCAAGGTACTTGTCATTGAGCGCTAAATAAGTTCCTAAAGTGGCGCCGCCAATTCGTGCAACTGCATCGACGGCCAGCAAATACTTACTGGATTTAGTCCAGTGTCCGCCTTTTACTAACATAGAAACGGTATTGAGGCCATCACTAAAAGCATGAACTACAACGGCTAAGAAAACAGCAATACCTAAAGATGTACTGACTCTGAAAGCCACACCCAGACCCACGCCATCCAGGAAAACATGTCCACCCATGGCAAGAGCCCCGAGCGTTCCAGAGATTGAATGGTGATCATGTTCGTGACCGTAATCTGAATCAACAGGTTCGTGTGAACCGAAACTTCTTTCAAGAATATGCAAAAGTAGAAATCCACCAAGTATCGCGAGTGAAACTACTGGGACGCCGCTAACGATGTCCTTATTCATATCAAAGACTTCAGGCAGTAAGTCAAAACCAACAAGGCCTAAAAGCAGACCCGCAGAGAGTCCAAGAACTAAATGGAAACGATCGCGTGATCGAAACGCCAAGACGCCGCCCGCGGTAGTGGCCACCACTGTAAAGAATGCAAAAATGATGGCCAGATTCATAGTTTTAGAGTATCGCGATTAGGCTATGGCCCATGATCGCAATCGCTCGCTTCAACGTCCGCTTAGCCGATGCCGGCCAATTTCAGCGAGATCTTGTCGGCGCACAGGACGCATTCTCGGCCTGTCCTGGCTATCTCAGTGGTTATATCGGTCAGAATCTCGATGACTCTTCGCTGTGGTCGCTGACAACCGTGTGGCAAAACGTTGGTTCATATCGACGAGCTTTGAGCAATAACCAGGTCAAAATGGTGGCAATTCCACTCTTAGCCACGGCAATTGATGAGCCTGGTGCATATGAACTCCCTGATAACTAGTAAAATCAGCATCACGAAAGTAACACCAGTTGCTTTTCGCCGACAGCCAGCCGGACGGAGCATAAAAAATGGCAACAGATCGATTAGAAAATATCGTAGGCCTTGCAAAGCGTCGAGGATTTGTTTTCCAATCCTCTGAAATTTATGGGGGACTTCGGGCATCATGGGATTACGGCCCACTAGGCGTTGAGTTAAAAAACAATGTCAAGCGTCAGTGGTGGAAGTCGATGGTCATGGGCCGCGAAGATGTAGTCGGCCTTGATTCATGTGTGATTTTAGCTAAAGAGGTCTGGGAAGCATCGGGCCACATTGCAACTTTTAGTGATCCACTCACTGAGTGCACCGCATGTCACAAACGTTATCGCGCCGATCATCTGATGGAGGCCTATGAGGCCAAGCATAAAAAAGAGGCGACATCGCTGACTGAAATTAACTGCCCTGCATGTGGCAATAAAGGCCAGTTCACTGAGCCAAAACAATTTAGCGGAATGTTAAAGACCTACCTCGGACCCGTCGAGGATGAATCTGGCCTTGCATACCTACGTCCAGAGACCGCACAGGGAATCTTTATCAACTTTGATCAAGTAATGACAACCTCACGTAAGAAACCTCCATTTGGCATTGGTCAGATTGGAAAATCTTTCCGTAATGAAATTACTCCTGGAAACTTTATTTTTCGTACTCGTGAGTTTGAACAGATGGAGATGGAGTTCTTCGTAGTCCCTGGTACCGATGAAGAGTGGCATCAATATTGGATTGATACACGCATGGCTTGGTATATCGATCTTGGGATTAATCCAGAGCGTCTGCGACTTTTTGACCATCCAAAAGAGAAGTTGTCGCATTATTCAAAGCGCACCGCAGATATTGAATACAAGTTTGAGTTTGCGGGCACTGAATGGGGCGAGCTCGAAGGTATTGCTAACCGCACGGATTTCGACTTAAAAGCCCACTCGGCCGCCTCCGGCAAGGACTTGTCCTACTTTGATCAAGAAAAAGGCGAGCGTTGGACGCCATATGTCATCGAGCCAGCAGCAGGTGTAGATCGATGCACACTTACTTTCTTAATGGATGCATTTACTGAAGATGAGGCTCCGAATAGCAAGGGAGAAATGGAAAAGCGCGCAGTGCTAAAGCTTGATCATCGCTTAGCTCCAATAAAAGCTGCAGTTCTTCCACTGTCTAGAAATGCTGATCTTTCACCCAAGGCTCGCGATCTTGCCGCACAACTGCGCAAGAACTGGAGTATTGATTTTGATGATGCCGGTGCAATCGGTCGTCGCTACCGTCGTCAAGATGAGATCGGAACTCCGTACTGCATCACTATCGACTTTGAAACGTTGGAAGATAATGCTGTAACTATTCGCGATCGCGACACAATGGCGCAAGAACGCATCGGCCTTGATCAGGTTGAAGCCTGGCTAGCACCACGATTACTAGGTTGCTAAAACCTCTCTTACTTCCCTTAGCAAGCGGTGATCACTACGTTGATCCACCGGTTGTTCTTGCACCAATGGCTGGAATTACTAATGCTCCATTTCGCACGCTATGTCGCGAACAAGGTGCAGGATTATTTGTCTCTGAAATGGTTACCTCACGAGCCTTAATCGAACGCCGTCCTGAAACTTTGCGCATGATTGTTCCCGGAAAAGATGAATGGCCACGATCTGTTCAGTTGTATAGCGTTGATCCCACGACCATGCGTGCTGCAGTCACAATGCTAGGAAAGGAAAACTTAGCCGATCATATCG
Organism: Streptomycetaceae bacterium; assembly: GCA_007279945.1. GTDB lineage: Bacteria > Actinomycetota > Actinomycetes > Nanopelagicales > Nanopelagicaceae > Planktophila. The sequence goes on along the minus strand of QYPG01000013.1, from coordinate 19,832 downwards.
ATATGAACTTTGGTTGTCCGGTCCCAAAGGTGACGCGCAAAGGTGGTGGCGCAGCCCTTCCCTATAAGCGCAGACTATTTTCAAATATCGTTCAAGCTGCAGTTGAAGCCGCCAAGCCTTTTGGAATTCCAGTGACAGTAAAGATGCGCATTGGTATCGATAGTGATCATCACACGTATTTAGAGGCGGCTAAGTCGGCAGCTGATTTAGGAGTTGCCTGGGTGGCACTACACGCACGCACTGCCGCACAGATGTATGAAGGCAAGGCTGATTGGTCAGCGATTTCTGCACTTGTGGAGCATTTAAAGCCAACGGGCGTGCCCGTGTTGGGTAATGGAGATATCTGGTCTGGCCATGATGCCGTGCGCATGGTTGAAGAAACAGGTTGTGCTGGTGTTGTCGTTGGGCGGGGTTGTCTAGGACGTCCATGGTTGTTCGCCGATTTAGTTGCAGCGCTCAAAGGAGATGAAAAAGAGCTGACCCCTAATTTGCATCTAGTGCGTGAAGTCATGTTTCGCCATGCACATTTAATCGTTGAATATTTAGAGTCCGAAGATCGCGGTATGCGCGATATGCGAAAGCACATGGCCTGGTACTTAAAAGGTTTTCGCGTACCACGCGAAATTCGACATGATTTAGGAATGGTGTCATCTCTAGTTGAAATGCGCGCACTGCTGGATCAATTAGAGGATCAACCATATCCCGTTGAAGTTGGTGATAAACCGCGAGGACGTACAAGTCATGGCCGTCCACCAACGTTGCCCGATGGCTGGCTCAATGATCCAGATGAGTTAGTTCATGTTGAACTTGAAGATGCATTCTCAGGGGGGTAGATGTTTTTATTTCGTTGGATTCGCCGCACACTCACTCTCATTATTATCGTTGCACTGATTGCGCCTGGATATGCAGTTTCGCAGGTATGGCGCGCTGCAAAAAATCCAGTGGTTCGTCATGCAGATGTGATTGTTGTTCTTGGAACTGCGCAATTGAATGGCAGACCAGGCGAAGCACTAGAAGCGCGCTTGATCGAAGCTGCGCGAATATTCGAATTAGGTTTAGCTCCAAGGATAATTACGGTTGGTGCTGGAGCACCAGGAGATCGAACAACCGAAGCGGCATCAGGAAAATATTGGTTACGCACTCACGGAGTACCGGTAAAAAAGATTACTGCGATTGAAGAAGGCCGCGATACGTTGGTGAGCACAAAGGCATATGTAGTAGTGATGAAAAAACGTATGGTAAGCGATGTGATAATTGTGACCGATCCTTTCCATTGCAAACGTGCAATGACTATGGCAAATGATCAAGGAGTTATAAGTACGTGTTCGCCAGTTAAAAGTGGACCGAATACAATTTCTAACTCTGGATATAAGTATTTATTGCGTGAAGCCGGAGCTTATTTGGTCTATATAACTGTAGGCCGGCGTGGAGTTCAGGTCAGTGATCATTTACCCGGTGCCGATATCATCACTAAGGTTATGCCGTGACGTATAGCCAATTCGATCAGGAGCGATTCTTAGATGAGCCGGCAAAGCGCGCCGGACGTACAGAGTTCATGCGCGATCGCGCACGGGTGATCCACTCTGCAGCGTTAAGGCGATTGGCGGCTAAGACCCAGGTTGCAGTTCCTTGGGAGAATGATTTTCAACGCACACGATTGTCACACTCACTGGAGTGTGCACAAATTGGTAGAGAGCTGGGCGAATCGTTAGGTGCTGATCCTGATTTACAGGACACAGCCTGTTTGGCCCATGACTTAGGCCATCCACCTTTTGGTCATAATGGTGAAGAAGCTCTTGCCGAGATTGCAAAAGGTTTTGGTGGCTTCGAAGGCAATGCACAAAGTTTCAGATTACTTGTTCGCCTTGAAGCTAAGACTGTCGATAGCCAAGGAAAAAGTGTTGGCCTAAACTTAACTCGCGCTTCATTAGATGGTGCAACAAAGTATCCGTGGGCGCGTTCACAGAATCCACGCAAATTTGGTGTCTATGACGATGATGTCGAGATTTTTAATTGGATGCGTGAAGGCGCACCCAAAGATAAAAAATGCATCGAAGCTCAAATCATGGATTGGTCTGATGATTGCGCTTACTCTGTTCACGATTTAGAGGATGCGATATTTGTTGGAGAAATTTCGGTAAAGAACTTTCAGAGAGATTTGGCCGAGATTTATCGCGTTATGACAAATGATTACGCTAGCGATGCCAGTGAGACTGAAGCAGCGGATGCGCACAATCGATTGTCGCAACTTTCAGCTTGGCCACAGTATTTTGATGGCACGCACAGATCCCTCGCTAGATTGAAGGATTCAACTAGTCAATTAATAGGGCGATTTGTTTTGGCTGCAGAGCTTGAAACTAGAAAGATTCATGGCGATGGACCGTTGTCACGATACAGCGCGAACTTGGAGATTCCACGCCAACAGGTTATTGAGGTAGATTTCTTGAAAGCGATTGCAGGACACTACTTAATTAACGCTGCGCATTCACAAGATCGATATGCGAAGCAACAAATAATTATCGCCGAACTAGTAGAAATGTTGCGTGAGTGCGCACCGCGCGAGCTGGACTCGATCTTTCTCAAAGCCTGGGATGAAGCTGGCGATGAAAGCGCACGGATGCGTGTGGTAATCGACCAAGTTGCAGCCCTTACAGACCCTGGCGCCTATGCCTTGCATATCCGCTTGAGTGCATCTCGGTAAGGTTAGGTTATGGCCGGACGTATACGTGATGAGGATGTTGCCTACATTCGCGATCGCGCGCCTATTGATGAAATCGTCGGTGACTATGTCCAACTGAAAAGTGCAGGTGGTGGCCAGAAAAAAGGTCTGTGTCCTTTTCACGATGAAAAATCGCCCTCATTTCACGTCACCCCGAGTAAGGGATATTTTCACTGCTTCGGCTGTCAGACCGGCGGCGATGTTATTGCTTTCTTAATGAAGATCGATCACTTAACTTTTGCCGAAACCGTAGAGCGTTTAGCTGATCGCTTGGGTTACACACTCAGATACGAAGAAGGCGGTAGCAGTGGACCAGTCTTTTCGGCAGGTGCGCGCTCACGTTTAATCTCAGCTAATGCCGAAGCGGCAAAGTTTTATCAAGAACAACTTAACTCACCGGCTGCCCAACATGGCCGTGATTTATTAACTAAGCGCGGATTTGATAAAGCAGCATGTATGTCATTTGGAGTTGGCTTTGCTCCCGACGAATGGGATGCATTAACCAAACATCTTCGCGCTCTTGGTTATTCAATCGATGAACTTGAGACTGCGGGTCTATCTAAAATGGGCCAGCGTGGTCCAATCGATCGATTTCGGAACCGACTTACGTGGCCGATAAAAGATATTTCAGGCGATGTTGTTGGCTTTGGCGCACGCAAGTTAGCAAGTGATGAACTCGACCAAGGACCCAAATACCTCAATACTCCTGAGACTCCCATCTATAAAAAGAGTCAAGTCCTCTACGGTTTAGATGTTGCCAAGAAAGAGATTGCAAAGAAGCGCCAGGCCGTCATTGTTGAAGGCTATACCGATGTTATGGCGGCGCAGTTAGCTGGAATCACTACAGCAGTTGCAACGTGCGGCACAGCATTTGGTGCTGACCATATCCGTATTTTGCGCAGACTTTTGATGGATGACGATGCTTTTCGCGGAGAAGTGATTTTTACTTTTGATGGGGATGCTGCGGGACAAAAGGCTGCTCTAAGAGCCTTTAGTGAAGATCAAAAGTTTGTTACACAGACATTTGTCGCAGTTGAACCTGATGGACTTGATCCATGCGACCTGCGCCAACAAAAGGGCGATTTAGCGTTGCGGGATTTAATTGCTCGGCGAGTACCGCTCTTTGAGTTTGCAATTCGCAGCGAGCTAGCACATCACAAACTCGATTCAGCCGAAGGTCGAGTCAACGCCCTTAATGCTGCAGCGCCATTAGTTGCACAGATTCGAGATAAGTCTTTGCGCCCTGAATACACACGTTTATTGGCAGGCTGGCTAGGTGTTGAAGTCGAAATTGTTTCAGCTGCGGTAGCTCAAGGTGTTAAAGGACGTCCACGTATCGAAGAGGTATCTGAACAAAGTACTGACGAAAATAATTGGCGGCCAGATCCCAATGACGCACGCCTGATTTTGGAGCGTGAGGTCTTAAAGTCGCGCTTGCAGGAACCTCAACTTTTTACTGGCACATTGTGGGTCGATATTGAAGCAGATGCTTTTACTCATCCTGCATATCGTCAGATGCGAAAGACAATTGATGAGCATGCCCAAATTTCTCATGGCGATATTACCGATGAAAAAATTGCAACTATTTTTACTGAGTTAACAGTTGAACCTATTCGCGCAGATGGAAAGCCAACGCCTACCTACATTGAAAGTATCGTTGCCAGATTGCGCGAGGTTGCAATTTCACGCTCGATTGCGGCATTGAAATCAAGTCTTCAACGTTTAAATCCTGTAGAAAATGAGATCGAATACAACGCAGCATTTAGCGCATTAGTAGCCCTGGAAAGTACCCGCCGAACTCTGCATGATTTAGCCCTAGGTGGGCTGTAAAAACCTCAATTTTCGCAACTCTGCCTGCGTGCGCTAGAGTTTGCGCTCGTACTCATTGATCCCTGATAGCTCAATGGCAGAGCAGCCGGCTGTTAACCGGCAGGTTCTTGGTTCGAATCCAAGTCAGGGAGCTTTCGCTAGGCAGTTTCTCAGCTTCACCCTTTATTATTCGTCATATGTCCCTTATTCAAACGTTTCTTAGAACTGCCACGAATTCATGGCGCAGTCAAGTATGGGCAGTTCGCATAATGCGACTGTGGCTTGGTGCAACATGGATCTACGCAGGGTGGAATAAGGCCACGGATCCTGGGTTCTTGACTCGAGGTTCTTCTAGCTTCATTGGAACACAGCTAACTGGATATTCCACACAGTCTCCCATTGGCTTCGCATTTAACAAGATGATTGAGCACTCAATGCAAGTGGGTATTTTCGTCATGATTTCTGAGTTTGCAATAGGTTTAGCCACGCTTCTGTGGGTTACACCAACAGTTGCAGCCTTTGGTGGATTTTCAATGTCAGTGGGCCTATGGCTTGCTAGTAGTTTTCATGCTCATCCTTATTTTTTGGCCAGCGATTCTGCTTATGCGATTCTTTGGCTCAGTTACTTACTTATGATCAGAAATAAACGAAAGGGTTTTTCAATGTCTTTTGAACGTCGTGGAGTATTGCGCATCGGAATCATCGCTGCACTAGCTACTGCCTTTGCCGGAGTAGGAAAGATCTTCACCCCTGCTGCGGTACAAGAGAGTGCCGCCGCATCGGTGAAAACTAAAGTAATGAAACTCACCTCACTTAAGGTTGGATCAACCAAGAACTTTGTTCTAGCTAACGGTGAGCCAGTAGTTTTATTTAGAACTAAAACTGGTGTATTTGCTTACTCAGCAATATGTACTCACCAAGGGTGCACCGTCGGGTATTCAAGCAGTAGTAAAACTCTGGCTTGTCCTTGCCACGGAGCGCAATTCGATCCATTCAAAGCGGGCAAAGTGGTTATTGGACCAGCTCAGAATCCACTTCGTTCAGTTAAAGTCGCCATTGATGGCGCGTGGGTAGTGCTGGCGTAATTATTTAGAAAAAAGAGGCAGTAAGATTTAGACATGGCCTTATTTCGACTTAACGTAGCTTTGCCGGATCGCCCTGGCTCACTTGGCTTACTGGCTTCTGCCATTGGAGCAGCTGGGGGAGATATTCGTGAGCTAGTCGTTTTGAAATCTGAAGATGGCCGTGGCTTTGACGATATTACAGTCGCAGTTCCAGGAAGTGATCCAACTGATTTACTTGATTTGCTTAACTCAATTGGTGGAGTAGAAGTTATATCTATTAACCCCGTTGCATAATTTCGGCGCCTTGGCTAGGCAGTGAAGTAAAAAATCGCGGGGCTTTAAAGCTTAGTTTTTTGAAAGTATTTTCAACATGATGAATCGTATCAATGGTTGCGCTGGCTTTAATGAGTGCAATTGCACTTCCACCAAAACCGCCTCCGACCATACGTGCTCCAAGTGCACCTGCTGAAATCGATGCATCAACTGCACAATTAAGTTCAGGGCAAGAAACATCGTAATCATCACGAAGTGATCCGTGCGAGGCGTTGAGCAAACTTCCTAGTTCTACAAAATTCTTGGCCTCAAGAGCGCTAACTGCGCTATGAACTCGTGCAATTTCACTTACTGCATGCCGTGCACGAATAAACTCAATATCAGTGAGCAAATCTTTTGAGGTATTTAGTTTTTCAAATGAAAGCTCCCGCATAGATTGCACACCCAGTTTCTTAATAGCCGACTCGCAGGATTGCCGACGTTGGGCATATCCACCATCGGTGAGGGAGTGGTGGGCTTGGGTATCAATAATTAATAGTTCAAGCCCGCTTGAGGCAACGTCGAAACTCACATAACGTGAAGTGAGGTCGCGGCAGTCGAGCAAGAGTGCTGAACCAGAGTGTGCCATGAGTGAAACGGACTGATCCATAATTCCGCAGGGCACCCCAACGTAATCATTTTCAGCTTTTTGTGTTAAGCGTGCAAGTGATTGAAGATCATAACCAAAGGAGAATAAGTCATTGAGTGCAGTAGCAACACTGCACTCCAGGGCCGCTGACGATGAAAGACCGGCACCTAATGGCACATGACCATCAATCATTACATCTAGACCCTGCTTCACTCCCATTGCCCAGATCACGCCAAGGGGATATCGCTCCCATTCACCTTTGAGACCGGGCTTGATGTCATCTAATTGGATGCTCACAATCTTGTTGCGCCGTTGTGCAGATGCAATTCGCACCAATCGATCGGGTCTTTTTCGAATTGCTGCATACGTTCGATCTGCGATTGCAAAGGGTAGAACAAATCCATCGCTGTAATCGATGTGCTCACCAATGAGATTTACACGTCCAGGAGCGGCAGCAACGATGTCAGGTGATTGGCCGAAAGCATCGACAAATTTTCTATCTATTTTCGACATTGATTAGCCTAAGCAAAAGATGCCAACGTGTCGGCAACCATCTCATTTATTCTGCGCGTTGGAACCCATCCAAGTTGTACCTTCGCTTTATTGATATCGGCAATAAGAATTGCAGGATCTCCGGCACGACGTGGTGAATCTATTGTTGGCACTTCATGGCCTATCGCTAGAGATGCCGCCGCCACAACTTGGCGAACTGAATAGCCATCGCCACTACCGAGGTTGTAAATCTCATGTATTCCCTCGGCGAGAGACTCAAGGGCTTTAATATGGGCATCAATTAAATCAATTACATGTACGTAATCGCGAATACATGTGCCGTCGGCAGTTGGCCAGTCATTACCAAAAATCTTTACCGGATTAGCTTGTGTACTACGCAAGACGTTAGGAATCAGATGAGTCTCAGGATTATGACGCTCGGCTAACCAGCCTCGATCGCTTTTGAGCGCACCAGCAACATTAAAGTAGCGAAGAGATACTGCGGAGATTCCTTGTTCTTTTGACTCACGGCTAATCATGGAGTCGATACCTAACTTAGTTGCGCCATAAGGATTCGTTGGATTAGTGGACGCGCTTTCCGGAATAGGAATCACATCTGGCTCACCGTAGGTTGCCGCCGAAGAGGAAAAAACTATTTTCGTGACAGAGGCAATCTTCATCTCATCCAATAAGTTGCGCGTACCATTTACATTTACCGAATGGTATAAATCTGGTTTTTCAACGGATTCACCCACAAGTGACTTTCCAGCAAAGTGCATAACGGCATCTGTATCCTGCAAAGCCGCTGCAATATCGGATCTATTGAGCAGTGAGCCTTGGATAAAACGCACGCCTGTCGGCACGCAGTCGGCATGGCCTGTGCTGCAATCATCTAAGATTGAAATCTCATAACCTTTGTTGCGCAAAATTTCTACCGCAGTTGAGCCGATATAACCAGTTCCACCGGTGACTAAAATCCGCATGATTACAAAGTAACTTCGCGAAGCTGAGTAGCTGATTGCTCTGGTCGCATGTCCATAATAAATGCGCCCATTGCCGACTCTGATCCCGCAAGATACTTTAATTTTTCTGGCGCACGGCGGACACTTGTTATTTGCCAGTGCAGCCGCAGTAAATCCCGACCGGTCCGAACTGGGGCTTGATGCCAAGCAGCGATGTAGGCCATTTCAATTCCAAATACTCCGTCAAGGCGTTTCATTACTTCAAGTGCAATCTCTGGAAACGCATCTCGGTCAGCATCGGTTAACCCAGTCAAATCGGCGACTGGATTTAATGGCGCAACGTGGATTTCAAATGGGTAACGCGAGGCGTATGGAACAAATGCAATCCAGCGATCATTTCGCACAATTATGCGCTCATTATCTCGAATCTCACGGGCTAACACTTCATCAAATAGAATTTTTCCAGTGGACTCTTTATATTTTTTGGCTGCTGTTAACATTTTTTCAACGCGTGGTGGAAGATATGAGTAGGCATAAATCTGCCCATGTGGGTGAGATAGAGTTACGCCGATCTCTTCGCCTCGGTTCTCAAAAGGTGCGATATGTTCGATAAAGGGTGACAGCGAAAGCTCTTCTGTGCGATCAATCCAAGCCTCCAGCAACACACGTACACGGGAGGCAGTTAGATCCTTAAAGGATTTTCCATGTTCTGCGGTAAAACAAATAACTTCACATTTTCCAGCTGCAGTCCCTAAATCTGTATCCGGTCCAACTTGATCTGGTAACGCCCAATCTCCAGTCGGTGGACGCAGCGAGGGTGAGCGATTATCAAAGACCACGACTTCAAAATCTGATTCGGGAATTTCTGTGAGAAGTTCACCGGTTGTTGGACACAGTGGACACAACTCTTTAGGCGGCAAAAAGATTCGACCTTGTCGATGAGCTGCCATTGCCACCCATTCATTTACCAAGGGATCCAAGCGCAACTCACCAATCTCTGGCTGGGCCTCAACTGGACGCACATCTGAGGCGGTACGAGTTTGACCGGCAGTGTCGTAGTAACGAATAGTGCGCCCATCGGCCATCTCGCGATTATTTCGCGTGATGCCAGCTGATAGTTTTTTACTCTGCGCCATAGTGTCGTTACTCTACCTTTGTGAGCAAGCAATCCGCACTTTTGAGCGTAGCAACATCCTCCATACTTCTTGAAGTTGTCGATGGCGCCTTGGTAATTCGTCATTGGGGCGCGCCTCTCGTTGGTGACTTAGCGCAAGTTGGCTTCGCCAGCACACCTTCAATTAGTAATAGTTCATGGGATGAAGCTCAGTTCGCCGGAATTATGCGTGAAAGTTCACGCGGATTTTTGGGTCGCCCTGCTTTATCTGGACACCGCGATGGAAAAGCCTGGTCAACAAAGTTTGAAGTTACCGATTTTCATCACAACGACAATCACTGTGCAATCACTCTGCGAGATTTTGACGCAGAACTAGAAGTTGGCCTTATATTTGATTTAGATAGATATGGCGTATTAACTCAAAGCGCCTCCGTAAAAAATATCGGTAAGAGTAACTACACTCTCAATGAATTTGTGCACTGGCTTCCGCTACCTCAAGAAGCTCAACAGAGTTTAGATTTTGCAGGACGTTGGTCACATGAACGTCAGCCACAACGCGCCGATATTTCGGTAGGAACGTGGGTTCGGGAATCTCGCGAAGGCCGAAGCGGACATAATTTCTCAATCGCAAATATTGCATTAAGTATTGATACAAATTTTCAATCAGGTAGTGCTTGGGCAACAAGTATCGCCTGGAGTGGAAATTCACATTACTTAATCGAGCGCGGCTTTGATGGACAACAAGCAGCAGGTGCCGGCGAACTTTTGCTGCCAGGTGAAGTTGTACTTGCAGCTAATGAAATTTATGAAGCACCACATTTAATCTCAGTTTTTTCAGAGCTAGGTTTAGATGGGATTAGCGCGGCATATCACGGCCATCTTCGCGCACGTAGCATGCACCCAAAGCGTCCGCGTCCCTTAACGCTGAATGTGTGGGAGGCGCTGTATTTTGACCATAACGAACAGAAAATTAAAGCACTTGTTGATGTCGCTGCAGAAGTTGGTATTGAGCGGATAGTTCTAGATGATGGTTGGTTTCATTCAAGACGAAATGATGGAGCAGGTTTAGGAGACTGGGTCATCGATTCTGATGTATGGCCACAAGGTCTCTCACCCATCATTAGTTACATAGAATCCGCCGGGATTGAGTTTGGCTTGTGGTTTGAAGGCGAGATGGTCAATCCGGATTCAGATCTTTATCGCGCTCATCCTGACTGGATTTTGCATGAGGGCGATCGGGTTCCTCCACTGTGGCGTCATCAATTAGTTTTGGATTTAGGACACGAAGCGGCATTTAGTCATGTACTTGAGCAGACATCGGCGATTCTTGCCGCTCATTCGATTGCCTATATTAAATGGGATCACAATCGCGTACTAGTCGATGCTGGTCATTTAGGTCATGCCGGTGTGCGTCGCCAAACTCAGGCGATTTATCGATTATTTGCCGAACTCAAAGTACGTCACCCAGCTTTAGAGATTGAATCGTGTGCATCTGGTGGTGCCCGAATCGATTTAGGAGTTATCGATTATGTCGATCGTTTCTGGACTAGTGATAACAACGATGCACTGGAGCGTCAAAGCATTCAACGGTGGACCTCTCAGGTTATTCCGCCAGAGATGCTGGGAACCCATATTGGCCCAACACATGGTCATCAAACTGGCCGTACACTTGAGCTCTCAATGCGTGCAGTTACTGCGCTCTTTGGTCATGCCGGAATCGAATGGGATATTACAGAGGCAACGCCAGAAGAACGTGCGCACTTAAAGACGTGGGCAACATATTACAAAAAAAATCGTGCCCTATTGCACTCTGGAAAATCAATTCGTGTTGATTACCCTGATGATCATGGTTATTTATATGGTGTTACATCTGAGGATAAATCTCAAGCAATCTTTGCCTATGTTCAACTCACACCGACTGGTGTTATTCATCCAGCTGCATTGAAATTTCCAGGGCTAGATTTAACTGCAACGTATGAAGCTAAAGCAGTCTTTCCTGCAGGGCAGCCTCGCTACATGCTTATTTCACCACCACGATGGATGGATGGAGTTCGCCTTTCAGGTACAGCCCTAGTTCACGTCGGCCTCAGCGCACCGATTCTTGCGCCAGCAAATGCATTCTTAATTGAGATTACTAAACTTTAATCGATCCAGTTCAACGTTCTTTCAACGGCTTTTTTCCACTGCACATAACCGGCTTCACGTGTTTCTGCAGTGCTAGCTGGTACCCATCTGCGTGATTCCTGCCATTGAGATCGCAGCTCATCAGGCGATGACCAGAATTTAACGGCGAGCCCAGCTGCATACGCCGCGCCTAATGCAGTTGTTTCGGCAACAAGCGGACGTGAAATATCGATGCCCATAATGTCGGCCTGCATCTGCATACACAATGAGTTAGCAGTGATTCCACCATCTACTCGCATTTCAGACATAGGAACTCCGCTATCAGCAACCATGGCATCCATAACATCGCGCGTTTGATAACAAATTGCCTCAAGGGCGGCTCGAGCAAGGTGTGCTTTAGTTGCAGCACGTGTCAAACCGACAATTGCACCACGTGCATCGCTACGCCAATATGGCGCAAAGAGTCCTGAGAATGCTGGCACGAAATAAACACCTGCAGTGTCGTTAACGGTTAAAGCTAAGTGCTCAGTCTCTACGGCGTTAGAGATAATGCCTAATTGATCACGCAGCCACTGAATCGCGGATCCTGTTACTGCGACAGAGCCTTCGAGTGCGTAGTGTGCAGGCGCATCACCAAATTTGAAACAAACCGTTGTTAACAATCCATTTTTAGATCTAACAATGTGGGTTCCAGTATTGAGCAAAGCAAAATTTCCGGTCCCATACGTTGTCTTAGATTCCCCGCGGTTAAAACACACTTGACCCACCATTGCAGCTTGTTGATCGCCCAGAATTGCAGTGATTGGAACTGCACTACCGAAAGGACCACGGGGGTTAGTGAGTGCGTAATGTTCGGATGAGGATTTAATAGTTGGTAGCGCATTGACGGGCACCCCAAATATCTCCAGTAGCTCGTCATCCCAGTTCAAAGTTTCAAGGTTCATTAATAATGTACGGCTGGCATTTGTAACATCAGTGACGTGCACACCGCCTTGAACCCCTCCAGATAAGTTCCACAGGAGCCAAGAGTCGATCGTTCCAAATCGGGCGTTAGGTGAAGTAGCGGCCGGGAGATTTTTGATGAACCAGTTCATCTTGCTGCCCGAGAAATACGGCGCAATAGTCAGACCAGTCTTGAAGCGAATACTCTCTTTTTCTTGGTCGCTCAAAGTAGACAGAAAATCTGTGGTTCGTGTGTCCTGCCACACAATTGCATTCGAAAGCGGTTGGCCAGTGGTGACATCCCAGACCACCGTAGTCTCACGCTGATTTGTTATACCTATCGCAGCTAAATCTGAACCCAAAATATTGGCCTGTTTAAGTGCCCCGACGATAACTTCTTGCGTGCGATCCCAAATTTCGCCAGCATCATGTTCCACCCAGCCAGCTTGGGGCATTATTTGGCGATGCTCTAATTGATGTTGACCCACAACTATTCCAGAGTGATCAAAAATCATAAATCGGGTGCTACTGGTTCCTTGGTCCAAACTGCCGATGTAGGTCATGGTGTGCAATCCTTTTCCAAGGTGGGTTAGGCTTAACTCTACAAAAACCGTTATGGAGATGCAACGCACATGTTTTTATCCCAGCTAAGCCCCGAGCAGCGTCAGAGCGCTATTGCCGAATTAGGCAGCGAAAACTTTGATGTGCTCGTAATCGGTGGGGGAGTTACAGGAGTAGGTGCAGCTTTAGATGCTGCCTCGCGTGGCTTAAAAGTTGCACTCATTGAATCGCAGGATATCGCCGCAGGAACGTCAAGCCGATCCAGTAAGTTAATTCACGGCGGTTTACGGTACTTAGAACAGTATGACTTTAAATTAGTGCGTGAAGCTTTGCACGAGAGAGAGTTACTAGTTTCAACTCTATGCCCACACTTAGTTAAACCTGTTGGTTTTCTTTTCCCATTAACTGAAAAATTCAAGGAGCGTACATACGTTGGTGCAGGCCTTGCACTCTACGACGCTTTGCGCGGCTTTCAGCGAGCGTTGCCATGGCATAAACACATTAGTCAGAGACAAATAAATGAGATCGCACCATCGCTTCGCCCAGACATCATCATGGGCGCAATCAAATACTTCGATGCTCAAGTCGATGATGCACGTCATACGCTCTCAGTTGCCCGTACCGCCGCTAGACATGGCGCAATAATTGCAACTCGAGTTCGGGCTGATTCTTTGATTCGAGAAGGCAAACGAGTCGTAGGCGTTAAAGCAAAAGATTTAGTCAGCGGAAAATCAATATCAATAAAGGCCACCGTCACAGTAATGTGCGCGGGAATTTGGAGCGATGAACTGCATGAGAAGTTTGAATTAAAAGCTGGCTATGGCGTAACCATGAGTAAAGGCGTCCACATTGTTTTGCCAGGCTCTGCCATCAAATCTAACGCTGGAATTATCCTAAAAACTCCAGTATCTGTTCTCTTCTTGATTCCTTGGGGCGATAAGTGGATTGTTGGAACCACTGATACGCCATATACAGGAGACCGTGCCGAACCTTTTGCTACACGTGATGACGTTCAATATATTCTTGATCAAGCTAACAGAGTCCTCACGCCGAAATTAAAAACTGAGGAAATCATTGGGGTTTATGCAGGCTTACGACCATTAGTCGCAAATAACAAGAGCTCAGTCACAACAAAGCTTTCGCGCGAACATACCATTGACCGTCCGGCACCTGGCTTCGTAAGCATTGCAGGTGGGAAATACACCACGTATCGAATTATGGGTAAGGACGTTATTGACCTTGCGGTTAATGAACTTCGTAAATTAACACCAGATTCAGTGACTGAAAAACTTCCTCTCATTGGAGCAGATGGCTACTTTGCTTTAGTCCAACAGAGTGAGCGAATCGCTGAAGAAAGTGGCCTTGCTTCAGAGACGATTTCACATTTACTCAATCGCTATGGCTCGATGATTAGTGAGATTTTGGATTTAATTGTTAGCCAACCTTCCCTAGCAAACAAGCTGCATAAAGATCTGCCTTACTTAAAAGCTGAAGTCCATTACGCAGCGAGTCACGAAGGCGCAGGTACAGTAGAAGATGTTATTTCTCGTCGAACTCGAATCGCTTTTGAGGCGCTCAACCACGGAGTTAAATTAGCTGGAGATATTGCCGCAATCATCGCACCAGTACTTGGGTGGTCTGCCAAAGATCGCAGAGAATCAGTAGCCGCGTATGAGGAACTAGTTGAGCGTGAAAAAACCGCATTAGATGCGATGCTTTTTGAGAGCAAAAAGATTAGTTCTTAATCTGTTTGGCACACTCATCAGCCGATGGTTGAGGCGTTGCCTTAATCGTTGATTTAGGCGTTGGAGATGGCGTTGGACCCTGCACCACAGTAAAAATCACTGGCGCAAAACTTTGAGCATGTGTTTGCGAAACGTCCGTGAAGACAATTTGCCCGGTATATGTTCCAGCTAGAACATCTTTGACTGCAAGCGTCCATGACCCACTAGTTTCTCTCAGCACGGTTTGGATTGGCTTATTAGTTGGGGCATTAATGGGATCAAATACAAGTTTTACACTTCCAGTTACTACCGGAGTCAGATCTGGGCGCACGACAGTGACGTTAAAGGTAACCAATTTGTTGGTTGTCGAGGCAGATAATGTATTCACGGTTAATGTGCTGGGTTCATTAGTCGGCATAAAATCTACAACTTGTGGTGTCCAACTTCCCTGAACCAGTCCCAAGAAGTCATTAGCTGATCCTCTAAATAGATTGAGATCCAAGCGAGACCCTGGAACACCATACTTTGGTGCAATCCCACATGATGTGTACTGCCATATCGCCCATTGCGAATCACAGTGAGCTCCAGTCCATGAATGTACATAGCAGCCACTTGCTTTAAGGCCAGGCTGATTTAATGGATTAGATGGATCAATTGCATACTGAGCCAACCACAGTGGGTACTGCGCAAGTTCAGCATTTCTATTCATCGAGCTCTCAAGAAAATTTGAGTATGAATACAAGATCGGAACTTTGCCTGTCTTTTCTTTTAGCAATCTCAAGAAGGTTGTTGCCCACAATGTTACTGCGCTGCGGGTTGCATATTTCTGACAAGCACCTGATGTCGAAAGTCGCACACACTTGTTTTCTAGATCCAACGCATATGGAAGGTCTCGCTGTGTATATCCACCGATTGAGGCTAATCGCCAAATAGCTTTTTGCGCCTGCGCAGTTGCATCGCGCACGATGCCATCACTATCGCTGACATCGGGCAAGATTGCATAGTGATAAAAACCTGTATAAATCCCCACTGCCTGAGCAGCACTATGATCCATTATTAAGTATTTTAAAGATAATTGATCAGCATCTTCTCGCGTATCAGAGGCTTTAATCATCACGAATCGAATTCCAGCTTCATACATTTTTGCGAAATCGATCGCCTTATCATTTGGATGTTGCCAGCGACTAATGTCGGCGCCATGGATTCGACCCCCGGGCCCCACTGCGGTAATTATTAGCGCCGGATCTGCCTGCGCTACTTCGGCAATCTGTTTAATGGTAATCGTGCGCACAGGTGAATAGATTTTCTTTCCGCTGACGGTGACACTTGCCCGGTATTGAACTTTCGCATCTAGGGCAGTAGCCAGCGCCTCAACTTTCCAGGTGCCAGCTTTAGTGGTTTTCCCTTTAAATCTCGTCTGTGTCCAAGGACCACCCGTGTTGATATAGATGTAGACGTTGATTCCAGATTTCGCTGGCGAGAGAGTGCCATAAAAAGTTAGCAATGCTTCAGATGCAGATGGTGTCTGCCTCAGTGACATGGAAAGTTGAGAATTCACAGCCGAGCTAGAAGGCATTTCAATCACTGTGAACGCTAGGACGATTGCCAGAATTAGGTGCTTAAATTTCATATTTCAATAATCTCGATATCTATGTTAAGACAGTTCTTGATCACCTTAGTTAGCAGTTGGTGTTGTTTAACCCGAGTTTGTGAGTACTCATGCGCAGATCCAAATTTTCGACTATCTGAGAAATCCAGCGTCAAAACCTTCCCGTCAAAGTCGGCCAAGCGTGCATCAAAAAAAGCTAACCATGAGATTCGGTCTTCCTCGAGCACTAAGTCCAGTATCTCGTTCCAGTGTGCGCGAATCTGGGCAAGCTCCATAACGGCAAACTTTATCGAACTTTCTTGTGGATATTGGTAGTCAGTGGTGAGGCGCGCCTAACCACTTGTAGTACTCACCAACTAATTGCACACGCAAATTCTTAGTGCGATCTGGTTGAAGATTGAGAACCAGAGCTAAACGAGAAATAACCTGTTCGACTGATTTTTCGCTCACAAAATGTTCACGACCAATTTGTGCATTTGTCTTACCGTCTACAACTAGACGAAGCGTAGAGACCTGCAGATCAGTCAAATGAGCCATTAAATCTTGAATCCCCTTTTCTACCAGTGAAGAGCTGCCATGAATCCATTCGACTTCATCTTGCGCACGGGCCGAACTAGTGGAGTTGCTAATTGCATTGCACAAAATATCTAAATCACTTGCTAAAGCTTTGAGAACAACTTTAGTTCCCCAAGGTATTTCGCGATTTGTATCACCGATTAAGCGCAAGTCGACACAGCTTTCAAGTACAACTATGCCAATAAGCGGATTCTTCTTTCGCAGATTTATTGCTATTTGAATCGCGGAATTACCTGCTAAGTGCATGTCTAACAAAATTACATCTGGATTCAAGCGTCGCTGCATGTTCGTTGCAACTGCTTCATTTCGCGCTTCACCTATCACATCAATTTCATGCATACGTAGTGCGGCGACAAGAGTGGTTGATTCAAATGGATCATCGATGATAACCAGAACTCGCTCACTCATAATTACAGGGTATGACCTACCAAGTCAATTAAGAGAGAATTAGAAATCTATTTAAGTAATTGAGAGTTAGCACCACAGATTTCTTTGAGGCAATCTTTCAAGTGATGATGAGTTACCGATATGTAAATAGGGTGTTAGGTAAGTGTTAGCGAAAAACTAAATAACGTAAATTCTCGTGCAGTTAGAACACATAAGTCCTGCTCAAACGTGGGGCGGGTCGGGCTCGAACCGACGACGACGGAATTATGAGTTCCGGGCTCTAACCAACTGAGCTACCGCCCCTAATTGAATAAGGTAGAAGGATATCTATCTTTGCTTAATCTTTTTGCACTCCTTTTATGCCCCAGTACTCCCACATCCCCATAATATTGAGAATAAGGGCGAAACCGAAGATCAAATCTTCAACTGGCGCGCTCATAACGTGCAGACCACTAATGACGTGCGGGTCATACATAACGATATTGCGCGACGTGAGCCACCAATTAGTCAAAAGCTGAAAGGGCAGAATAATCGCGTACGAGCACCAAAAGAGCGGTCTCGTAAGCAGTGAGTTTTTAAGCCCAAATAAATCAAAAAATACCGAGAAGACTAGTATTGCTATGACGATATCTGAATAAATCATTATCGTAACTTCGGATGTTTCCAGTTGGGTTTAAGTCGTGTTACTCCTTCTAACGTCATGAGAACGGCTAATGGAATAACTAGAAAGAAGAGAATCTCCTCGATCGGAATATTGAAAGGTCCATGTATTCCCGTGACCTGTTTCTTATCGAAATACCAATGTCCCTGAGCAATCGCATAGGCATCCCAAATCAAAAATCCCAGACTAATCGGCAGAAGGCTCAGCAGCACTCGCTTTATGCGTCGCAGAACATGCACCTTAAAGGCGAATTCCAACCAGAAAGAGGCGACTGCAGTGAAGATTAACATCGCTAAATAACTGAACTTGAGCACGAGGAATTCTCTCACATTCTCTGGGGATGATTGATACTGTGAGACAGGTTTCTATCAAGTAGGGGGAGAGGGAATTGAAGACTCGCCTGGAATTATTTGAACGCGTGCGCGCTTACTCTTCCTCGGCCGTCGCCATGGCAATTCTTATCTCACTCGTTGCCAATCGCTTAAGTGATAAAAACGATCTCTCATGGCAGGTCGGTATCGCGGTTTTTGCCTTAGCAGTAGGAATACCTCATGGCGCACTCGACCACCTTGTTACGGTGCCACGAACAAGTAAGCGCGTCATGGTTTTATTTATTGTTGGCTATGTTGTGGTTGCAGTTGTTGCAGTTCTCGCGATCCTGAAGTGGAATGTTTTTGGATTTCAGTTAGTTATCTTAATGAGTCTTATCCATTTTGGGGTGGGGGATAGCGCATTTCTTAATGAACTAGATCGCCTTAAGGGTGTCACTACTTCACGACTGCCTACCACTTTTGTTTTTTTAGCTTTTGGTTCGGTCCCTGTTGTCATACCCCTCATAAACTCAGCTAGTACTAGTGCACTTGCAGAAGTTAATTCAAAGCTTATTAATTGGCACCAGGGTTTTGATCACCAACTTGGATTATTAGTTCTTGTTCTTTTTCTTATAGCCCTATGTGCATTATTAGCCACAAAAAGACTCCGAGATGTGATTGATCTCTTCTTACTTGCCTTATTAGCAATTCTGACTCCACCACTTATTGCATTCGCAACATACTTTGGATGCTGGCACGCGATGCGGCATACAGCGCGCTTATCTCTAGTTCTGCCACAATCCCAGCGAGAATATGAGGCGCACCATGCAGTAAAAGCTTTCTTCTCCGCCGTAATACCGGGAACACCCGCTTTGGTCGGCAGCTTTGTTGTTGCCGCTGCATTGTGGGTATCGGGAAGTATTGAAAAATCCTTTTTCTGGTTTCTTTTAACTATCGTTTGGGCGCTAACGGTTCCACACATGATTGTCACAGCAAAACTCGACCGTAGTGCGCTTCAAAAGTAAGTCTTCACCTATAGCCTTACACCGTGATTAAGCGATTATTACCCCTGATCTTTTTACTCTCAGGTGTTTCCCCTGCCCAAGCCGCCCCAGTTTATGTATTTCCAGTTGCCGACTGCACCGTCAATTATGCGCGGGCACACCATGATTATGCCGCGACAGATATTTTAGCTAAAGCTGGCTGCAAGTTTGTTGCTCCCATTAATGGAGTGGTCGATGAAGTTAATCGCACTGATAAGTGGAGTGGAAAAACGAATTTAGGGATTGATCGTGGAGGACTCTACGTCTCGATTATCGGCAGTGATGGGGTGCGTTATTACGGATCACATCTGAAATCAATTCCTGCCAGTATTCAACCAGGCGTGGTCGTTGTTGCTGGGCGTTTGTTGGGGGCAATTGGTGCGACGGGGAGTGCACGCGGAACTGCGACGCATTTACATTTTGGAATTTCGTGGCCAACACCGGTCGATACATGGTGGGTGCGACGTGGGGAAGTTCTGCCCTGGAAGTATTTAGATGCATGGAAACAGGGGAAAGATTTATCGCCTGTGAAAGAAGTTGATGCAAGAAAGCTAAAAGTTGGTGAGATTCCACCGGTTCCAAAGAAATAACCCCCATCGCCTTTGGCGATGAGGGTTATTTATAAAGCGGTGTTAATTAGGCAGGGTTTACTGCATCAGCCTGAGGACCCTTTGGACCCTGTACGACCTCAAATGAAACTGCCTGACCCTCTTCAAGAGACTTGTAACCGTTTCCTTGGATTGCTGAGTAGTGAACGAATACATCTTGTCCGCCACCATCAACTGCAATGAAACCGAAACCCTTTTCAGAGTTGAACCACTTAACTGTACCTG
>QYPG01000028.1 GCA_007279945.1 Streptomycetaceae bacterium | reverse complement strand
TGAATCGTTCATGGGATGAAGCCTTCCACATCTTCTTATCTAATAATGGAGGTCGGGACGGGATTTGAACCCGTGTAGAGGGATTTGCAGTCCCTTGCCTGGCCTCTCGGCCACCCGACCAATTACACATCGCCACGGCGATTTATCAGAGCGGACGACCGGGTTCGAACCGGCGACCTGAACCTTGGCAAGGTTCCGCGCTACCAACTGCGCTACGTCCGCGAGGAGGGAAAATCTATCGTAGGTAGGGCATAAGCGCCAAAGTGGGTAGTAAATCGATAGCGTTCTGCTGTGAACAGCGGTGAAGCCAACTTCTGGATGAATGGGCGTCTGGCCACCGATTTGATTGAGATCTCACATGACCCTGCAGCTTTAGATGATGGCGGATTCTGGGCGGTCTCTACAACTTTTGAAGGCGAGTTCACCGCAGCAAAATTTGCAACGGTTGTAAGTTCGCAGTTCCCATTCCAAGCGTGGGAACCTCTAGTCGGCATGTGGTCATCATCTAAGAGCCAGGATGATTACATGGCATATGTTGAAAAAATACAGCGCCATATTTCAGAAGGTTGGGTGTATCAAGTAAATGCTTGCCGAGAGTTGCGGCACGAGATTGATCCTTCGATAAATCTGCGCGGATTGTTTTCAGAGATATTAAAAAATAATCCCGCACCGTGGGCCTCCTATTTGGAAATCCCCGGATTAAATATCGCATCTGCCTCGCCGGAACTTTTCTTATCTCGCACAGGTAACCACATGCGTACTTCTCCAATTAAGGGAACACAGCTGCCAGGTCAGACTCATTTTGGCGCAAAAGATATCGCTGAAAATATCATGATTGTCGATTTGATGAGAAATGATTTAGGGGCAATTTGTAGGAGCGGTTCCGTTACGGTTCCACGCTTATTAGCATCAGAATCGCATCCCGGATTAGTGCATTTAGTGTCAGATATAGAAGGTGAGTTGAGGAGCGGCATTAGTTGGAGCGAAATTATTGCAAAACTTCATCCTCCTGGATCGATAAGTGGAGCGCCTAAGTCCTCGGCTATTTCAGTTATCGAAGATAATGAGGGCAAACGCGGCCCGTATTGCGGCATCTCAGGATGGGTACAAGGCGACGTCTGCGAATTATCAGTTGCTATTCGGATATTTTTTAAGGATGACGCGCTTCGTTTTGGCACCGGTGCTGGAATCACCTGGTCGAGCGACCCCCTTAGTGAGTGGGAAGAAACCCAGTTAAAGGCACGTCGTTTGATTTCTATCGCGGGGGGGAGAACTTGGATGAAGATTATATTTAACGGTGAACTCGTTGATATTGAAAAAACACCGTGCAACGAATTGGGTTGGCTTATTGGTGCTGGGATTTTTGAAACTATACGAACGGTTAACGGGCAGCCCTATGCGCTTGGTCTTCACTTACAACGTGGATACCAAAGTGCCGCATTGTCTGCTATTGCGATTCCAGTAGTAGATGTTGTCAAAGAATCCATCACCACATTACTAGCGTGCGAACCGCACGACGATGGTCTGTTAAGAGTTTCATTCGATAAAAGTGGCCAATGGGCTGCAGTCCATCTTGCTTACCAACCTGTCATCACCTCTGCCAACGTAGGCATTCACCCTGAAGCCCTTATTTCTCATGGAGCAACCTTGAAGAGCTATCCATATGAACATCGCCTATCCATTTTGGAAGAGGCACGATTATTGGGCTTTGACGAGACGATTGTTTGTAATACCGAAGGAAATATTTGCGAGGGTGCGGTTTCCAACATCATTGTGCGCATCGATGGGCAGTGGGTTACTCCACCATTAAGTGATGGAGTCTTGCCTGGAATTATGCGAGATCTGGTAAATGAAAACTGCGATGTTCATATTCAATCGATACCCCTTGCAAGAATTGACGAGATCACCGCAGCAATTCTGCTCAGTAGCCTTCGAATCGCGCAAGAAGTTCACGCTATACAAGGCCGTCCATTACAGCCATCACATGCCTTCGTTGCCGAAATAAAGGCGATGGTCCGACTTCATTCGGTAGGCTAGGCACATGTCAACGATAAATATCACGGTAGATGGTCAGGCACAATCGGTAGAGTCCGATATTCGCCCCACCCATCTATTTGCCGAAAATAAAGATATTGTCGTCGCACGGATTAATGGCGCACTCAGGGATCTTTGGACAGATCTTGTTGAGGGCGATGCTGTAGAGAGCGTATCTATTTCATCTCCTGATGGTCTGGCAGTTTTGCGACATTCAACTGCGCACGTGATGGCTCAAGCAGTGCAAGAAGTTTATGCAAACACTCGTCTTGGTATCGGCCCACCAATCAAAGATGGTTTTTATTACGACTTCGACCCAGCAAATACTTTCAATCCCGATGATCTTATAAAGATTGAAAGTGCCATGCGTAAGATAGTTAAAGAAGGTCAACGTTTTCGTCGTCGCGTTACAACTGAGGCTGATGCGCTCAAGGAACTCGCTCATGAACCATATAAATGCGAGCTCATCGGTATTAAAGGTTCTGCCGGCGAAGAAGCTAGCGTTGAAGTGGGTGGGGCAGAGTTAACTATCTATGACAATTTGGGTCGTGATGGCAATCCAGTGTGGAGCGACTTATGTCGTGGCCCGCATCTGCCATCAACAAAAAATATTCCCGCCTTTAAATTAATGCGCACAGCAGCGGCATATTGGCGCGGCTCTGAAAAGAATCCCATGCTCCAACGAATCTATGGAACGGCATGGCCTTCACAAGATGAACTCAATGGTTATTTGGAGCTTTTGGCCGAAGCTGAAAAGCGAGATCACCGTCGACTAGGTACAGAACTCGATCTCTTTTCATTCCCAGAAGAGATTGGCTCAGGTTTAGCAGTCTTTCATCCCAAGGGCGGAATCGTTCGTCGAGCAATGGAGGATTACTCACGCAAACGCCATGAAGATGAGGGTTATGAGTTTGTCTATTCTCCGCATTTAACGAAGGCCGCACTCTTTGAAACCTCTGGACATTTGCAGTGGTATGCCGAAGGCATGTATCCACCCATGATTTTGGATGAAGAACTGCACGCCGATGGAACAATTAAACGTGCAGGGCAGCAGTACTACATGAAACCGATGAACTGCCCATTCCACAATCTTATTTATCGCTCACGTGGACGTTCCTATCGCGAGCTTCCATTGCGTTTATTTGAATTTGGGACCGTTTATCGTTATGAAAAATCGGGCGTTCTTCATGGCATTACTCGCGCTCGTGGATTTACCCAAGATGATGCACACATTTACTGCACTAAAGAACAGATGGTAGATGAATTAGATTCACTGCTAACTTTCGTACTCAATCTTCTGCGAGATTATGGTCTTAATGATTTCTATTTGGAGCTCTCTACTCGAAATCCCGAAAAATCTGTGGGCGAAGATAGCGACTGGGCCGAGGCGACCGAGGCTTTACGTAAAGCTGCAAGCGCACAGAACTTAGAGCTTGTATTAGATGAAGGCGGCGCAGCTTTCTATGGTCCAAAGATTTCGGTTCAAGCAAAAGATGCAATTGGTCGCACATGGCAGATGTCTACAATCCAAGTGGATTTCCAACTTCCGGCGAGGTTTGAACTTGAATTCGCCGCTGCAGATGGATCTCGCCAACGTCCAGTGATGATTCACCGTGCACTCTTTGGTTCGATTGAGCGCTTTTTTGGTGTGCTCACTGAGCATTATGCAGGTGCGTTTCCACCATGGTTAGCGCCAGTTCAAGCTATTGGTATTCCAGTCGCGGATGCTTTTGCCGATTACTTAGCCGATGTCATTAAGCAGATGCGTAGTGCTGGAATCCGTGCTGAGCTAGATAGCTCTGATGATCGCATGCAGAAAAAGGTTCGTAACGCCCAACTTCAGAAGATTCCTTTTATGGTGATCGCTGGCGAGGAAGATCAAGTGGCTAAGGCCGTGTCATTCCGTTATCGAAATGGTGAGCAAAAAAATGGAATTCCAATCGCCGATGCAATTGCGCAAATTAAGAAGATCGTCTCTGACCGGACTCAGGTTTGATGAATGACAATTGATGGTGGTGGAATGCCCGATGGCTGGCAACGGTTATGGGCGCCCCACCGCCTAGATTATCTACGCGGTGAAAATCGCCCACTAGAGGGTAATGATATTGAGTGCCCCTTCTGTCGAATTCCACAACTGAAGGATCAAGATGGATTAATTGTTTTCCGCGGCGTCCGTGCATTTGTAGTAATGAATTTGTATCCATATAACCCAGGGCATCTCTTGGTGTGTACCTACCGACATGTTGCCGATCTCACCGATTTATCTAACGACGAGAGGAATGAAATCTCGGAACTCAGTTCACATGCAATGAAAACTATTCGAAAAGTTTCATCGCCGGCAGGATTTAACTTAGGAATGAACCAAGGTGCAGTATCAGGGGCTGGAGTTGCCGAGCACATTCATCAACATGTCGTACCACGCTGGAGTGGAGATGCGAATTTCATGCCTATTATTGGTAAGACGAAAGTGCTTCCGCAGTTATTGATGTTAACCAGAGATGAGATTGCGCAAGCTTGGTAGGTTTAATTAAGTTTTCCTAAGTATTCACGAACGATGTCCACGCCAATTCCTTTTTCAATCCACAATGGAATCGCGGGAAAAAGAAGTCCGGCCTCAAATGCACCTAACCCGAGAGATTCATTGAGCTCTAAGTATTCATCTCTAAACTCTTGCACCAAAGTTTCATGTTCAGAATCACATGGCTGATCAGTCGCAGGATCTGTGTTGTAATCGATTACGCGCATTGTTTGCAGCGAAATCAATGCGCACGGTAGGCCCGCCTCATCGTGAAGAACTAAATATGGCGTTGCCACCTGGTCAAATACTCGATTAGCTAGCATCACTGCATCATCAAAATCGGCAGTCGAGTCGGCAAGTTGTGTGACAACTACTAGCCGTGGAGTTTGAAACTCATCGACACTTTGCCAGACATCGATTGTTGCTTGATCGATCCCCATAGCTGGGTTGATCACAAAAATTGCGCAATCGGCCTCAGGATTAGCGCCGACCGCAAGAGCCCCGCCAAATACCTCGGCTACGGCAGCAGGGTCGGCGCTTAGGTGACCGTATACGGCAATCGTCATGGGGGATGTTTGGGTTTTCACGTGCTCAGCCTACGATGGGACCTGATGATTAGTCGCACTTTGAAACCAGCGGTTACGAGATTAATAACACCCGTAGCCAGGTTTGCTTTGCGAATTGGCATTACGCCCAATGCAGTCACGTGGGTAGGAGCGATGGGAGTCGTTGCCTCGGCCCTGTATTTCTATCCTCGAGGAGATTTTTTTCTAGGAACCGCGGTTATTTTTATCTTTGCTCTGAGCGATCTCTTCGATGGAACTATGGCGCGAATATCAAAATCTGGTGCCAGCAAGTGGGGCGGATTCCTTGATTCAACCATCGATCGTATTACTGACTCATCAATTCTCATTGGAGTAACAATCTATTTGATCGGCGCTAATGATTCGTTGAGCCCAATCGTCTTAGTGAGCTTAGTCAGCGGAATGCTGGTTCCCTATATTCGCGCTAAGGCAGAGATTTATCAGATTCAATGCAGTGGTGGAATCGCAGAACGAACAGAGCGGTTAATGATTTCTATGTCAGCAGTTGCACTCGACGGATTGGGCATTCCATACGTATTAGCTGTTGGAATGTGGTTACTAGCGATTCTTGGGTGCATCACCGTCGTACAGAGAATGATTATTGTGAAGCGAGCTCTTAGTTAAATGATGCAGACAATATCGGCGTGGGGGTATTTTTCTGCCTGGCGCGTTCTGCGTTGGCTTCCAGAAGCCTTTGTCTACTCGTCTGCTAATCGTTTAGCCGATCGGCTAACGAAGCTAAATGGTAAAAGTGTCTCGCGGCTGCGCTCTAACTTGGCTAGGACGCAACCCCAGGTCACTTCATTAGATTTAGAGATTTTGTTATACAAAGCGATGAGATCCTCACTTCGCTATTGGTGTGACACATTTAGGTTTCCAGATTGGTCTACTTCACGCATCATGGAGACTGTAACTACTACCAACGAATATCTGCTTTTAGATGCCATAGCTGCAGGCAAAGGGGCGATTGTAACTCTGCCCCATGTTGGCAACTATGACCATGCAGCAGCGTATTTTTGTGGCAAAGGTGCAAAGATCGTTACGGTTGCTGAACATTTAAAACCTGAAGCGTTATTTAAAAAGTTCATGGATTATCGCGCTGCATTTGGCATGGAAGCGCTACCACTTGATGGTCGTGTTATTCCCACGTTGGCACAACGTTTACGCACAGGCTGCGTCGTTGCCCTGGCTGCAGATCGTGATTTATCGAGAACAGGAATCGATGTTACTTTTTTCGGTGGCCCAGCTCGCATGCCCGCAGGCCCGGCAATACTTGCACTAAAGACCAATGCACCATTGATTTGTGCAATGATTTCCTATACGGACATCGGCATTCATATTGAGTTTGAGTTAGTGCCAATTCCGACACAGGGAAGTGAAAATGAACGTGTAGCGCAGATCGTTCAAAATAGCGCCGATCTATTTGCTATGGGCATTGCACGTTATCCCCAAGATTGGCACATGATGCAGCGAATTTGGGTCGATGGCGATTTTAAGGATCGCGAATAATGCTGACCAAGAAACTAAGGATTGGAATTGTTTGCCCTTATGGCTGGGACACACCTGGGGGAGTACAGAACCATATTCGTGACTTGGCGGAATTTCTCATCGCTGCTGGCCATTCGGTTTCAGTGCTTGCCCCTGCCATCGATGAATCGACACTTCCTGACTATGTTGTGAGCGCAGGAAAACCAATTTCAATCCCTTACAACGGAGCGGTAGCGCGAGTTCTATTTGGACCCATTGCTTTCAGCCGCGTTAAGCATTGGATCAGCCAGGGAGGTTTTGACCTCTTGCATCTTCATGAACCGGCAATTCCATCAATTTCATTATTAGCATGCTGGGCCGCTGAAGGTCCGATGGTGGGAACTTTTCATGCTGCAGCAAAACATCAAAAAGTAATTTATGCAATCGGACCTATTTTAGAACCTGCAATAGAAAAACTCTCGGCCCGCATTGCAGTCTCTGAAGCGGCACGACTGACACTGACGAATCATTTAGAGACTGATGCTGTTGTGATTCCAAATGGAATTTATGCAACGAGGTATGCCAACGGAACACAACAGGAAAAGTGGAGCGGGAACACTATTGGTTTCATCGGTCGCTTTGAAGAGCCAAGAAAAGGTTTACAGGTGTTAATTGATGCGCTGCCCATCATCGCCCGATTTGCTCCCGACGTAAAAGTATTTGTGGCCGGACCTGGCGATCCAGAGGATGTAATCAAGGAGATTGATCCGCAGTTACGCAAGCGATTTGAATTTTTAGGGCGAATCAGCGAACAGGATAAGGCGGATTTTATGGCTTCAGTGGCCATCTATGTTGCGCCAAATACTGGTGGAGAATCATTTGGCATTATTTTGGCTGAAGCTCTCGCTGGTGGAGCGTGTGCTGTCGCAAGTGATATCCCAGCATTTGATTCCTTATTAGGGGGTGGCGAATATGGGGCACTCTTTGAATCGGAGAACTCAACTGAGTTGGCTAAGGTAATTATTGATCTATTGCGCGATGACGCCAAACGTGGGCAATTAGCACAAGCGGGTAAGGCCCATGCTCAGATGTTTGATTGGGAAGTCGTAGCTAAACAAATATTCTCGATTTACGAAATGGCTTTAGTTGGGGGAGAAGGCGTTACTTTGGTTTCGGATAGCAGAACGTGGAATCGTTTTCTCAATCGTGACGAGGGAAAGAGATGAAAACTCCTCTGCTAGTAATTTTAATAATCTTAATATTTGCTTGGTACTTATCTTTTTTGGCCACCAGATTAGATCGCTTGCATCACCGTGTTGAAACAAGTTGGGCCAATCTCGATGGCTTACTGCAGCGAAGAGCCGCAATCGCTTTAGAGATCGCTCGGAGCGATTTTGCTGATCCAGCTTCTACTTTGTTGCTGACATCTGCGGCCTATCAAGCTCGCGAGGCCACGGTGCAAGATCGTTCTGGTGCCGAGTCGGCCTTATCTGGTGCTTTAGCTCTATTACTAATCGATGGACAGACTCACGCAAGCTCATCCGAGCGAACATTGCTCGATGAGTTATCAGCTCTGACTGCGAAGATACGGATAGCAATCTCCATTCACACAGATTCAGTGTCCTCCACCCAGGCTGTCCGCAAGAGAGTGGCAATTCGTCTCTTCCGCTTAGCGGGCACTGCTCCTTTGCCAGTCACGTATGAGTTTGAAACTGATGCGCTCTAGATTCTTTCTATTCAGCGGCATCGCAATACTTTCACTTACTCTTGCAAGCTGTAGCACAGTGTCGACATCAATAGGACACTTCAAAGCCAAGCATGTTGAAACGAACCTTCTTAGCGGTCGCGAAGGCGTCAATGGCAAAGTGCTTGCCGTCAAAATCGATGATACAAATATGGCGCACCCACAAATTGGCATCGAAGACGCCGATGTTGTCTATATCGAGCAAGTAGAGGGTGGGCTTACGAGGTTGGCCGCAGTCTTTTCTTCAAAGCTTCCAACTGAAATTGGTCCGATACGAAGTGCGCGTATTTCAGATATCGAAATTCTAAGTCAATATGGTCGAGTCGCATTTGCTTACAGTGGGGCCCAGAAGAAGTTGTTGCCAGTGATTGCTGCGGCTAATCTGCAAAATCTAGGTGCCCAAGCACAACCACCAACGATTTACACACGCGATCCCACTCGAGTAAATCCATATTCAATGGTCTTGCGTGCAGATCTCTTAATGGCAAAGATTATTGAAAAGGGTTATCACGTTGATCCTGCGAAAACAGTCGGGTGGAGTTTCGGTAAAGCACCTTCATCGGGGGTTGCCATTACTTCGGTAACGATGCACTGGCCAGCGGCGCGTTATGGTGCAGAGTGGTCACCAAGTGATAAATGTTGGAATCTTTTTCATAATTCAAATCCTGATGTTGTCAGAACAGGTAAGCAGTTATGCCCCACAACTTTAGTTATCCAATTAGTTGCAATTTCCGATTCAGAGTATTACGACAAAGTCGGGGGAGTGACACCATTTTCGAATACTGTTGGTAGCGGTAGTGGATTTATTCTCAGAGATGGTCAATCTTTTGCTGGTACGTGGGTTCGAAGCAACGCAGATGTTGGAACTACGTGGAGGGATGCGCAAGGCGCACCTATTCTTTTCGCACCGGGGCAGATCTGGGTAGCTCTAACGGCAAAGGCCCCAGATTTCACGCACCCGAATCCCCAAGCGAGCGCCTCAGCAACAAAGTAGGATGTGTCCTCTCATAGAGCGAAGAAAATCGGAGAACGGTAATGGCTGAAGTAACAGGTACGGGACGAGTCAAGCGCGGTATGGCAGAGATGCTCAAAGGTGGCGTCATCATGGATGTCGTTAATGCCGAACAAGCAAAGATCGCCGAAGATGCTGGCGCTGTTGCCGTCATGGCCTTAGAACGTGTACCGGCAGATATTCGCGCCCAAGGCGGCGTCGCTCGGATGTCAGATCCGGACATGATTGAAAAAATTCAAGCATCAGTTTCAATTCCCGTTATGGCTAAGGCTCGTATCGGTCATTTTGTCGAGGCTCAAGTTTTGCAATCTCTAGGCGTGGACTACATCGATGAATCTGAAGTTCTCACTCCAGCTGATTACAAAAACCATATTGATAAGTGGAACTTCACCGTTCCCTTTGTCTGCGGTGCAACCAATCTTGGTGAAGCATTGCGTCGCATTAACGAAGGCGCTGCAATGATTCGCTCAAAGGGTGAAGCCGGAACTGGTGATGTCTCCAATGCGATGCAGCATATGCGCGAGATAAATGGCGAGATTCGACGCCTGTCATCTTTACGCGAGGACGAACTGTATGTAGCTGCTAAAGAGTTACAAGCCCCTTACGAGTTAGTGAAGGAGGTTGCAGAAAAAGGCAAACTCCCAGTTGTGCTCTTCACTGCAGGGGGTATCGCAACTCCAGCAGATGCGGCATTAATGATGAGCATGGGCGCCGATGGAGTTTTCATTGGTTCCGGAATCTTCAAATCTGGCAACCCTGCTCAACGCGCGGCAGCATGTGTTCGCGCAACAACATTCTGGGATGATCCTAAAGTAATTGCCGATGCATCACGCGGTTTGGGTGAAGCTATGGTTGGCATCAATGTTGCCGATCTTCCAGCGCCACACCGCCTTGCTGAGCGCGGTTGGTAATCGAAGAAGTAGATGAAAGTAGGAGTACTCGCATTACAAGGTGATGTTCGCGAACATATAAGCGCACTCATCGCATGTGGTGTTACCCCAACGACTGTTCGCAGGCCCAGTGAGCTTGCCGGTGTCGATGCACTAGTTTTACCGGGTGGCGAATCAACCACAATCGCTCAATTAGCCGAAATATTTGGATTATTTGAGCCGCTTAAGTTACGAGTTGCCGCAGGAATGCCGGTTTATGGTTCGTGTGCAGGAATGATTTTATTGGCCGACCAAATTTTAGATGCCAAAGTAGATCAAAAGACATTTGGTGGTTTAGATATAACTGTCAGGCGTAACGCATTTGGTCGCCAGGTGGATTCATTTGAGTCCGACATTTCCTTCAATGATGGATCCAATGAATTGATTCGTGCAGTATTCATTAGAGCGCCATGGGTAGAACGAGTGGGCAAGGATGTAGAAGTGTTATCACGCGTAGATTCGCATCCAGTAGCGGTCCGTTCAGGACATTTACTCGCTACGTCATTCCATCCAGAGTTGACGGCCGATCACCGTATTCATCGCTATTTTATTGATGAAGTGGCAAAGCCCGCATTGCAGAAGGTAAAGTAGTTCGAGTCAAGGAAAAAGGAGTTCACCATGTCAGGCCATTCCAAGTGGGCGACAACCAAACATAAAAAGGCGATTATCGATAGTCGTCGTGCCAAAGTTTTCGCTAAGCAAATCCGCGCAATTGAAGTCGCAGCCAGAAACGGTGGAGCAGATCTAGAAGGTAATCCAACTCTCTTTGATGCGATTACCAAAGCTAAGAAATCCTCAATGCCCGCTGACAATATCGAGCGTGCCGTTAAACGAGGTGCGGGTCTTGAACTTGGCGCTGCTGACTACCAAACTATTATGTATGAGGGCTATGGCCCCAATGGTGTCGCCATCATGATTGAGTGTCTAACTGATAATCGAAATCGTTCATCATCTGAAGTTCGTGTAGCCGTAACCAGAAATGGTGGATCAATGGCCGATCCCGGATCAGTTGCATATTTATTTAATCGCAAAGGTGTCATCATCGTTAAAAAGATAGATGGATTAACTGAAGATTCGATCTTAGAAGCAGTGCTCGATGCGGGGGCGCAAGAGGTCAATGATTTAGGCGAAGCCTTTGAAGTTGTGAGCGAATCAAGTGATTTAGTCGTGGTGAGAACCGCACTCCAAAACGCTGGTATTGACTATGAATCTGCCGACTCATCCTTTTTACCGTCGATGCAGATAGAGCTAGATGCCGATGGAGCTAAGAAGGTATTTGAACTTATCGATGCAATCGAAGAGCTTGATGACGTACAAAATGTCTTTAGCAACTTCGATGTTTCCGACGAGGTTATGGCGAGCCTGGACTAACTCTTTGGTCAAGAACCTTAGGCTAGAACTCTTCGACTTTAATTAGGAATCGGGTGGCGCAATGCGAGTACTGGGAATTGATCCAGGCTTGACCCGTTGTGGCATAGGCATCGTAGAAGGCTCAGTGGGTTCACCGCTCACAATGGTGGGGGTCGGAGTGATTCTTACGCCGACAGAGTTGGCTCTTGAACTGCGGTTGTTGGAGTTAGATCGACAAATAAATGAGTGGGTTTCACTGTGGAATCCCGATGTAATCGCAGTTGAACGGGTATTTGCCCAGCACAATGTTCGCACCGTAATGGGAACAGGCCAGGCTGCCGGTATCGCACTTCTCATCGCCGCCAAGTGTGGAATCCCTGTCATGATGCATACGCCGAGTGAAGTTAAAGCTGCGGTGACTGGTTCTGGTCGAGCTAATAAAGCACAAGTGGCACAAATGGTTCAAAAACTTCTTAGCCTTGAAAGTATTCCTAAACCCGTTGATGCAACCGATGCTTTAGCTCTGGCAATATGTAATATTTGGCGAGGCGCAGCTAATGCAAAAATTTCAGATGCCTTAGCTGCTGAAAAAATTCGTCTAAAAGGTTTGCGTGCTTAAATGATCTCTATCGTTACCGGTACCGTTCGTGCGATCCACATCGATCGGTTGATCGTTGAGGTAGGTGGAATTGGCTTAAGCGTATTAGTTAATCCAGCCACCAGTAGTAGCGTTACTTTGGGTTCATCGGTACAACTCTTCACCTCACTGGTAGTGCGTGAAGATTCACTGACGTTATTCGGCTTTCTCAGTGAACAAGCACGTGGGTTTTTCGAACTGGTTCAAACCGTATCTGGAGTAGGACCTAAGGTCGCGCTCTCTATTTTGAGCGTTCTCGCACCCGAAGATTTAGCGCGGGCTATCGCGCAGGAGGATGTAGCCGTTATTGAACGAGTCCCAGGGATTGGAAGAAAAGGCGCACAACGAATGATTTTGGAGCTCAAAGGAAAGCTATCTGATCTTTCAGCTTCGGATACGTATCGAGGCCATCAACCTGCTTGGCGTGAACAGCTAACTAGCGCTTTGGTTTCACTTGGTTTTTCACCTAAGGATTCAGATCAAGCAATCAGCGCTTTAGTTAACCGAATGCAATCAGATGGTATCGATGCATCAACTGTTGCGATGAGTGATTTACTTAAGGACGCTCTCGCAAATGGGAAGAGTTCTCGTGGCTGATGATCGTTTAGTTGAACCAACACAAAAAGGGGAAGAGTCTGCGCTTGAGCATGCCTTGCGCCCACATAATTTAAAGGAGTTTATTGGTCAACACAGAGTCCGTGAACAGATAGATGTTCTACTTACTGCGGCACGACATAGAAATTCACCCGCCGATCACATTTTATTATCTGGTCCTCCCGGACTTGGTAAAACTACATTAGCTTTAATTTTGGCTAGTGAGATGTCGGCACCAATTCGAATCACAAGTGGACCGGCAATTACACATGCGGGAGATTTAGCTGCCATTCTTTCTTCACTCGTTGAAGGGGAAATTCTTTTTCTGGATGAGATTCATAGACTTCCAAGACCGGCCGAGGAGCTGTTGTACTTAGCGATGGAGGATTTTCGTGTCGATGTTGTGGTTGGAAAAGGTCCAGGCGCAACTGCAATTCCGCTGCAACTGCCTCACTTCACACTAGTTGGAGCTACAACTCGCAGCGGTCTTCTTACAAGTCCACTGCGAGATCGATTTGGATTTACAGCTCACTTAGATTTTTATTCAGATCCTGAGTTAGCGCAGGTAATTACACGCAGCGCCGCTCTGTTAAAGATTGTTATAGAAGACGATGCAGTCATCGAGATCTCTAGGCGCTCCCGCGGAACTCCACGCATCGCAAATCGTCTTCTACGCCGAGTTCGTGACTATGGCCAGGTTCAAAAAACCTCCTTTATTGATCTAGAAACAACACGAACCGCGCTAGAGATATATGAAGTTGATGAATCTGGTTTAGATCGTCTCGATCGAGCAGTCCTGACCGCCTTGGTTGAACGTTTCAATGGGGGACCTGTCGGTCTATCAACGCTTGCAATCGCCGTGGGTGAAGAGGTCGAAACGGTGGATTCTGTAGCCGAGCCCTTTCTCGTGCGAAATGGTTTTATGGCCAGAACTCCTCGAGGCCGAGTGGCTACAGCCCTTGGCTACACCCACCTAGGACGAACACCACCTTCTCAAATCGCCTCGCTTTTCGACACACCAGCAATTGATGCCTAGACTCTGCCTCTATGTCTACAACTAATAAACCAGTAAAGACGACTGCACGTCCAGCTCGCTCACTTGCCATCCTAGGTCTGGTTCTTATTGCCATGACCGGGCTTGTATTTGTGCAAGGGGCAACAGCAGTACGTCTAGGCCTCGATCTTCGCGGTGGAACTTCTGTCACTCTGCAACCTCGTATTGCACCAGGTGAGAACGGAAAAGTTACCAATGAAGCTATCGACCAAGCAGTCTCCATTATTCGTCAGCGCGTCAACTCACTAGGTGTTGCTGAATCTGAAGTAGCTGCGCAGGGAAGTGGTACCAATCGTCAGATTGTTATCTCCGTTCCGGGGGACACTGGACGGCGTGTAGTTGAGTTAGTTGGACAGACCGCCGAACTTAGATTCCGTCAAGTATTAGCTAGTGCGGTTTCTACTGGAGCTGCAGATCCTAAGGCGACTCCAACTGCAGGTGTTAGCGCCGAAGTTAATGCAAAGTTTGCCGCCCTTGATTGTACAAAGTTAGCAAACTTGCAAGGAACTGGGACCGATGCGCCAACGGATGCAATTGCGGTGTGCGATCGCGCGGGAACCACTAAATATATTTTGGCACCAGCTGAAGTTTTGGGTCGTCAGATTTCAAAGGCCTCTGCTGGAATCGACACACAGGGAGGAAGCGCTTGGTATGTGAGCCTGACTTTCAACGGTGAAGGTACTAAGGCTTTCGGTGCTCTTACAACTCGGGTCACAACCCTGGCGGAGCCGCTCAATCAAGTTGCAATCGTTCTCGATGGTTTAGTTGTTTCATCACCACGAATCACCGAACCGATTCCATCCGGTAATGCTCAAATAACTGGAAGCTTCACACAACTTGAAGCACAGGATTTAGCAAATGTTTTGAAGTACGGAGCATTGCCACTGGCTTTTGATCGCGGTGAAGTACAGCAAATTTCGCCAACTCTTGGCGCTGATCAACTTAACGCCGGCCTCATAGCTGGTGGATTGGGATTAGGTCTAGTGCTTTTGTACTCCATGCTCTACTACCGCGGTTTAGGTTTCGTAACTGTTGGATCACTCGCGGTGGCTGGTTCACTTGTTTATCTTCTCTTCTTGCTACTAGGTAAGTGGATTGGTTTCACGCTCACACTCGCGGGAATCGCTGGAGCAATCGTGGCAATCGGTGTTACTGCCGACTCCTTTATTGTCTACTTCGAACGTGTTCGAGATGAGCTACGTGAAGGTCGCACTTTACGTACAGCTGTTGAAAGTGGATGGGTACGTGCCCGTCATACGATTTTAGTAGCCGACTTTGTTTCCATCATTGCCGCCGTATTGTTGTACTTCTTCGCAGTCGGTGGCGTACGAGGCTTTGCTTTCACTCTTGGCCTAACGACACTAGTCGACTTAATTGTTGTCTTCGTCTTTACCAAGCCTTTAGTAACAATCCTCGCCCGAATGAATTTCTATTCATCTGGCCATCGCTTCTCTGGTCTATCGGCTAAGAGCACTGGAACACTGCCCGTAGTTAAGGAGGCGCAATAATGTCAAAGCTCTCAGGTCTAGGTGGACGTCTCTATCGCGGCGAAACTTCCGTTGATTTTATTGGTCGACGTCGTCGTTGGTACTCAATTTCAGCTTTCTTTATCTTGGCTTCTATTGGAGCGCTGAGTCTTCAGGGTTTACACCTTGGTATTGAATTCAAAGGTGGTTCCTCATTTACCGTCACGAAAGCCCACGCATCGATCGAGGATGCACGCGCAGCTGTAACCGCAACAGGAATTCCTGGAGAGTTAATTGTTCAAAATATTGGAAGCGACAAAGTCCGTGTGCAAACAAGTGCACTTGATAACGCTCAAAATAATGCAGTGCAAGATGCACTTGCGACTAAATTTTCTGTAACAACAGAGTCAATTGATTCACAAATAGTTGGACCATCATGGGGTAAGGAGATTACCCGCAAGGCTTTGTATGGTCTCATTGGTTTCTTGATCTGCGTCATGCTCTATCTAGCGATGGCCTTTGAACCTAAGATGGCCGTTGCCGCGATTGTGGCAGTAGTACACGATGTTTTCATCACCGTAGGAATTTATGCCTTGGTTGGCTTTGATGTCACGCCAGCAACGGTTATCGGTTTCCTTACAATCTTGGGTTACTCTCTTTATGACACCGTCGTTGTCTTTGACAAGATTCGTGAAAATACACGAACCATCACTGCTAGCTCTAAGCAGACATATTCACAGGCAACTAATCTTGCCGTTAATCAGACGTTAGTTCGCTCTTTCAATACGTCCCTGATTGCGCTTTTGCCAGTTGCCTCGATTTTGTTTGTAGGCGCAGGATTACTGGGAGCTGGAACACTCAAGGATCTTTCACTTGCCTTATTCATCGGATTAACCGTTGGTACTTATTCTTCGGTCTTCATCGCACCTCCAGTTTTGGCGCAGTTGCGTGAGAAGGAGCCGGCGATGGTGGCTTTAGCTAAGCGAGTCAATGGTCGCGGCGTGATAGCTAGCACAATAACTCCAGCGGCAGTTGATCTGATCGATCGTCCACGTGGACCACGTAATCAGCCAAAGCGTAAAGGCCGCAAGTAAAGGATTTCCTTGTGGATACCTTGATTGCACCGGTAATTAGTGCGCTCAAGGAAAACCATGCCACAAGCAATGGCGCAGATCTCGAACGCGCCTTTCTGGTCGCGGAAAAAGCCCACGAGGGTCAGTTTCGCAAATCTGGAGAGCGATATATAACTCATCCAGTCGCCGTTGCCCAGATCTTGGCCGAGTTAGGTCTTAACTCAGAGACCGTCATCGCAGCGCTATTACATGACACAGTCGAAGACACGGCTTACTCGTTAAAAGAGCTTCGGCGTGATTTTGGTGATGAGATCGCCAACTTAGTTGATGGCGTCACAAAACTAGATCGCCTTACATATGGTCCGACCGCTGAGGCAGAAACCGTACGCAAGATGGTAGTTGCAATGTCTCGCGATATTCGAGTACTGGTAATCAAGTTGGCTGATCGACTTCATAACGCCAGAACATGGGGCTTTGTAAGTCAGGAGAGTGCTGAAAGAAAGGCACGCGAAACCTTAGACATATATGCACCTTTAGCGCACCGGCTTGGAATGAATGCTATTAAGTGGGAGTTAGAGGATTTATCTTTTGAAGTTCTCGAGCCCAAGAAGTTTGAAGAGATTTCACGACTAGTCGCTGAGAGATCTCCTTCACGTGATTTGCTCACCACTCAAGTAATCGGAATAGTCACTGAAGATTTAGCTACAGATTCAATTCACGCCACTGTTACAGGAAGAAAGAAACACTTCTTCTCGGTCTATCAAAAGATGGTGGTAAGAGGCCGCGAATTTAATGACATCTATGATTTAGTTGGAATTCGCGTTTTAGTCGATGATGTCCGAGATTGTTATGGGGTTTTGGGCTCTATTCACGCAAGATGGTCGCCGGTCCCTGGTCGATTCAAAGACTATATTGCGATGCCAAAATTTAACTTATATCAATCTCTGCACACCACCGTAATCGGACCCACTGGTAAGGCGATTGAAATTCAGATTCGTACATATGACATGCATTCTCGAGCTGAATACGGTATTGCTGCGCATTGGAAATATAAACAAGGCCATGAAAATAATGAGACCTCCCCTGAGATGTTATGGCTGCGTCAACTACATGAATGGCAGAAGGAGACTGAGGACCCATCTGAATTTTTGGAGTCATTACGCTTTGATTTAGGCTCGCCAGAAGTTTTCGTATTCACGCCAAAGGGAAGTGTTGTAGCCCTGCCTGGTGGTTCAACACCGGTGGATTTTGCTTTCTCAGTCCATACCGACGTTGGAATTAGATGCGCTGGTGCGAAAGTTAATGGGCGATTGGTGCCACTTGAATCACGCCTTAATAACGGGGACGTTGTTGAGATCGTCACTAATAAGGGCGAGCATGCTGGTCCAAGTCGAGATTGGCTTAACTTTGTGCAGAGCCCTCGTGCACGTTCAAAGATTAAAGCCTGGTTTAGTAAAGAGCGTCGGGAGGAAGCTATCGATGCGGGACGAGAATCGATTGCACGTCAGATGCGAAAGGCCGGCTTACCTTTGCAAAAGATTTTTGCCGGTCATTCATTATTAGAGCTCGCACACGAACTTCGTTATAGCGATATCGAGGGATTGTATTCAGCGGTAGGCGATGGACATGTCTCTGCCGCATCGATCATCGATAAGTTAGTAATTGCACTTGGGGGAGAGGACTCGCATCCTGAACCAACCATGGATGTACTTCCAACTCGTGCACCTGCGGAACGTCGTTCAAGTAATGCTGTTGATGTTGAAGGCGCCGATGATGTATTGGTCAAATTAGCTAGATGTTGTACTCCAGTACCTGGTGACGACATCATGGGATTTATCACAAAAGGCAGCGGTGTTTCAATCCATAGAGCTGATTGTGTTAACGCAAATGATCTACGTGAAACTCAATTGGACCGTGTTGTTAAAGTAAGTTGGCGTACAGGCGCAGGATCGATTTTCTTAGTAAATATTCAAGTGGAGGCGCTCGATAGAGCTTCTCTATTGGCCGATGTTACGCGCACACTCTCTGACCAACACGTCAATATTTTGAGTGCCTCAGTGAGTACATCAAAAGATCGAACCGCATTCTCCAGATTTACTTTTGAAATGGCAGATGCAACTCATCTTGATGCAGTACTGGGTGCAGTGCGTAGTATCGAAGGCGTCTATGACGTCTATCGAACAACTAATAATTAGTTAGTTGAACTCAGCTAAGGCTTTCTCGGCATCAGCTAACCACACACGTCGTGCAGTAGCGGACTCAGTAGCCTCGTTGGCCTTCTTAGAGTTTCCGGCAGCTAATGATTTAGCGGCAATCTTCTCGTAGTTTTCAATCGAATCAGAGAGTTGCTTAACGACCTCACCTGCTCGTGCTTTCCCTGCCGGATCAATCTTGCGCCAATTTTCAGCCTCTGCCTCTTTGATAACTGTCTCAACGGCGTGAACGCGCGCATCGAGTGCTGTTCGCTTATCGCGATGAGTCATACCGATCTTGCTCCATGAGTTCATATGCTCACGCAAGGCCTTTTTAGCTTCATCCACGTTTGTAAATGGCACTAAGGCCTCGATAATTACGACTAACTCTTCTCGCTTAATGAGGTTTGCGGCCATCGTTGTATCGCGCTTTTCAAGGTCTGCGTTCTTGGCAGTAAAGAATTGATCTTGAGCGGCTTTAAAGCGTGCCCACATCTTGGCATCATCACTTGGCTTGCCACGGCCTGAGGCCTTCCATGCATCCATAAGTGTTTTAAACTTCTTAGCCGTTGGCACCCACTCAGTTGACGTTGCAAGTGATTCAGCCTCAGCGATAATCGCCTTTTTGGCATCGGCTACAACGCTCTGCGTTGCTTCAAGGGCTGCGAAGTGAGTACGGCGACGTTTATCAAATTTATTGCGCGATGAAGAGAAGCGTTTCCACAGATCGGCATCACTCTTTTTATCCAAACGCGGAGCAGACTTCCATTCATCCAACAAAACCTTCAGGCGATCGCCCGTAACTTTCCAACTTTCAGACAGGGCGAGAGATTCAGCTTCGGCAACAATCTTTTCTTTTTCAATGATAATCTGCTCTAGTCGCGCCTTCTTGGCAGCGTTCTCGGCAGCTTTCTTTGTCTCATACGCTTCGCGATGGCCTTCGATGAGCGGTTCTATCTGCTCAACCGATGAAGACAAAGCCTCTAGATCACCAACGGCATTGAGCTCCTTGACTTGTTCACGCAGCTTCTTAACAGCGGCGTAGGCATCTGATGGAACGAGAGCGCCGCTTTTAATACGGGCGGCAAGAAGTGCGACTTCGGAGGCCAGCATTTCAAATTTACGAACGAAATAAGTAAGTGCTTCGTCAGCAGTCTTACCTGGGTATGAACCAACGGCCTTTTCACCCTCTGAGGTTTTTACATAGACAGTACCGTCGTCGCCGACGCGACCAAATGCTGCAGGATCTCCAATCAGCGCACTTGCTGCTGATGCTTGAATCATTGGATTAATATCGGTCATGGTGGTGATCCTTTCAGCGCGTTGTTCGAAGTGAACGTCGCTATGTATTCGTTTGGCCTTACGAGTGCGAACTCATAGGGCGTGAATTGAGCATTTCAATAGGGTAAAAGGTACCCTGTCCATGCCGTTGCGCGTCAATCGTCAGGGGGTGAGGCCGCAGTGCTCATTGAGTCTTTCGCCGCCCCTATGTTTGCTACTAACTGCTGGGTTTTAGCCAGTGGTAAGGGCGCTGAGTGCATTGTGATCGACCCTGGAATGCCAGATGTGAGCCATCAGCTCTCTGCGATCATTGAAGAGTTTGCCCTCAAGCCAGTTGCTGTTCTTGCCACTCATGGCCACGTAGACCACACATTTTCGATTAAACCAATAGCCGATGGCTACGACATCCCGGCATATATTCATAGCCAAGATCGGGGGAGCCTTCTCCATCCAGAGCGCTGGGTAAGTCCAGAATTTGCTACGACATTACAAGCGTTGGAGTTTGTAGAACCGCACGATGTAAGAGAATTACGCAATGGCGAGGTTATCGAGATTGTGGGACTCACGATTAAAGCGATTCACGCACCAGGCCACACATCGGGTTCAGTAATGTTTGAAGTCAATAATGAGGTAGTAGTCAGTGGGGATGTTCTCTTTGCTGGTTCAATCGGTCGAACAGATCAACCAACAGGTTCGTCAAAGGATATGGAAGAGACGCTAAGAAAGAAAGTGCTGCCATTAGCTGATCACCTAAAAGTTCTTCCAGGTCATGGTCGAACAACCACGATGGCCGATGAGAGAAAGAATAATCCTTACTTGAATTCGATTAGGGGACGCTACTGATGTCCGGACAAAAGATTCAAGCACCAAAAGGTGTCAGTGAATACATGCCACCGCGCTCGGATATTTTTGAGTTTGTTCGTGAAGCGTTGATCACCCCTGCACGCCGTGCAGGCTATTCATTGATGGAGCTTCCAGTCTTTGAAGACACAGAGCTTTTTACGCGTGGTGTGGGTGCATCAACGGATGTGGTGTCAAAAGAGATGTACACCTTTACTGATCGTGGAGATCGTTCACTAACTCTGAGACCTGAAGGAACTGCCGGCGTTATGCGTGCAGTGATAGAACATAATTTAGATCGCGGTGCGTTACCGATCAAGGTTTGGTACGCCGGTGCTTTTTTCCGCGCTGAACGACCACAAGCGGGTCGCTACCGTCAGTTCTATCAAGTGGGAATAGAGGCTATCGGTTTAGATGATCCAGCCATTGATGCAGAAGTTATCGCTATAGCAGATGCTGGTTTTAGAGCGATAGGTCTGACTAAATTTCGGTTGGAGCTAACATCTCTTGGAGATGCAGAGTCCCGCGCTGCACATCGAGTTGATCTTTTAAAGTTTATTGCGGCTTTAGATTTAGATGAAGCTACTGCCGCTCGGGCAGAGATAAATCCCCTTCGTTTATTTGATGATAAACGTGAAGCGATGAAAAAAGCTATGGCTAAAGCACCACTATTGATGGACTACTTGAGTGATGCATCGCGCACTCACTTTGAACAAGTAAAGAGATACTTGGATGCTTTGGGTATTTCATATGTTCTTAATCCACGTATGGTGCGGGGATTGGATTATTACACCGGTACCACTTTTGAATTTGTACATGAACTTCTGGGTGCTCAATCTGGCATCGGTGGTGGGGGTCGTTACGACGGATTGATGCAGGAGCTTGGCGGGCAAGAGTTATCTGGAATTGGATTTGGTCTGGGCATAGATCGGGCAGTTTTAGCTGCTGAGGCCGAAGGAGTTATCTCTACCCAATTATTTGTCTCCGATCTACTCATCATTCCACTAGGGGAGTTAGCCAAAGAGCGCGCACTTGTTATAGCTGCCGCACTGCGCGCTGGCAAAAAAACTGTGGAGATTGCCTTTGGTGATCGTGCGCTCAAGGCAGCAATGAAAGCTGCCGATAAGAGTGGGGCACGCTACGTAGTCGTACTTGGAGATTTAGAAATTGCCAGTGGCCATGTGGAGTTAAAAGAGATGAACACTGGTGCCACCGCATCGGTTAGGATTGACTCCTTAATCAACGAACTTTAGACATAGGAACCCTACCCACTCATGCTAAGAAGCCACGAAGCCGGATCGCTACGCACGTCCCATATCGGTCAGACCGTTACCTTGGCTGGTTGGGTTTCACGCCGTCGCGACCATGGTGGTGTTGCTTTCATCGATCTTCGTGATGCGTCAGGTTCGGTCCAAGTAGTTATTCGCGATGAAAAGTTAGCGGGATCTCTACGCGCTGAATGGTGCTTATTAATCACGGGCGAAGTCTTAGCGCGACCAGATGGTAATCAAAATCCTGGAATTCCTACCGGTGAGATCGAAGTAATGGGTGATTCAATCGTTGTGTTGAGTGAGTCTGCACCACTGCCATTTCCAGTTGATAGCGGAAATGACTCTGACATTAGTGAAGAAGTGCGTCTTAAGTATAGGTATTTAGATTTACGCCGTGAAAAGCCAGCCGCAAATCTTCGTCTTCGCTCAAAAGTAACCTCAACGATCCGTCGAGTGATGGAGCAAGAAGATTTTCTGGAAATTGAAACACCATATTTGACTCGATCAACACCGGAAGGTGCACGTGATTTTTTAGTGCCTGTTCGCTTGCAACCAGGTAGCTGGTATGCACTTCCGCAATCCCCACAGTTATTTAAGCAGCTATTGATGGTTGCGGGTATGGAAAAGTATTATCAAATAGCGCGTTGTTTCCGTGATGAGGATTTCAGAGCCGATCGCCAGCCTGAGTTCACTCAACTCGATATAGAGATGTCATTTATCGATCAGGAAGATATTTTGGCAGTGGCCGAAAAGATTGTTGCAAAGATTTGGCGTGAGGCAATTGGTTACACCATCCCACTTCCTTTACAACGTATGACGTACGCCGATGCCATGTCGCGTTTTGGTTCAGACAAGCCTGATCTGCGCTTCGGTAATGAACTTTCTGAACAAACCGAGTATTTTGCACAGACAACTTTCCGAGTATTCCAGGCAGCCTATGTTGGCGCAGTTGTAATGCCAAAGGGTGCAGCATCGCCTCGACGCGAACTAGATGCGTGGCAAGACTGGGCTAAAGCTCGTGGAGCAAAGGGCCTTGCTTACATTTTGATTAATGACGATGGAACTTTAGGTGGACCGGTCGCTAAAAATCTCTCTGAACAAGAGTGTGCTGGTATTGCTGCAGCAACAGGTGCAGCAGTCGGGGATGCAATATTTTTTGCCGCAGGAGATCGAGTGGCATCTCAGAATTTACTAGGAGCGGTTCGATTAGAGATCGGAAAGCGTTGTGGGCTAATTGCTCCAGGTACTTGGGAGTTCTTATGGGTCGTAGATGCACCAATGTTTGAACCAACAGATAATGGTGGTTGGACTGCA
The DNA here is from genome assembly GCA_007279945.1 of Streptomycetaceae bacterium. Classification (GTDB taxonomy): domain Bacteria; phylum Actinomycetota; class Actinomycetes; order Nanopelagicales; family Nanopelagicaceae; genus Planktophila. Next base: position 81,069 of record QYPG01000028.1, on the reverse strand, counting down.
GTGCACCATCCATTCACTGGTCCGAAACCAGAGTTTGCATCTACATTTGCAAGTGACCCAGCCAGTGCATTGGCTTATGCTTATGACATCGTTCTTAACGGAACTGAACTCGGTGGGGGATCGATAAGAATTCATGATCGCACCATGCAGAAAGATGTTTTCAGCGTAATCGGATTAAGTGATGAAGAAGCCGTAAGTAAGTTTGGATTCTTGCTCGAGGCTTTTAACTATGGCCCCCCTCCACACGGTGGAATCGCTTTAGGTCTTGACCGAGTGTGCGCACTGTTAACTGGCTCTGACTCCATTCGTGAAGTGATCGCATTTCCAAAGACTGCAAGTGGAGGCGATCCGTTAACTGGTGCACCAACTCCCATCACTCCGGCGCAACGCAAAGAGAGCGGTATTGATGGCGCTCCTAAGACCGGGCCTCAGGTAGGCTAGGCATATGGGTCCAGGTGGAATTGCAACGATTATTGCCAGTTGTGGCCTGCTTATTATTGCCATCGCTATCGCTTATGTAGTTATTCGCGTAGGTCGTTTTATCGATGAGGCCAAGCTTTCTCTCAAGTCCCTTACCGATGAGACCGCGCCATTGATTGAAGAGGTTCACACAACTGTTTCTCTCGTCAATGGACCGCTCAAGAGCTTGAATCGAATCACCAAGAATGCCGAAGACTTATCCGATAAAGTAAATGAGACGGCACACTCTTTTCTGAATAAGAATGGTTCAGCAGTTAAGGTTGCCGGCGCACTTTTGTCTGCAGCATCGGCTAAAAAATCTCGTGCCAAGAAGAAGGCTGAGTGATCTCGAGCTGTGGAATCCGCCGAGATCCGTGCGCGCTGGCTGCGCTTCTTCGAGTCTGAGAATCGCCAGGGTTTAACCCACACAGTCGTACCGTCGGCCTCCTTGATTGCCGATGACCCAAACTTATTACTTGTTAACGCGGGAATGGTTCCTTTCAAACCTTATTTTCTCGGTGAAGTCACGCCGCCATACCAGCGAGCAACCTCAGTTCAAAAGTGTGTTCGCACGTTAGATATCGATGAAGTTGGTAAGACAACTCGTCACGCCTCGTTTTTTCAAATGTGTGGAAATTTTTCTTTCGGTGATTACTTTAAAGAGGGCGCGATTTCTCTAGCGTGGGAACTCTTGACTCGACCAACTAATGATGGTGGCTACGGATTTGATCCTGAAAAATTATGGATAACTGTTTTTCTAGATGATGATGAGGCTGCCGATATTTGGCACAAAAAAATAGGCGTACCTAAAGAACGAATTCAAAGAATGGGTATGGGAGATAATTTCTGGTCGATGGGCGTACCTGGTCCATGCGGTCCTTGTTCTGAGATTTACTATGATCGTGGTCCCGAGTACGGCGCTGATGGCGGACCTATCGCCGATGAGAATCGTTATATGGAAGTATGGAACTTAGTGTTTATGCAGAATGAACGCGGAGCTGGTAGCGGAAAAGATGATTTTCCGATTCTCGGTGAACTTCCAGCCAAAAGTATTGACACCGGCCTCGGTTTAGAACGCATGGCCGCACTGCTACAGGGCGTTGAAAATATTTATGAAATCGACACAACGATGCAGATCTTAAAGAAAGCATCGCAACTAACTGGAGTGAAGTACGGAGCTAATCCTAAATCCGATGTTTCTTTACGTGTTATCGCAGACCATGCACGAACATCTGCGATGCTTATTGGTGATGGTGTTACACCAGGTAACGAAGGTCGCGGGTATGTTTTGCGACGAATGATGCGACGCACCATTCGAAATATGCGTTTGTTGGGCTCAATGGATCCAATCATGTCTGAACTTACCGTTGCCGCTATTGGGGCAATGGGTCCGCAATATCCAGAACTAATTAGTGATAAAGCGCGAATACTTTCGGTAAGCGTTTCAGAGGAAGAAAGTTTCTTACAGACACTTAAGAGTGGAACCACAATTTTCGATGTTGCAAGTGCTGGGCTAAAGGAGTCGAAAAGCACAATACTTCCCGGCGCCGATGCCTTCAAACTTCATGACACTTACGGATTTCCATTTGATTTAACTCTAGAAATGGCTCGCGAAGAAGGCCTTGAGGTCGATGAGGAAGGCTTTAGAAGGCTGATGAAAGAGCAGAAAGATCGCGCTAAAGCCGATTCACGGGCAAAGAAGAGCGGCCATGCCGATGTAAGCGTTTATCGAAGCGTTGCCGATGCAAGTGGCAAGAACGAGTTTGTTGGCTACGCCCAGACGTCGAGTGAGGCTTCGATCTCCGCAATTCTTCTGGATGGCATCTTGGTGGCCAGTGCACAAGAGGGTGATGAAGTTGAAGTGATTTTAGATCGCACTCCTTTTTACTCTGAAGGCGGTGGACAGCTCGCAGATGGCGGAGTCATTTCTTTCGGCAACGGCACCAGCGTTGAGATTGATGATGTACAAACTCCTGTTCCTGGAGTCTTTGTGCACCGCGGTCGAGTGGTTCACGGTGGATTTGAGGTAGGCAATCAAGCGTTAGCCACTATCGATGTAGAACGTCGTAATGCGATATCTCGTGCACACACTGCAACACATATGGTGCATAAAGCTTTCCGTGAAATTTTGGGGGAGACTGCAACACAAGCAGGATCTGAGAACTCACCCGGTCGTTTTCGTTTCGACTTTCCATCCACCGGCGCAGTTCCCACCAGTGTTCTCAATGATGTTGAAGCTCGAGTCAACGCATTGCTTCTTGATGATTTACAGGTACGGGCAGAAGTAATGACTCAAGCACAAGCTAAAGAGATTGGAGCCATGGCTCTCTTTGGTGAAAAGTACGGTGATCAGGTGCGCGTAGTCAGTGTGGGTGATTGGGCTCGCGAACTCTGCGGAGGCACTCACGTTTCTGGCTCTGCCCAGCTTGGTGTGGTTAAACTTTTAAGTGAATCCTCAATCGGTGCTGGAGTACGCCGTGTAGAAGCGCTAGTTGGAGCCGATGCTTATAAGTTCTTAGCGCGTGAACATATTCTTTTGAACTCTCTTACTGAGATTATTAAAGGCGCGCGCACAGAAGAGCTGCCGGAGAGAATCTCCGATCTTTTAAACAAGGTTAGAGATATTGAGAAAGAGCTAGCTACGCTTAGATCTTCACAAGCCTTCGCACAGATCGGTGAGATTGCAAAGACGTCTTCGATTATTAATGGCGTGACTGCAACTCTGGTCAAACTCAGTGATGGTATTTCTGGTGATGACCTTCGTAAAATCGCACTTGAGTTGCGTGCAAAGGCTACGAACTCAGTTGTTGCTCTCATCAGCATCAACGATGGAAAGCCGGTTTTGGTCGCAGCTGTCAGCGATGAGGCACGGGTGCAAGGATTAAAGGCTGGAGCTCTCGTTAAAGTTGGCTCGGTAGTCCTCGGCGGTGGCGGTGGCGGCAAAGATGATTTCGCACAAGGTGGTGGCAGTAATCCAGACAAGGCTCAGGAAGCGCTAACTGCTATTTCTCAATCAATTAAGGGATAGTCCACCTTATGCAAAGGGGTCGCCGACTAGCCTTCGATTTCGGTGACGTACGCATAGGCGTTGCAGTGTGTGACCCAGATGGAATTCTTGCATCACCGCTTATTACATTAAAGACAAGTGATAGAAATCTCTTGCATTCGTTACAAAGTTTGTTGAGTGAATACGAACCTATCGCCATCTATATAGGAAAACCATCGAATATGGATGGAAGCGCTGGCAGCGCGGTAGATAAGGCAGAAGGTTTTAGGCACCTCATGGCAACGATTACTGATGCCCCGATCTCTTTTATTGATGAACGCATGTCAACTGTGAGTGCAGCCAGAAGTATGCGCGAATCTGGCGTATCGGCCAAAGATGCGAAATCGCGAATTGATCAAGCAGCAGCTGTGGCAATTTTAGAGTTTGCGTTGGCGATTGAGAAAAATCAACGATGAAAATCCGACCTTTTGCGTACGCGCTCATTTTCATAGCCTTACTTACTTATGGACTGCATCTTGCTCGAGTAAATAGCGCTGGTGTTGCCAATTTTCAAACGCGACAGGTACAAGAAATAGATCCGGAAGTTACGGTGGAGATCCCGACTGGTGCTACTGGAAGTGCTATCGCAAAGATTCTGTTTGATGCTGGTATTGTGAAATCATCCCAGGCGTATTTTAGAACCGCAGTTGCCGATATTCGTTCGCAGAAAGTTGCACCTGGTGCCCATCGATTAACGCTTCGGATCTCATCCCAACAAGCACTTGATCAACTCCTAGACTCGGCAAGACTTGCGAATATGGTCACAATATTTGAAGGAGAGTGGAAGAGCGAGGTAACGTCTTCATTAATCTCATATGGCTTTTCAAAAAGCGAGATTAAAACTGCCTTTAGCTCCATAAAGTTACCTAAAGGTTTCAAGAACGCTGAGGGTTTGCTTTTTCCTGCTCTCTATAGTTTTCCTTCTGGAACTTCGGCGAAAGAAGCTGTAGGCCTTATCGTGGCGCGATTTGATAATGAACCAGTGGCCCAAGAAATTCTAACGGCTAACGGTAAATACTCTCCATTACAACTCTTAACTATTGCCTCGATCGTTCAATCTGAGGGCGATAACGCTGATTTCGCTAAAATTTCACGCGTGATAAGAAACCGCTTGGAAATTGGAATGCCCTTGCAGATGGATTCCACGGTTCACTACATCAAAGGAGTCAGGGGGCAGATATTTTTAAGTACAACATCAACTCTGATCACATCGCCATACAACACCTATAAGAATTACGGTCTGCCGCCTGGACCTATTGGTAACCCAGGAGCGCTAGCTATGACAGCTGCCCTTCATCCGGCCAAAGGGGATTGGCTCTATTTCATTACCGTTGCACCTGGAGATACGCGTTTTACTCGATCCGACTCCGAATTTGTCACATGGAAATTCTTATATGAGAAAAATCGAAGGGCGGGTGCATTTAAATGATTAAAGCGGCAGTTCTTGGTTCGCCCATAGTTCATTCATTGAGTCCACTTCTACATGAGCTTGCTTATCGAGAGTTAGGAATTTCTGGTGAGTACTCAAAGATTGAGGTGAGATCTGGGGAGCTTGCCACTTTTCTCACGTCCTTAGATGCTTCTTGGACGGGTTTTTCTCTTACCATGCCACTAAAGGAAGAAATTATTAATTGTGTTGCAGAAGTAAGTCCTCTAAGTAAAAAGATTCGAAGTGCGAATACTTTGTATCGCAATACTGGGGATTGGCAGGCAACTACTACGGATGTTTCCGGTTTTATACATTCTCTGCAAAGCCATAGCGTTAAATGTGAAGGCAATGTTTTAATAATTGGTGCAGGTGCGACTGCGCGTGCAGCGGCTGCCGCGTGTGATGGTTGGTCTTCGCAGATCACAATTATGGCCAGATCCTCTCGAGGCGCTGATGAGATATTGAAGAGTGCAGATGCAGCCGAGATGAATTTCGTTTCGTGGGGCGATGAAGAATCTATTCAGGCCGCGCAGTTGATAATCAGCACTACTCCGGAAGGTGCAACGGATTCACTTTTCCAAGTTTTCCCAACCAAGCCGGAATCAGTTTTCTTCGATGTTTTATACAAGCCTTGGCCTACGCAAGCTCTACTCACTTGGCGAGAGAATGGCGGCTACGTCATTGATGGATTGGATTTGTTGATACATCAAGCAATATCACAGGTGGAAATATTTACCGCTTCACCGATAGATCGATCCTCGATGGCTCAACTCATGCGAAAAGCTGCTCTGGAGGCGTTGAGCTCATCCACATAGGAAAATGAACTCTGCGCAATGTAACTAACCTATATAGGTGATCGCCCTCGCTATATTTGCTCTACCCATATGTATCGCTGACGTGAAATATCATCGCATACCAAATATCTATCTCACATGGATGTTCTACATCACTGCCATCGAACGGATTTTCATCGGAACCACCTCAATTAACACATTTTTTTCGGCCAGCATCGTCCTCTTAACTCTCTACGGTGTCGCCGGAATAGGTATGGGGGATGTCAAATTAGTACTTCTCATCTGCTTAACTTTGGACTTTCAGGTGATTGTCCACTTCTGGATTTTTATTTGTGCAATCTTTGCATGTGCCTCGATCATGGTGCTGCTTGAGTTTCTTCTATCGGGGCGAATTCGTCGTGAGATTGCGCTAGCACCTGCAATTTTTATGGCAACTGCGCTCTATTTAGGCGCGAGAATCAGTGGATTTCTGCAAGAATATGCACATGCGTTGGTTAACAGCTGGTGAATCTCATGGTCAGGCCCTTAGTGCAATTCTGGAAGGGATTCCTGCAAGCGTTGCTGTTACTACGGCCGATATCGATTTTCACTTACAGCGTCGCAGGCTCGGTGCTGGTCGCGGTGCACGTCAAACTTTTGAAGCTGACAAGGTCACAATTCTTGGCGGAGTGCGACATGGACTCACGCAAGGTGGACCCATCGCCATTCAAATTGATAATTCAGAGTGGCCTAAGTGGGAAAAAATTATGTCGGCCGACCCTGTCCCTCTAGATGAAATCAAAAACCTTGCACGCAATGCTCCATTGACACGTCCGCGTCCCGGTCATGCGGATTTAGTAGGGATGCAAAAATACGACTTAGATGATGCGCGACCGATTCTGGAGCGAGCCAGCGCCCGTGAGACAGCTGCCCGTGTGGCACTTGGCGCAGTTGCACGCAAGTTTCTCGAGCAAAGTTTAGGAATCACAATTCTAAGTCATGTGTTATCAATCGGTTCAGTACGCGTACCTGATGATGCACCGCTGCCATCATCTGCTGACATGCAGCGCATAGATAGTGACCCTGTTCGATGTGCGGATAAGTTAACGAGTGAGCGCATGCTTGCAGAGATTGATAGCGCCCACTCTGATGGAGATACATTGGGTGGAGTGGTTGAAGTATTGGCCTTTAATATGCCACCTGGTTTAGGTTCACATGTTCATTGGGATCGACGTTTAGATTCTCGTTTAGCTGGTGCAGTCATGGGTATTCAGGCGATTAAAGGCGTAGAACTTGGTGATGGATTTGCAACAGCAGAGCGGCGTGGCTCCAAAGCTCATGATGAAATTGAAAAAGATTCCAAAGGCAACATTGTTAGACGTACAGATCGTGCTGGTGGCACTGAGGGTGGAATGTCCAACGGTGAAATCCTTCGTGTTCGTGCAGCTATGAAACCTATTTCGACGGTCCCAAAGGCGCTCGATACGATCGATGTGTCAACTGGTGAGGCCGCCAAAGCTATTAATCAGCGTTCAGATGTGTGCGCTGTTCCGGCTGCTGGAGTTGTAGCAGAGGCGATGGTTGCACTTGTTTTGGCGCAAGCTGTTCTTGAAAAATTTGGTGGGGACTCAGTTGGTGAGACTCGTCGTAACTTTGAAAGTTACATTCTCAATCTCAATTTTAAGTAGTAACGATGCCACAGTTTATTTTGATGGGTCCGCCAGGGGCAGGAAAGAGCACGGTAGGAAAGGCTCTTGCCCGCCACCTCGGTCTGCGATTCGTTGATACCGACATTGTGATTGAAGAAAAGTCTGCGATGAAGATTTCCGATATATTTATCTCAAAGGGTGAAGGATTTTTTAGAGAAGTCGAGTTCGAAGTACTTCAAGAGTGCATCGTTATTCCCGAATGCGTTCTCTCGCTCGGTGGTGGGGCACCTATTTCAGAGCGTGCCCAAGCACTACTTGCAACGACTGATTCGCATCGGATTTTTCTAGATGTCTCACTTGCTATTGCCGCTGCACGAGTGGGTTTCAATCGGGATCGCCCACTGTTGTTGGGCAACCCTCGCGCCCAATGGCAAGAACTCAATGAAGTACGGCGCCCTATTTATGAGCGTTTAGCAACTGCAGTTGTTAAAGTTGAGGGAACCAGTGTGAAAGATCTAGTTGCTCAGATTGTTGAGGCCACTCAATGAAGATTATTACGGTACATGCCGAGCGAAGCTATGACGTAATCATTGATTGCGATTGGAAAAGCGAAGTTCTCAAGCTCGCAAATGGCCGTTCAAGAGTTGCAGTTATTTACTCCACTGCGATGCGTGATTCAATTCGATTTGACGCTGATGTTGATGCTGAGTTCCATTTCTTTGAGGTAAGTGATGGTGAGGCTGCAAAGAATATTGCAAGCCTATCGTCTTTATGGAATTGGTTAGGTGCAGCCGGATTTACTCGCTCTGATTTAGTTATTGGTATCGGTGGTGGAGCGATTACGGATTTGGCTGGCTTTGCGGCGGCAACCTGGTTGCGAGGGATTGATTGGATCGGCGTTCCCACTAGTGTCGCAGGAATGGTGGATGCTTCGGTTGGTGGTAAAACAGGGATCAATAGTGATTATGGTAAGAATCTTATTGGGGCTTTTTATTCGCCACTTTCTGTAATTATCGATTTTAGTTGGCTGAAGACTCTCTCTGATCGTGATTTTGCCGCTGGACTAGCTGAGGTAATCAAGTGTGGATTTATCAGTGATGTAGAGATTCTAAGAGTGATTGAAGGACAGAGTATTGAATCTCTACGAACACAATCGGATCTTATTGAAGAGTTAGTTTCGCGTTCAGTGCAAGTGAAAGCCGATGTCGTGGGTATGGACTTTAAAGAGAGTTTCGTCCGTGAGGTACTCAATTACGGCCACACGTTAGGACATGCAATTGAAATTCATTCTCGTTATTCATTGCGCCATGGTGAAGCAATTTCAATTGGTTTGGTCTATGCCGCAGAACTTGCCCATGCTAGGGGTTTGATTGATTCTGGCGTGCTGGATCAACATCGTCGACTCTTGGCCGCGCTGGGTCTGCCCATCACTTATGAAGCGACAGCTTGGCCCGCACTATGGCCACTGCTCGCACTAGATAAGAAAAGCAGAGGCTCACAACTACGATTTGTAGTATTAACTGCACTCGGGGCGACCAGGAGAGTGGAAGACCTTAACGAGGGCGAACTTCACAGTGCTTATGAGAGAATTAGCTCATGAAGATTCTTGTAATTAACGGGCCTAATCTGGCACGACTCGATATTAGAGACTCATCTATTTATGGTGACCTCAACTATGCCGAGCTCAAGAACCTTATTGAAACCGCGGCCACAACATACGGCTTCGAAGCCGATGTCCGCCAAAGTGATGATGAAGCAACGATTATCGGATGGCTACATGCCGCCGCTGATGCAAAGACACCTGTCATTATCAATCCCGCGGCCTTCACACATTATTCATATGCAATTCGTGATGCTGCCGAACTATTAAAGGCCCCCCTCATAGAAGTGCATCTATCAAATCCAATGGCTCGTGAAGAGTTCCGGCACACGTCCGTTATCTCTGGCGTTGCGAATGGAACAATTGGCGGTTTCGGTCCTAACTCCTATGTTTTAGCGATTATCGCGATGAAGAACCTGCTCAGCGGGGCGAACTGAGCACATAGTTTTAGCAGGTATCCTTACTTCCTTGCCATCACAGCAGGTGGCCGAAAAACTAATTATCCGAGTGGAGTTCTATCGTGGCAACAACAGCTGATCTTAAGAATGGCATCACACTAGATATCGAGGGCCAACTTTGGAATGTTGTTGAATTTCAGCATGTAAAGCCAGGTAAAGGTCCAGCTTTCGTTCGTACAAAGTTGAAGTCAGTTCTTACTGGCAAAGTGATCGATCGAACTTTTAACTCTGGAGTTAAGATCGATATCGAAATCCTAGAGAAGCGCGATATGCAGTTTCTTTATAAAGAGGGCGAAGATTTTGTATTTATGGATTCAAAAACTTACGATCAAATGACTATTTCACAGGCCACTGTTGGTGATATGGCTAATTACATGCTAGAAAACACTGACGCAGTTGTTGCAGTTCACGAAGGTAATCCGCTCTATATTGAGCTAGCGGCATCAGTTCCACTAAAAATTACCTATACCGAACCTGGTATTCAAGGTGATCGCTCATCTGGTGGTACAAAGCCGGCAACGGTTGAAACTGGAATTGAAATTCAGGTTCCACTATTCATCAAGCAAGATGAAGTTGTCATGGTTGATACTCGTGATGGGTCTTACCAAGGTCGCGCTAACTAGTGTCGGCCCGCAGTAAAGCTCGAAAGGCCGCGTTAGATTTACTGTACGAGGCCGATATTCGCGGGACCAATGCTCTTGCAACCCTCACACTGCGCGATGTAGTTGAAGAGGGCCCTGATGCGCGCCCAATTCGTGACTACACACGAGAGTTAGTTACCGGGATTAGCGAGCATTACCGAAAGATTGATGAGTTAATCACGACATATGCCCAAGGTTGGGACATGGACCGCCTGCCTGCAGTTGATAGAAACATCCTGCGCCTAGGTATTTATGAGATTTTATGGGGAAACAATATTCCAGATGCAGTAGCAATTGATGAGGCACTTGATTTAGCTCGCGAACTGTCAACCGATGACTCAGCTGGGTTTATCCATGGTGTTCTAGGCAGGATAGCCTCAATTAAAGATAGTTTAGCTATCTGATGTAATAAGAAGTTTATTGGTGTTAAGCATTTGTATAAGAGCCTGGCAACTACTTCCCATAGCTAGAGCAAGTGATTCGATATCACTTGTGCGCAAAGAAAGAACCTCGCCATTCCAGTCGTCTCTTTTCGCAACAATTCCTGAGATGAAGGTAGAAAGAATACGGAATGGAAGATCTTCATTGACAATGGATACCCGATCCAGGGCGAGCAAACGCATCCGGCGAAGATCGATAACAACTCCACCCAGGTTGTGTTGACTAATGATGGGTTCAGCTAAGAGATATGCCAGTGGGACCTCGTAAAACTCCGCGATCACAATTGCCTTCTTAACGCTCAATGATCGGTCGCCGCGTTCATACGAGCCAAGCACTACTGCCGGAATCCGGCCACTGCTAGCAATCTGAACATCGCGAAGGGATAGAGCTTTGCTTAAGCGGATAGCGCGGAGGCGATGTGAGATTGAATCTATAGTCGGCGTGGTCATAGCGTTGAGGGTAGATGGAGAAGGCAGCTCAGGATTTTGATATCCACAGTTTGAGGGAGTCGATGCTATGATCGCGCTTGCATCCTTTAACGACCCATCCTGTGAGATGGGGAAGGAGATTTACTATGAGTATTGCCCTGTCCGCATCGGATATCTCGCGTGCGTTGACCCGTATTTCCCATGAAATTGTTGAAAAAAACCAAGGTGCCGAGAACATAACCTTGCTTGGAATTCCTACACGTGGTGCTCACCTGGCGATCCGTGTTGCGCAAACGATCTCAACCATCGAATCGCGAGAGATCCAAGCCGGAATGTTGGATATCACAATGCACCGCGATGATTTAAGAATGCGCCCGCTCCGCGCCATCATGTCCACGACTATTCCCAGTGTCGGCATAGAGGGCAGGGATGTTGTCCTCATCGATGATGTTCTCTACTCCGGGCGAACAATTAGAGCGGCGCTCGATGCCCTAGGTGAACTTGGACGCCCACGCTCCGTTCAATTGGCGGTACTTGTAGATCGCGGCCATAGGCAGCTACCTATTCGAGCTGACTTTGTTGGCAAAAACTTACCGACTTCATCAAACCAATCGGTTCGTGTGCACCTGGTTGAAATCGACGGAGCAGATGAAGTGCTCATAGAAGGGGAGGGCTAAACCATGCGGCACTTACTCTCAATCTCTGATCTTAACAAATCCGATGCAATTCTAATTCTGGATACAGCAACCGAACTCGCTCGCGTGAGTGATGGTCAGGTGAAGAAACTTCCCACACTTCGTGGACGTACCATTGTCAATCTCTTTGCTGAAGATTCAACTCGCACCCGCATCTCCTTTGAAGCAGCTGCAAAACGTTTGTCGGCCGATGTTATTAATTTCTCAGCAAAAGGTTCCAGTATTAGTAAAGGTGAGTCCTTAAAAGATACCGCGATGACTTTGCAAGCGATGGGAGCCGATGCGGTCGTCATTCGACACAGTGCTTCAGGTGCTCCGCAACGTTTAGCTGATTCACAGTGGATGACAGGTAGTGTCATCAATGCCGGTGATGGCACACATGAACATCCCAGCCAAGCACTCTTAGATGCTTTTACGATTCGGAAACATCTCGGTAAAGGTGGCGCAGATTTAGCAGGATTGAAGGTAGCAATCGTTGGCGATGTGTTGCACTCGCGTGTTGCGCGCTCGAATGTGCTCCTGCTCAACCTCTTGGGCGCGCATGTAACTTTGGTCGCCCCGCCTACACTGTTACCTGTTGGAGTCGAGAGCTGGCCAGCTAAAGTCTCATACGATTTGGATGAAGTTATCTCACAGGTTGACGCCGTCATGATGTTGCGTGTGCAACAGGAGCGAATGAATGATCTATTTTTTCCTAATGCGCGCGAATATTCACGGTATTTTGGTTTGAACTCGCAGCGCTTAGCCATGATGCAACCACACGCCATCATTATGCACCCAGGCCCAATGAATCGGGGATTAGAGATTGCTGCAGAGGTCGCGGACAGTGCACGTTCGGTCATCGTTGAGCAAGTAGCAAATGGTGTCAGTATCCGAATGGCAATCCTCTATGTCTTACTTGCTGGCGCACCATTGGAAGCGGGGTCGAACTAATGTCAACAACCACATTCGTACTTAAAGGCGGCACCCTAGTTGACGGGTCGATTAGCGATATTTTAATAGATGGTGGCGTAATTACCAGGATCGAAAAATCTCTTACAGATGAGCACGCAACGGTGATCGATGCTACTGACTCGATAGTTTTGCCTGGCTTAGTTGACTTACACACCCACTTACGCCAACCAGGTCGCGAAGATGCAGAAACAGTAGCCTCTGCATCGCGAGCTGGCGCTAAAGGTGGTTTCACTGCGCTGTCTGCAATGGCCAACACTTCACCGGTTGCAGATAATGCTGGAGTCGTAGAACAGGTTTATCGACTGGGGCAAGAAGCGGGATTATTAGATGTTTTTCCAATCGGTGCAGTTACTGAAGGGTTAAAAGGCGAGACTCTCTCTGAGATTGGCGCGATGGCAGATTCGATCGCCAGAGTAAGAGTGTTTAGCGATGATGGCATGTGTGTCTTCGATCCCTTGGTAATGCGAAGAGCTCTTGAGTACATCAAAAAATTCGATGGCGTAATCGCTCAGCATGCGCAAGAGCCACGACTAACTATTGGATCACAAATGAACGAGGGCGAAATGTCGGCGCGACTTGGTTTGCGCGGATGGCCAGCAATTGCCGAAGAAGCGATCATTGCGCGGGATGTTTTACTCACAGATCATGTTCAATCGCGATTACATGTCTGCCATGTAACAACGGCTGGGGGAGTAGAGATTATTCGTTGGGCAAAGGCACGAGGCATCAATGTGAGCGCCGAGGTAACTCCACACCATCTTTTACTTACCGATGACTTAGCTAGTTCGTACGACCCGATTTTTAAAGTGAATCCACCTCTTCGCACTGAAAAAGATGTACATGCCCTCAGGGAGGCACTTGCCGATGGCACGATTGATATCGTCGCAACTGATCATGCACCGCACACAATGGAGTCAAAAGAATGCGAGTGGCAGGAGGCGTCTTTTGGAATGTTAGGTTTAGAAACAGCTATTTCTATAGTTCAAAAAACTATGGTTGACAATGGTTTATTAACTTGGCAAGGGGTTGCCGAAAGGATGTCACATTCTCCAGCTCGTATTGGCGGATATGAACACCAAGGTCAAAAAATTTCAGTGGGCAGTGTTGCTAATGTAACTCTCATCAATCCATTGAAATCTTGGACGGTAGACCGAGATCTTGTGCAATCACGAAGCCGTAATACTCCCTTCCACGGCTATGTGTTACCGGGCGTAGTGACACATACGTTCTACAAAGGCAAACTCACCCTAGAAAATGGAGTGAATGTTTAGATGAGCACCGCATTTCTAGTTCTGGATGACGGCAGAGTTTTTGAAGGCCAATCCTGGGGATCTACCGGTAAAACTTTTGGCGAAGCAGTCTTTCAGACTGGGATGACTGGATACCAGGAAACGTTAACTGACCCTTCGTATCACAAGCAAGTAGTTGTCATGACGGCGCCGCATATTGGAAATACAGGTTTTAACACTCAGGATAATGAGTCTGAGAAGATCTGGGTCGCAGGTTTTGTTGTCAGAAATCCATCGTCACTCGTATCTAATTGGCGAAGTGAGAATGATCTTGAGAGTGAGTTGATTGCCCAAAATATAGTTGGATTACAAGGAGTCGATACTAGAGCGTTGACACGTCACTTGCGCGATAGAGGTGCAATGCGAGTAGGCATTTTTTCAGATTTAGAGATGACACGTGAAGAAATGGTAGTTGAAGTTCGAAAGAGCTCACAAATGTCTGGGTCCTTTCTTGTATCCGATGTTTCAACTAAAACCCCATATGTAGTTCCTGCAAAGGGGGAAAAGAAGTTTGTAGTAGCAGCTTTAGATTTAGGTATTAAGTCGGCAACTCCACGTGCACTATCTGAGCGTGGGGTAGAAGTTCACGTTTTGCCCTTCGACTCTACTGCTGAGGATATTTGTGCACTTTCTCCGGATGGTCTGTTCATCTCAAATGGTCCGGGTGATCCTGCCACAATGATTCAGGTTATCGAGGTAGTTCGACAGATTCTCCTCAAACAGATTCCTATCTTTGGAATCTGTTTTGGTCATCAAATTCTTGGTAGAGCGTTAGGTTTTGAGACTTACAAGTTAACGTTTGGCCATCGAGGCATCAATCAACCTGTCATCGACAAGTTAACAAGTAAGGTCGAGATTACTTCGCATAATCACGGTTTTGCATTAGCGGCTCCAACGGAGACAGAGTTCACAACGGTGTACGGCCGCGGAGAAGTAACTCACGTGAGTTTAAATGATGGTGTGGTCGAAGGTCTTCACTTAATCGATCGTCCAGCGTTTTCCGTGCAATACCATCCTGAGGCCGCAGCTGGCCCCCATGATGCGCAGTATTTATTTGACCGCTTCGTCGACATGATGTCTTTAAAGGTAGGCAAATAATGCCACGCGACACGTCCATCAAAAGTGTATTAGTTATTGGTAGTGGTCCAATCGTCATTGGGCAAGCATGCGAGTTTGACTACTCAGGCACACAGGCCTGTCGTGTATTACGTGAAGAGGGTATTCGTGTCATTTTAGTCAATTCTAATCCCGCAACAATTATGACCGATCCAGAGTTTGCGGATGCTACATACATTGAACCGATTACTCCTGAAGTAATCGAGAAGATCATTGCTCATGAAAAGCCCGATGCAGTCTTAGCAACTTTGGGTGGTCAGACGGCCTTAAACGCGGCGATCGGACTTTTTGAACGCGGAACGTTGGCGAAATATGGCGTAAAGCTTATCGGTGCTGATGTTGCAGCTATTCAGCGTGGAGAAAATCGTGAGTTATTTAGAGCTATTGTAGAAAAAATTGGGGGAGAGTCAGCGCTTTCAATAATCTGTCACACGATGGATGAAATCTTTACCGCAGTTAAAACGTTGAACTATCCAGTTGTAGTTCGCCCATCTTTTACAATGGGCGGGTTAGGCTCCGGCATTGCCTTTGATGAAGAAGAGTTGCGACAGATTGCTGGAGCAGGCTTACGACATAGTCCAACCTCAGAGGTTCTCTTAGAGGAGTCGATCATTGGTTGGAAAGAGTACGAACTTGAAGTGATGCGTGATCGCAAAGATAACGTAGTCATTGTCTGCAGCATTGAGAATGTAGATCCTATGGGTGTTCATACCGGTGATTCGATCACGGTGGCACCTGCTATGACTTTGACCGATGTTGAATACCAAAGGCTTCGAGACCTCTCATTGCGGATTATCCGTGAAGTTGGTGTGGATACCGGAGGGTGCAACATCCAATTTGCCGTTAATCCGGTAGATGGCCGCATCATTGTTATCGAGATGAATCCCCGTGTATCTCGATCAAGTGCGCTGGCATCTAAAGCCACTGGTTTTCCTATCGCAAAAATTGCAACTAAATTAGCGATAGGTTACACATTGGACGAGATTCAAAATGACATCACTAAAGTCACACCCGCCTCTTTTGAACCTACGCTGGACTATGTTGTCGTTAAGATGCCACGTTTTGCCTTTGAAAAGTTTGCTGATGCAGATCCACGTCTTACAACAACCATGAAGAGTGTTGGTGAGGCCATGGCGATTGGCCGCTCTTTCTCTGAAGCCCTCATGAAAGCTCTGCGTTCACTGGAACGCAAAGAGGCTATTTTTTCTTGGCCTGAAGTTAGAGCAGGTGAAAAAGATCAACTACTTTCTCAAATTTCGGTTCCAACGGAGTATCGACTTCAGCAAGTGCAGCGGGCTATGTGGGCCGGGGCTACCATTGATGAGGTATTTGCAGCATGTAAAATTGATCCCTGGTATTTACGGCAGTTAGAACTTATAAATCAACAAGCGGAACAGATCGCAGTTCCTGGTGAGCTTACAAGCCAAATTTTACGCGGCGCTAAGTCCAACGGTTTTTCTGACTATCAAATTGCGAAAATTCGCGGAATCAGTGAAGACGAGGTCCGAAGGATTCGCCATCACTTATCAATCAGACCGGTATATAAAACAGTTGATACATGTGCAGCCGAGTTTGAAGCCTTCACTCCCTACCACTATTCATCCTATGAAGAAGAGAGCGAAGTACGACCAAGAACAGTTCCTGCAGTAATTATTTTAGGTAGCGGACCGAACCGCATAGGTCAAGGAATCGAATTTGATTACTCGTGCGTGCACGCCTCGTTTGCGCTTCGTGCTGCAGGGTATGAAACTATTATGATTAACTGTAATCCAGAGACTGTATCTACTGATTACGACACTAGTAATCGCCTCTATTTTGAGCCGTTGACGTTAGAGGATGTTCTGGAAGTGATTCACGCTGAGACGCAGGCAGGGCCATTACTTGGCGTTATAACACAATTAGGTGGACAAACACCGCTTGGTTTAGCAGCTGGTCTGAAGGCTAATGGCGTAACGATCCTTGGAACAAGTCCAGAGGCTATCAATCTTGCCGAAGAGCGTGGAGCATTTGGAAACATTTTATTTGAACAAGAGTTGACTGCCCCTGAGTTTGGAATGGCAGCGTCTCAACTTGAGGCAATCACTATCGCAACCCGTATCGGTTACCCAGTATTAGTGAGGCCTTCCTTTGTATTAGGTGGTCGTGGCATGGAGATTGTTTATGATGATCAATCACTTGCAGGTTTTATCTCGCGGGCAACAGATATCACCCCAGATCATCCAGTCTTAGTAGATCGTTTCTTAGATAGCGCTATTGAGATTGATGTCGATGCTTTATTCGATGGTGATGAACTATTCCTGGGTGGAGTTATGGAACATATTGAGGAGGCCGGTATTCATAGTGGAGATAGTGCGTGCGTTCTACCTTCCATGACGGTCTCAGCTGATTCGTTAGCCGAGATTATTCAAGCCACACTTATGATAGCTCGTGGTGTTGGTGTTCGAGGTTTGATTAATATTCAATTCGCAATCGCCGACTCTAAACTTTACGTATTAGAAGCTAATCCTCGCGCTTCTCGAACAGTTCCATTTGTAAGTAAATCAACGGGAGTTCCTTTAGCAAAAGCGGCAGCACGAATCTCTGTGGGTAGCTCAATCGCAGAACTGCGCGCCGAAGGTTTATTGCCGACGATCGGCGATGGTGTTGCACATGGCGTCTCAGTGAAAGAGGCAGTTCTACCGTGGAATCGCTTTCGTCGTCTGGATGGACGAGGAGTGGATGCAGTGCTTGGGCCCGAGATGCGATCAACTGGTGAAGTCATGGGTATCTCTCCAACCTTTGGTGAGAGCTATGCGAAGTCACAAATACAGGCCTTTGGTCCTCTGCCTAAAACTGGAACAGTGTTTATCTCTTTAGCCGATAAAAATAAGGTTCATGGTGTTGATGCCGCAGCCGGCCTCAGCACATTGGGCTTTAAAATATTGGCAACTCAGGGCACTGCCGAGTTTTTAGCCTCCCATGGAGTACCTTCAGTCACGGTTCGAAAAAACTCTGAAGGTAAAGGGCCCATGGGAGAGCGCACGATCGTAGACATGATTAACTCCGGTGATATTGATCTTGTGATCAATACTCCGGTAGGGCGTGGCACACGTCATGATGGTTGGGCCATTCGCACGGCAGCTGTTCAACGCTCTATTCCAATTATCACGACTACCGCAGGATTTAACGCTGCAGTTGAGGGTATTCGC
Source organism: Streptomycetaceae bacterium (assembly GCA_007279945.1). GTDB lineage: Bacteria > Actinomycetota > Actinomycetes > Nanopelagicales > Nanopelagicaceae > Planktophila. Next base: position 62,903 of record QYPG01000028.1, on the reverse strand, counting down.
TTCTTGCAATCAAACGAAGTTTCGATTAAATCTCTACAAGAGTGGCTGGCTTAGCATGGCTGAGATTAATCGCAACGCTAGGCAGATTAAAGCCTATGTAGTGAGTAATAAGCGGGTTGGTCAATACCATCAGTTAATTCTCACTATCGGCGATGTAGCTCAACAATGTAAACCTGGAAACTTCGTAGCAATTAATGTTGGTGGTAATACGTCGGCCATGATTTTGCGTAGAGCATTTGCAATTTCGCGAGTCTCGGTTAACTCTGCATCGGGTGGAACTATGGAGTTAATCGTTGCCCCTCACGGTCAGGGTAGTACGTGGTTATGTTCGCAGCTCGAAGGTGCCGAACTAGATGTGGTAGTCCCGCTAGGCACAGCCTTTGGTATACCGACAGAACCAGTTCAAGTTCTACTAGTAGGCGGCGGATATGGATCAGCCCCTCTATTTGGTTTAGCTGAAGTACTTAATGCGCGTGGTTGTCGCGTAGACATGATATTGGGAGCAAGTACTGCTTCGAAAATTTATGCACCCATGGAAGGAAAGCGCGCAGTAAATTCTCTGCGTATATACACCGAAGATGGGACTATGGGACAAACTGGAAGAGTAACTGAACCGATACAAGCCCTGGTTGCAGATTTAAGTATTGCGGTCATTTATTCCTGCGGTCCAATGGCTATGTTGGCCGCTATCGATTCAATCACTCGAGGAACAGAAGTGGTTCATCAATGTGCAGTCGAAGAGTCAATGGCATGTGGAATAGGCGTGTGCATGACATGCGTTCTTCCAACCCAAGATGCCGATGGCAACATAGCGATGCTCAGATCATGTATCGATGGACCGGTCATGGATGGTGAGAGAGTTATCTGGGACAAGGTTGGTAAGGCGTTATGACTTCTTTAGATTTTTCTACAACGCTTGGAAATGCATGGTTTCCTGCCCCAATTTTCACCGCTAGTGGATGCGCCAGCTCCGGTCGTGAGTTAGCACAGTTTTTTGATCTGAATTCGATAGGTGGAGTCGTAACTAAATCCGTTATGTCTAAGCCACGTCATGGTCGTCCAACTCCTCGAATGGCCGAGACACCAAGCGGAATGCTTAACTCCATCGGTCTGCAAGGCCCTGGTATCGACGCCTTTATTGCTAAAGATATTCCCTATCTACTTGAACAAAAAGCTCGCATCGTTGTCTCAATTGCGGGAGAGACCGTTGAAGAGTATGCAACGTTAGCGCGTAAGTTACGCGGAATATCTGGGATCAGCGCTCTCGAAGTCAACATATCGTGTCCGAATGTCGAGAATAGAGGTCTGGTCTTTGCCTGCGATCCAGATGCATCACGGCGTGTAATAGATGGTGTACGACGTACCATCGGTGGAGAACTTCCGATCATTGCAAAGCTTTCACCCGATGTTACCGATTTAGTTCATATTACTCGTGGAGTAGTAGATGCGGGTGCAGATGCAGTCGCTCTCATCAATACGGTTTTAGGCATGGTGATTAATATTGAAACGTTAAGACCACATCTTGGCGGAAAGACCGGTGGATTATCGGGTCCAGCTATTAGACCAATTGCTGTGCGTGCTATCTATCAAGTTCACGCTGCACTTCCAAAGCTTCCAATTTTAGGCATGGGAGGGGTATCTTGCGGTCGCGATGCTTTAGAGATGATTGCAGCTGGAGCTAGCGCAGTATCTGTAGGCACGGCAAGTTTTGGTAATCCAACTGCATTGCCGACTATTCAGAGTGAGTTGAAGCAGCTTTTACTCGACAAGGGCTTCTCATCGCTACGTGATGCAATTGGTTTTGCGCATAGACCTGAGATCGCTGATGCTAAATAAAGCACCGATAGTTTTGGCAGTCGATACTTCGGATTTAAAAACCGCTTTTGGCTGGGTCAAAGCAACAGAAGATGTCGTAACAGTGTATAAATTAGGCCTAGAATTTTTTCTTACCTTTGGATCAGAGGGCGTGAATGCGGTAACACAAAACACCGATGCTGATATTTTTCTAGATCTTAAACTTCATGACATAGAAAACACGGTTTCTGGGGCAGCACGTGCAGTTAGTTCCTTAAGACCAAAGTACTTAACGGTCCATGCCTCTGGGGGAGCGGGAATGATTCGCGCCGCCGCAGATGCATTACCTTCGACTTTTGTGACTGCAGTTACGGTTTTAACGTCGCTGTCAGAAAGTGATGTTGACAGTATTGGATTCAGAGATAATGCTTTAGATAGCGCAGTTCGCTTAGCCAGCTTAGCCACCAACGCAGGTGCTCGAGCGATTGTCTGTTCACCCTTAGAGATTTTGGCGATTCGTCAAGCAGTAGGTTCGGCAGTAACAATCATTACCCCTGGAGTGCGTCCTGTCGATACCGCACATAGTGATGATCAAAAAAGGACCATGACTCCACGTGAGGCGATAGATTGCGGTGCTGATTTTGTGGTTATTGGTAGGCCAATAACTATGCATTGGCAACATGGCGCTCAAGCTATGCGCGAACGAGCAATGGAAATAGCACAGCAAATTAACTCTGTGCACTAGATTTAGCTCATGGGTGCACCTCCACAATTGACTGCCGAAGAACGTGCATTGGCGCTTGCTAAGGCGGCCCAGTCGCGCAAACGACGTGCTGAAGTAAAAAACAAGATTAAAAGTGGGGAGTTTTCTATCGATACAGTCCTAGAAATTGCAGCTAATGAAGATAGTGTCGGAAAGATGCGAGTTCGCGAGCTTTTGGAAGCTCTCTCTGGTGTTGGAAAAGTTAGGGCAACCAGTCTCATGGAGCGATTGAATATCTCACCCACTCGTAGGATTCAAGGTTTGGGTCGTCACCAGTTGAAGCAATTACGTAACGAATTTATGAATTCATCGCATGCTGTAGCACCTGGGAAACTCTTAGTTTTGTCCGGACCAGGGGGAGTCGGCAAAAGTACAGTCGCAAGTTCATTGCGTGCTTCTGGAGATTTCTGGGTTAGCATTTCTGCAACAACTAGAGCTCCACGAAAAAATGAGCACGATGGTGTTGAATATTTTTTTATTTCAGATGAAGAGTTTTCTCGCCGAATCAAAGATGATGAGTTTCTTGAATGGGCGGCATTCGCCGGCAACCGCTATGGAACTCCGCGATCAGCAGTTGAAGAAGCACTCTTAAAGGGCAGAAATGTTCTTTTGGAGATTGAGATTGCGGGAGCCAGACAGGTGAAGGCGCATGTGTCGCAGTCGCTTCTGGTATTTCTTGAACCTCCAACCTGGGAGGAGCTGGTTTCACGATTAGAGGGACGTGGCACGGATGGTCCTGAGCGCAGAGCTGAACGCCTAGCCCTAGCGCAGGAAGAGTTAGCAGCGGCCTCTTATTTCGATGTAGTAATCGTCAATGACCAGGTCGAGCGGGTCGTTGAACAACTGATAGGATTGATATCTTGACCAAAACAGCACATGAGCGGGGATAACTATGGATGGCATTACAAATCCACCAATTGACGAACTTCTAGAGAAGAGTGGCTCTAAGTACAGCCTCGTTCTCTACGCCGCAAAGCGTGCCCGTCAGATCAACGCCTATTACTCACAGTTAGGCGAGGGGTTACTCGAATACGTGGGACCTCTAGTTGAGACACATGTTCATGAAAAGCCACTCTCGATCGCCCTTCGCGAAATTAATGAAGGTCTTCTAACGATCGAAAATCTCGAACCAACGGCTTAAAGTTTTCTTTTAGCAATGTCTACCGACAGCCGTGAGGTAATACTCGGCGTTGGCGCTGGAATCGCGGCCTATAAGTCAGCCGATCTTCTGCGCAGATTACAAGATCGTGGCTACCTCGTTACCGTCGTCCCAACTCCCTCATCGCTAAATTTCGTTGGGGCTGCAACATGGGAGGCACTGTCAGGACGTCCAGCACATACACAAGTCTGGGAAAACGTGCATGAAGTTGCACATATTTCATTAGCACAAAAAAGCGGCTATTTTATTATTGCTCCCGCTACTGCCGATCTCATCGCCCGCATTTCGGTCGGTCGCGCCGATGACCTTCTGACGAATTTAGTTCTTGCAAGTGATGTTCCCAAAATGATCGTCCCCGCGATGCACCCAAACATGTGGAATGATCCTGCAACGAAGCTCAATGTCGAAACACTGCGCTCACGTGGATTCATTGTTCTAGAACCGGATACCGGGCGGCTCACCGGCAAAGATTCTGGCCAGGGTCGTTTCCCTGAGGTCTCTCGAATAGTTACTGAGTTTGATGAAATGACAGGTAATAAGCAGGATTTTCTTGGACGAAAAATTCTTATTACTGCAGGCGGTACTCGCGAGGCAGTTGATCCAGTCCGATTTATTGGTAATAGGTCATCTGGCAAACAAGGCATTGCACTGGCACGCTCGGCGCAGTTACGAGGAGCCGAGGTTAGTTTGATCGCCGCCAACATGGATAGCTCTAGCCTTGATGGAATCTCCATCATTAATGTAGAAAGTGCTCGCGATATGCAGGAAGCGTTGCAGAACGAGTTTGCCTCTTGTGATGTATTAATTATGTGTGCCGCCGTGGCCGATGCAAGGCCAACTGCAAAACTTAGCCAAAAGATTAAGAAGGCCTTCTTTACCTCTATAGAACTAGAAGCTAACCCTGATTTACTGGCCGAGCTCTCTAGCCAAAAGTCTCACCAAGTAATGATCGGTTTTGCGGCAGAGACTAATGATCATATTGAGTCTGCGCGCTCAAAGCTCAAGGCTAAATCTCTCGATATCATCTATGTTAACGATGTTAGCGGTGGCGCAATATTCGGAAAAGATGTCACGCACGGTACAATCCTTCTACGAAACGGTGAGGAAATAGCGCTCAAGGAAGTCTCCAAAGACGCTCTCGCAGATTTACTCCTTGATTACGCCATCCGGCAGTTAGGTTAGAACTCATGTCGCAGCGCCTCTTTACATCAGAATCAGTTACTGAAGGTCATCCGGATAAGATTGCCGATGCTATTTCAGATGCGGTTTTAGACTCCTTACTCTCACAAGATAGTAAGAGCCGAGTCGCCGTAGAAACTCTTATTACTACTGGTCAAGTCCATGTTGCTGGTGAAGTAACAACTGATGGATATGCCGACGTTAATACAATTGTTAGAGACACGGTTCTAAATATTGGATATGACTCGTCAGAGAAGGGTTTTGATGGAAATAGCTGCGGAGTTTCAATATCCATTGGTCAGCAGTCTCAAGACATCGCCCAAGGCATCGATGACGCTTATGAGCATCGCGTTGCATCAGGGGTAGATCCCTTAGATTTGCAAGGCGCCGGCGATCAAGGTTTAATGTTTGGCTATGCTTGTGATGACACCAAAGAGTTGATGCCACTGCCCATCTGGCTGGCACATGCGCTAGCCGCTCAACTTTCTAAAGTGCGCAAATCTGGTCAACTCCCTTACTTGCGCCCAGATGGAAAGACTCAAGTAACTATTGAATATGAAGGCGATCGAGCCGTTGCACTTAATACCGTTGTTATCTCCAGTCAGCACAGTGAAGACGTTGATGTTGCTAAAACCTTGACTCCAGAGATTATTGAATATGTCATTGAACCGATTTTATCCACTATAGAACTTCCAAGGCTCGATCTTAAAATTCTCATTAATCCAACTGGACGTTTTGTCATTGGTGGACCAATGGGAGATGCGGGATTGACTGGTCGCAAAATCATCGTCGATACATACGGCGGAATGGCACGTCATGGTGGGGGAGCATTTAGTGGGAAAGACCCTTCAAAGGTAGATCGCTCCGCTGCATATGCAATGCGATGGGTCGCCAAGAATGTCGTTGCCGCTGGCCTGGCTAGACGATGTGAAGTTCAGGTCGCTTACGCAATCGGAAAAGCCCAACCAGTAGGACTTTTCGTTGAGACCTTTGGAACCGAGACGGTGCCAGTGCAAAAAATTCAGGATGCCGTGTTGGCTACCTTTGATTTGAGACCCGCTGCAATTATTAGAGATCTCCAACTTTTGCGCCCTATCTACTCACTGACAAGTGCCTACGGACATTTTGGGCGTGAACTACCTGAGTTTGCGTGGGAGCGCACTGATCGCGTTGATGCTTTGCAGAAGGCAATTAAGTAGAACGTGGCAGCGCCGCGATTATTTCGTCTCAAGGCCGAAGTTATTACACGGCCCGAGGTAGAAGCGGCAACACACTTACCTATTGCTCGTATCTGGGTTGATACCGGAGTCTTTCATTTAGATACTCCATTTGATTACGCAGTCCCAGAGAGTTTTAGTGCATCGATTACAACCGGTGTAAGAGTTCAAGTCCCATTTGGTACACGTGAAGTCGAAGGTATCGTTATAGAACGCCTTCAACAATCTAAGACTACCGGACGGATTCGACAGATCTCAAAGATTTTGTCTGTACATCCTGTTGCAACCAAAAAATCCTTGGAACTAATCTCAGTCGTGGCCCAACGCTGGTCGACGAATCCGACAGATGTTCTACGACTTGCAATACCGCCCAGAGTTGCATCCGTTGATAAGACATACATACGCCAATCACTAGTTTCTCCTTCTGTTATGCGGACAGATGGTGATCAACTCTTTCTTGCCTTTGATCCCTTAAAGAATCCAGCTCATCAAATCGTTGCTCAGATTCAGAAAGCAAATAAGAAGGGTTCGGTTCTTATAGTTGCTCCAGATCAAAATGATCTAGATGAAATTGGTCACGCCTTACACAGCGAAAAGCTGGCGCATCTGCGTTTGGACAGCTCACTGACTCGGGCGCAGCGATACGAGAATTATTTGAAAGCTATGGATTCACCAGACTGTATAGTGATCGGTGCCCGGAGTGCGATGTTCGCCCCGATATCCAATCTGCAAACTATCATCATTTACAAAGAGAGTTCGCATGAGCATTTCGAGCAACGTTCGCCAGGATGCAATGTGCGCGATATTGCTTTCATTCGCCAATCTTTAGAATCTATCAATCTAGTCTTTACGGGTTATGTACCATCGATGGAGCTCTCACTTCTCATCGATACGAAGAAATTACGCTTTCTTAATAATGCCTTCAAGCTCAACGTCAAATCATTCGCTTCAGATGATGGAACGCTATTGCCAGGACGTATTTTCGCCGATATTCGTAAATCTCTCACCCGTGGACCGGTACTTTTTCTAGTCCCCCGCAAGGGTTATGGAAACGCACTTCTCTGCGCGCACTGCAAGAATTTAGCGCAATGCACGTGCGGAGGGCGGTTATCTATCAGCGCAAAGAATGCAGCACCACGTTGCACGGTGTGTTCGAAAGATTTTCCAGAGTGGACATGCACGTGGTGTAATCGCACGAAGCCATACATAGCCGGACGGGGAATAGAGCGCGCAGGCGAAGAAATCTCTAGAGCGTTCAACGGCTATCCACTGGTTCTCTCATTCGAAGGTGTTATCAAGAGATCTGTGCCACATTCGCCAGCGTTGGTTCTTGCCACTCCTGGTGCAGCTCCGCGATGCACAGAAGGATATAGCGCAGTAGTTATTTTGGAAGGGTTAAATTTCTTCTCGCATCCGGACATACGTGCACAGGAACGTGCACGTGAGCTCTTTTTTGAAACCGCGGCGATGATAGATCCTAAAGGGATTGTGTTACTAACGGTTCCTGATGGACATCCCATCACTTCATCTATTGCTAAGTGGAATCCCGGTGCAATGATTCGTCGTGAATTAACTGAACGGCAAGAGGTTTCGCTTCCACCGTTTGTGCAATCTTTTCTCATCTCCTGTCCGGTTAATGAGGCCACGCAACTTATAAGTGGTTTAAATAAATCCATCAGAGAGGCACGATTGCCTGCTAGCGTCAGAGTTTTCGGTCCAAGCCCAATGCCAAAAGGGTTGGCGAAAATCGTTATCTATGTCGACGTTAAAAGCGGTGCGCAGGTCAGGAGTTTCGTCCACGAGCTCCAGCGTCGACGAAGTATTGCCAAGAAACAACTGCTCTCAATACGGGTGGATCCTTATTCCTTCTAGCCCTTTGGTAGGATGGGGTAGTGCCAATCCAAGAGATACGACTTTTCGGAGATCCAGTTTTATTGACTCCTGCGGCCCTAGTCCTCGATTTTGATAAAGAGTTGCGAACTCTAGTAGCTGATCTGACTGAAACGATGTTGGAAGCCCCAGGTGCTGGTTTGGCTGCGCCTCAAATAGGTGTTCCTTTGCGTGTTTTTACGTGGAATGTCGATGACGTCTTAGGACATCTAGTTAATCCAGTCCTTGTCCTTGGTGATGAGATGCAGGAGGGGGAAGAAGGTTGTCTGTCTTTTCCTGAGTTAAGTTATCCAACACCCCGCGCGATGAGAGCGGTTGCCGCTGGATTTAATATGTTTGGCGAACCAATTAGCGTTGATGGCACTGAATTTTTGGCAAGAGCTTTGCAGCATGAGACAGACCATTTAGATGGCATTCTTTTTATAGATCGAATGAAGCCTACTGAACGCAAGTTAGCTATGAAAGAGATTCGCGAGTCCGAATGGTTTAACCAATCTTCTGAGGTTGGTCGAAAAATATCCATCAAGGAGTCACCGCACGGTCTTTTCGGACGGAACACGTAATGCGCATTGGAGTAGCAGCTACTCCGCAGGTTGCGATTCCGACACTGGATTGGTTACTAACGACTTCACATGAGTTAGCAATGGTAATAACACAGCCCGATAGGCCAGCTGGTCGGGGGAGAGAGTTAACAGAATCCCCAGTGAGTGCATGGGCTCGGTCTCATAGCATTAACTGCGTCAAACCCCTTGTGCCTAGCGAATTAGTCGACGTTGTTAGCGAGCTAGATCTAGTTCTAACTATCGGTTATGGCGTAATACTGCCGGAAGAGATTTTGAAACTTCCTCGCTTTGGATTTCTTAATCTACATTTTTCACTTTTGCCTGCCTATCGTGGTGCAGCCCCGGTTCAGCGTGCACTTGAAAATGGTGAAGTAATTTCTGGATTAACTGTTTTCCAACTCGACAAAGGCATGGACACTGGTCCGCTATTTACTCAAATACCTATCGCTATAGAATCGGCATGGCGTAGCGTAGAAATGTTAGAGCGTCTAGCAAGCATGGGACCAGAGGCCATGGCACAAACTATTGACAAGATTGAACAAGGAATCAAACCCGAGCCGCAACAAGGTTCAGCCTCTATAGCACCGAAAATATCGAAAGAGCAAGCAAAGATTGATTGGTCGAATTCTGCTCATGTTGTTGTTAATAAGATTCGAGCATTTTATCCAGCTCCGTGCGCGTGGAGCTTATGGAGAGAAAATCCCATCAAGATTACGCAAGCCAGCATGGCGCAGATCGACATGAAGCTGAAACCCGGGCAGATTCAATGCCAAGAAAATAGAGTATTTGTGGGAGTTGCACTCAACGGTGTTATCGAATTGGAGAGCGTCATCCCTGCTGGTAAGAGTGAAATGCCAGCTACAGATTGGGCTCGTGGGGCACATCTGCTTGGTGGTGAAAACTTTGGTTGAAGCACGAAGAAATACATTTAAGTCACCTAAGCCTGATGCTTCTAGGCTCCTTACTTTTGATTTGTTAAGTGAAGTCAACCGGAACGATGGTTACTCCAATCTACTTTTACCTGCAGCGATATCTGCTAGCTCCCTAGAAGAGCGCGATCGCAATTTAGTGACAGAGCTGCTCTATGGAACGCTACGAATGCAAGGTAAGCACGATTGGGTGCTTGCACAGCTCAGCGATCGTCCTTGGAGTGAAGTTGACCCCGGAATTGTTGATCTGTGCCGCCTTGGTGTTCATCAAATTCATGAGATGCGGATACCTGATCATGCAGCTGTAGCGGCTACGGTTGAAGTCGCCCGTAAAAGAGTTGGTGAATCCAAGGCTAGTTTTGTAAACGCCTTGCTAAGAGGTGTTACTCGAAAGAGTATGGAGGAATGGTTCGCACCTCTGGAAGAGATTAAGGATCCCGTAGAGCGGATGTCGATTCAATACTCGCATCCCGAGTGGATTATCTCTGCTTATTTTGACTTGCTCAAAGATTGGTCAGAAGTCGAATCCGCTCTCCTTATAAATAACGTGCCGGCAACTCCGACGTTAGTTGCATGGCCCGGATTTTCAACTCGAGATGAGCTAGTTGCCCTAGGGGCCTCGCCTACCAATTTTTCACAGTTTGGTGCAAATTTCAAAGGCAATCCTGGTGCTCTTGAACTTATACGACATCGCAAGGCCGGTGTTCAGGATGAGGGATCCCAACTTGTAGCAACGGTTTTTGCTGCAATCGCGCAAGGTGGGCAGTGGTTAGATATATGTGCAGGGCCCGGAGGAAAAGCGGCATTGCTCTCAAGCATTGCAGCAAAGCGGGAAATAACTTTTATCGCCAATGAAGTTTCACCAGTTAGAGCTGAATTAGTAAAACGCGTTGTTCATGGTGCCACCGTATGGTGTGGTGATGGTCGCGATATTTCCTCACGAAATCAGAGCTTCGATGCAATCTTGCTCGATGCGCCATGTACGGGTCTTGGAGCGTTGCGTAGGCGCCCTGAAGTTCGATGGCGACGTAATCTCAAAGATCTTCGCGCGCTGACGGAGCTTCAACGCGAACTCATTGAAGCCTCAATTCAGGTACTCAATGTCGGGGGAGTTTTGGGTTATGCGACGTGTTCGCCTCATTTAGCCGAAACTACCGTGCAGGTAAGGGATATTCTGAAAAACCATCCAGAGTGCGAACTAGTAAACATTGAGCCATACCTACCAACTAATTTATTAGAGGCGACACGAGAGGGTGCAATGTCGCTGTGGACTCACCGACACGGCACGGATGCGATGTATTTAGCTGTCATAGTTAAGAAAAGTTAATATACCTACATGAGCCGAGAGATTCGCATTACGCCGAGCATATTAAATGCTGACTTTTCTAATTTAGATCTAGAGATCAAGCGCATAGCTGCGTCCTCAGACTTACTGCATTTAGATGTGATGGATAATATCTTTGTTCCTAACTTTACTTTTGACTTCGCAAGAAGTGCAGAGATTATCGCCGACTGTCCTATCGGAGTGGATGCTCACCTTATGGTTGCAGAGGTGGACCAAATCGCTCCCGCGTACGCAGAAGCAGGTTGTGCCAGTGTGACTATTCATGTCGAAGCGACTTCAAATATTCCTATGACTGCGAAAGCTATTCGTAAAGCAGGCGCTAGATGTGGACTCGGTATTAAGCCAGGGACCTCGATAGAGGACTATGCAGACTTTGTAGACGAGATAGATATGTTTTTGATTATGACGGTTGAGCCAGGTTTTGGTGGACAAAAATTTATGTATGACATGATTGAAAAGCTTCGCAAAACCCGCGTAATCATTGGAGATCGACCTATCTGGTTGCAGGTAGATGGTGGAGTCTCACTAGAAACCATCAGTGCAGCAGCAGAAGCTGGCGCAGATACCTTCGTCGCAGGGAGTGCTGTATTTAACGCCGAGGATCCGGCGGCGATGATTGAATCGCTGCGCGCTTTAGCAGTCTCGGAGGCGCGATAATTATGAATATCATTACATGGCTTTTCGAAGCCACAATACATTTCGGCTCTAAATCTATCGCCGTACGAGAAGTAATCGGCGGCACACTTGGTTTGAGTAGTGCAATTTTAGGTGCTCGTAGAAATATGTGGGCTTGGCCGGTAGGAATAATTGGAGATGGATTACTCTTCACGGTCTTTTTGGGTGCCGTCTTTGCCTATGGAGACCAACCATCTGCAAATTTCTATGGACAGGCAAGTCGTAATCTCTTGCTTATTATCGTGAGCGTTTATGGATGGGTTCGATGGAGCGCGCATAGAAAACAAAGCACTGAGAATAATTCCCCGGTTGATCCACGGTGGGCGACTACGCGCGAGCGTTTAATCCTCATACCTTGCATTGTTCTATTTTTCCTCACATCAATGCAGATTTTTAAAGCGTTAGGTGAGTCCGGAACGTGGTTACTTGTAGATACATGGATTTTTACGGGTACCGCTTTGGCTACGTACGGTATGAGTCGCGGCTATGTTGAATTCTGGTTGGTGTGGATTGCCGTTGACTTGGTCGGCGTTCCTTTTGCCTTTAAAAATGGGTACTACCCAACGGGTACGTTATATGCGATTTACTTGCCTTTTGTTGTCTGGGGCTTCATCTCATGGTTAAAGATTTCCAAGGGCCCCAAAATAGGCAACGCCTAGGTGGGAGCTACGAGTAAAGTAGGGGCATGAAATCCTTCGACTCCCTCTGGAGTGAATTAGCAGAGAAGATGCTGGCTCGTCCAGAGGGTTCGGGAACTGTCGCTGCCGTCGATGCTGGTGTTCACGCTATTGGAAAAAAAATTCTAGAAGAAGCTGGAGAAGTGTGGCTGGCAGCTGAACACGAATCGAATGAGGAGTTGGCCGAGGAGATAAGCCAACTGATTTATCACCTCCAAACGTTGATGCTGGCACGTGGGTTGACGCCGAATGATATTTATAAGTACCTATAGAAAGGCGCCACCATGCTAAGAATTGCGGTACCAAATAAGGGATCTTTGGCTGAGGAGTCGATCTCGATTCTCAAAGAAGCTGGCTATAGACAGCGCACCGATTCTCGTGACTTAGTTCTTCTCGATTCCGACAATGGTGTGGAGTTTTATTATCTTCGTCCTCGCGACATTGCAATCTATGTTGGAACTGGTGAGTTAGAGGCTGGAATTACGGGCCGAGATCTATTGATTGACTCTGCGGCAGAGGCAACAGAGCAGATGGTTTTGAATTTTGGCGGATCAACATTTCGCTTTGCTGCACCCTCTGATCGCTCATGGACTTTAGCTGATATCTCCGGGAAACGAGTTGCCACTGCATATCCAGGTTTGGTGGCCCAGTATTTGTCGTCATTGAAGATTGAGGCCGAGGTAGTGCGTCTTGATGGAGCCGTGGAAAGTAGTGTCAGACTTGGTGTTGCCGATGTGATTGCCGATGTAGTGAGCACCGGAAACACTCTGCGCCAGGCAGGTCTCGCTGTCTTTGGAGAACCAATTTTAACAAGTGAGGCAGTTCTCATAACCAGAAATGGTGCAGTCATTCCGGTAGAACTTGAGATTTTGATTCGCAGGCTTCAAGGAGTTGTCACTGCACGCAAGTATGTACTGCTTGATTATGATATTCCAAGTTCCCATGTAGATGCAGCATGTGCAATTACACCAGGCTTAGAGTCTCCAACTATTTCTCCATTGCAGCGCAAAGATTGGGTCGCAGTTCGCGCGATGGTTCTGCGAAAAGATACCAATAGAGTGATGGATGAGCTGTGGGCTGTTGGAGCACGAGGGATTCTAGTTACAGATATTCACGCCTGCCGGCTTTAATCTTCTATATCCTCGCGCGGAATTCCCAAGAGATAGAGCACGGAATCAAGGTAAGGATCACTGAGTGAACTATCAGCGGCAGCCTTTACCGCCGGTTTGGCGTTAAAGGCGATACCTAATCCGGCAGCAGCAATCATGTCCAAGTCATTTGCTCCATCACCTATTGCAACTGTTTGTGACATGCTGATTGATTCGATTGCGGCAAATTCGCGCAAAGCATCGGCCTTGGCAGCTCTATCGATGATGGGGCCGAGTAAAGCCCCAGTGAGAACTCCATCGACAACCTCGAGGGTGTTAGCTTTGAGATGCTTGATTTCCAAAGATGCCAACAAAGGCTGGATCACATTAATAAAACCACCTGAAACTACGGCAACACTATGGCCGAGTTTATGTAGCCTCTTTATGAGCGTCTTAGCACCAGGCGTCAAAAGTATGTCTGCTTGAACTTCGATTAGTGCCGACTCGGATAGACCCTTAAGTAAGGCAACTCTGGCGGTTAAGGATTGTGCGAAATCTAACTCTCCGCGCATTGCAGATTCAGTAATGGATTTAACTTCTGCACCAACACCGGCTTTGTCGGCTAGCAAATCGATCACTTCTTGCTGTATCAAGGTTGAATCGACATCTAATTGAACTAACTTGCGAGAAAATCGTGAGAAGCCATTGGGTTGAACTGCAATATCGACATGGTTTGCAGCAGCAATCGGTGCAAGAGCAGTTGTTAATCTTTCGTGATCAGTACCCGAAACAATCATCTCGATAGCGGTTACGGGAGTCGATGCAGTCCGAGAAATTCTTTCAATATTTGCCCCGAGTTTGGAGATTGCTCCGGAAATCGCTGCGATCGATACGGGTGCAAGCTTCGCACTCAACACGACAATATGTATTAATCCCTTTTTACTAGCGAAACTGTCATGGGTTGTGCTGGCAAACAGAGTGGCAATATCTACATCTAATTCACTGGCACACGTAAGTAAATCTGTATCTATTGCTTTCTCATGGGCCGGGTTACACGCAATCAGTACCGTCAAAATGAGTCGATTGCTGATGACCACCTGTTCAATATCTAAGACGGTTATTGCAAACGGGGCTAGGGCCGAGAAGAGAGCATCATTTATACCCGGCTTATCCACGCCACTGAGCAGGATTAGTCCCGTGAATTGTTCGTTAGTGGCCATAAGAGTCGGAAGTTTATCGCGAATCACTGAGTATTAATGGGCAAAATCGCCTTACATGATGCAACTAACCAGTATCTTTTTGCCCTATGACAAGTACATCGGTTTTGACTGTTAACGATGTCAGCGTTTCACGAGCCGGCAAGAACATCTTGGGGCCAATAAATTTTGAAATTATGCCAGGGGAGAGGTGGGTGATTCTGGGACCTAACGGCGCGGGTAAATCGACTTTACTGCAGGTCCTAGGAACAAAACTCTTTCCAACAAAGGGTACGGTGACGGTTCTAGGTAAACAGATGGGCAAAGTTGATCTCTTTGAACTGCGCACGCGAATTGGAACATGTGGCGCACTAACCAATGAGGAGATCCCTTATTATGAAAAAGTTCATGATGTAGTCCTAACGGCTGCTTACGCAATTTCAGGTCGATGGAATGAAGTTTATGATTTATGGGATGAGTCAAGAGCAATGGCCCTGTTAACTACCTTTGGAGTCCGGGAACTAGGCGGTCGCATCTATGGAACGCTCAGTGAAGGTGAGCGAAAGCGGGTTCAAATCGCACGTGCTCTTATGACCGATCCTGAGTTACTTTTACTCGACGAACCTGCCGGTGGCTTAGATGTCGGTGGACGTGAAGATCTACTGCGCAGATTTACTGAGTTCTCACGTGACCCGTTAGCTCCAGCAACTATTTTAGTTACGCATCACATAGAAGAGATCCCAGTCGGTACTACTCACGCACTTCTACTCAAAGATGGCCTCATTGCTGTGAGTGGACCAGCAGAGTCTGTGATCACCTCTGAACATATCTCGGCTGTTTTTGATACATCTATCTCTGTAACCTTTGACTCTGGTCGTTTTTTCGCACGTGCAACCGGCTAGTTTCATGTCTTTATTTGAACAGTTACATCCAGAGTGGCAAGTGGTACTTGGAAAATTTCACACTGATATTGATCGCATAGATTCACTTATCGATTCGAATAGTGTCACACCAACGTACTCGAACATCATGCGCGTTTTCGCTCAACCGATAAGTCAGATTAAAGTCGTAATAGTTGGGCAAGACCCTTATCCAGGTGTTGGCCAGGCACAAGGTTTGGCTTTTTCGGTAACCTCCGAAGTTCTTCCGGCTTCCTTGAAAAATATATTTAGGGAGCTCGGTGATGATTTGAAACTTGCGGAGCGAATCAATGGTGATTTAAATGATTGGGCCCAGCAAGGAGTTTTCCTACTCAATCGAGTTCTCACTACAACACCAGGGGAGTCACTGGCTCATGCTGATTATGGTTGGCAGAAAATTACATCCGAAGCTGCCCAAGTTTTAGGTAAAAGAAAATCCGTCGCAATTCTTTGGGGTAAGACAGCTCAGGAGTTAAAGATTCACTTTGATTCCGCTTTGACTATCGAATCAGCTCACCCAAGTCCCCTCTCGGCTTATAGAGGATTTTTTGGCTCCAAGCCCTTTTCACGGACTAACGCATTACTAATATCAAGGGGATTAACCCCGATTATTTGGGCATAACAAAGGCCCTGCACTATTACGCACAGGGCCTTTGTTAAATTAGTGCTCTAACCTACCCAAGCATTAATTGGAGAGGTTAGGAAGTAGATCATAAAGAGACCAGAAACAAGGAGTAGCAAAGGATGTACGTCCTTGCGGCGACCTTGAACTAAACGAATCACTACGTGAGAAACAAACCCAGCACCAATACCTACAGAAATATTGTAAGTAAATGGCATAAGGATGATCGTTAAGAAGGCTGGAATAGCGATTCCATAATCTTCCCAATCAATATTCTTAATCTGAGTCATCATCAGGAAGCCCACAATTACTAAAGCTGGAGTCGCAGCCTCGTATGGAATCACTGCAACAAGTGGTGCTGAGAAAGTGGTGAGCAAGAAGAGAACTCCTGTTACAACCGATGCAAGACCAGTACGCGCACCTTCTCCAACTCCAGCTGCTGATTCAATGTAGCTTGTGTTAGACGAGATACTTCCAGCTCCACCAGCAACTGCTGCAAGGGAGTCGACTAGAAGAATGCGATCGTTGTTTGGAATATCTCCATTTTTATCGACGAGGCCAGCTTCGTGTCCGATAGCCGTAACTGTTCCAACGGTATCGAAGAAGTCAGAGAGCATGAGAGTAAAGACAAAAAGGATTCCGGAGATCAAAGAGATGCGATCGAATGATCCCAACAAGTTGAACTGACCGAATAATCCAAAATCAGGCTTTCCGACGATGTCAGATGGAATCGTTGGAACATTAAGTCCCCATCCCTTTGCATTAACGGCACCTGTTGCACCATTAAAGTTAGGTCCAATCTTGAAAGCTGACTCAACGGCGATGGCAGCGACAGTTGCTGCAGCAATACCGATTAACAAAGCCCCTTTAACTTTCTTCACCATCAATATGATCATCATGAAGAGACCGAAAGCGAAGATAATAATTGGCCAACCAACGAGAGTTCCGTTGTCGCCAAGGGTTACAGGAACTGGACCCGAACCAGTTTTGCGAACAAAGCCCGCATCAACAAGACCGATCAATGCAATAAATAGGCCAATACCAACTGAGATAGCAATCTTAAGTTGGGCAGGTACTGCCTTAAATACTGCGGTTCTAAATCCCGTTAGTACGAGAATGGTGATAATGAGACCTTCAATTACTACGAGTCCCATTGCATCTGCCCACGACATCTTCGAAGCTATTCCAACGGCGACGAAAGTATTTAGGCCAAGACCTGTTGCAAGTGCCAATGGATAGTTTCCAACGACACCCATAAGAATGGTCAGAATGCCTGCCATAAGTGCAGTCATCGCAGCAACTGCGGCCAAGTTTGGAGCGTCTCCGCCACCGAGGAACTTTCCATCGGCATCCTTGGCTAGGCCAATGATTAATGGATTTAGTGCGACGATGTATGCCATTGTGAAGAATGTGACGAATCCACCACGGACTTCACGAGCAACGGTTGACCCACGTTCTGAGATTTTAAAATACGAATCGAGCATGGATGATCCCTTTCTGTTTTGGTATCGGGGGTGTTTACGACCCCGTGTACGAACAATCGGCATGTACAAAGCCGAGGGAAGATAAGTAGCAGGCTATCGGCTACTTAGCGGTAAGTCGGGACACCACACCTAGCGCGATAGCCACAGATTGTCCGATGAAGGCGGCAAAAATGAGCGTACCGAGGCCTACGTTCCCGCCTAAAAGAGCGCCAAATAGAACAACGGTAGTTTCAATCGCCATTCGGACTCGTCCAACGCGAATACCTGTTCGATGGTGAAGGGCCGTCATAAGTCCATCTCGAGGACCAGGTCCTAGGCCACATGTGATGTAGATGCTCGACGCCATTCCGACAGCTGCTACTCCAAGTAGGGAGTAGAGAATCCCGACATAGTAATTGTGTTGCAATGGAATAATAGTGACACCAACCTGTATCGCGATTGCGATAATGACAATATTCGCAATTGTTCCAAAACCAGGCTTCTCTCGTAGCGGAATCCAGGCAAGCAAGACTAGAGCGCTTATGCCAAATGTTGACCATCCCATGGTTATATCTAATTTTTGAGAAACACCTTGGGCGAAAACCGACCACGGCGCGTTTCCTATATTTCCTTGGATAAGTAGGGAGTCACCAATACCGAAGATGAAGAGTCCGCCAAATAAATTAAGCACCCGCGTAAATGAAAGATCCCAACGACTTGTAGCCGTCCACGGAGTGAGAGGCACTGTTTTATGGGGGCGAAAAAACTCCATCAGGTGAGTCATGTTCATTCGGGGAGTCTAACCCACGAGGGGTTGTTGCACAGACATATAAATCTGCGTAGCCTGCAGCAATGTTTCCAGGAATCGGCACCGTTATAAATATTGCGACCATTATTGGTGGTGCGTCAATCGGAGTTCTCGTTGGAAACCGAATGTCAGATAAAACGAGGGTTTTACTAACCGACGTTTTAGGTTTAGTAACAATGCTGGGTGCAGCATCTGCTCTGGTCGCAATGTGGTCACCGCAATATCTCTCGGCCATTCCAAAAGGCTGGCCACTGTTAGTTGTACTCGGATCACTTCTTATTGGTGGTCTCATAGGTTCAGCGCTTCAACTCGAGAACAAGTTGGATGCGTTGGGGGAGAATCTACGTAATCGATTTAAAGCCTCCAAGGAGAGTCCCTTTGTTGAAGGTTTCGTGTCAGCGTCACTTCTATTTGCTATTGGACCTCTCGCTATTTTGGGTTCGATCAGCGATGGAATGTCTACTGGTATTGATCAACTGTTATTAAAGAGCACTCTGGACTTTTTTGCCGCCATGGCTTTTGCTTCTTCACTTGGATGGGGAGTAGCAGTCTCGGCTCTGCCAGTTGGCATGTACCAAGGGTTCTGGACCGTTATTGGTCTTCTCTTAGGGCAAGTACTTGCACCATACCAAGTGGATGCTATGACTGTCGTAGGTGGAATCATGCTCGTCACTATTGGACTACGTCTACTTAACATCAAGCAGGTAGCGATTGGCAATCTTCTTCCAGCTTTAGCCGTTGCTCCGGTTTTGGCTCTCGTTGTTCACCAGCTGATCTAATTCAGAAAGATGTGGCATCGATTACAAATCGGTACTTCACATCACTCTTAATAGTTCTTTCATAGGCTTCGTTGGCGTAGTCAGCATTGATGACTTCGACATCACTGACGATTCCGTGTTCGCCGCAAAAGTCCATCATCTCTTGAAGTTCAGAGACTGCGCCGATCATTGATCCGGCTAAATTACGTCGGCCATCGAGCATGACTCCTGCCTCAACTGCATAAGGCTTACCTGGTATCCCAACAATTACAAGTGTCGAATCAATTTTAAGAAGCTTGAGATATTCATTGATATCTAATTCAGCACTCACGGCGTTGATGATCAAGTCAAATTTTTTGCGCATAGAATGCAACACGGTGATATCTGTTGTGCAGACAAAGTGATGTGCGCCCATTGCTAACGCATCCTTCTCTTTGGAAGGAGAATGTGAAAACACCGTAACTTCAGCCCCCATGGCTTTAGCGAATTTAACTCCCATATGGCCCAAACCACCTAGGCCCATAATTCCGACCTTCATTCCGGTTTTAGTACCCCACTTTCGTAAGGGCGAATAAAGCGTAATTCCAGCACACAATAAAGGTGCAACAGCTTGCAAAGGAAGATTTTTCGGAATGTGAACCGCATAGTCTGAATCCACTACAAAAATATTTGAATATCCACCATTGGCAATCGTTGTTCCATCACGCTCCATCCCGTTATAGGTAGCGGTCATACCATTAAGACAGTATTGACTCAGCCCACCTAGGCAGTTTTCGCATGTACGACATGAATCGATATACACGCCAACACCAATGCGATCGCCGACTGCGAATTTTGAAACTTGACTTCCAATAGCCGAAACCGTTCCTGCTATCTCGTGTCCGGGAACCATTGGAAAAATAGATGGTCCCCACTCCTCGCGAGCCTGATGTATATCTGAGTGGCAAATACCTGTGTAAGCAACGTCGATTGCAACATCGTTAGGTCTTAATTCTCTGCGTTCAAATTCATAGGGTTGCAAGAGTTCTTTTGCCTTAAGCACTGCTAATCCGCGAGCTTTCATTGATCACTCCTTAAATGGAAGTGGTTGTGATGAAATATGACCAGCGCGGGAAGCTCGCGCAGTAACGTGACGCATATGGTGACGTCTGCATAGTACCTCGTAAGCAATCTCAGCACCTGCGGCTACATCTCCGACTACTACCTGCTCTCCTTCAACGACCATGACTCCACCCTGAGTACGCGCATTGTGGGTGGCACGTGACCCGCACCAACACAGCGCCTCGACTTGCAAAGCATTCACTCGATCCGCCAATTCGATCAGACGCGCTGATCCAGGAAAGAGCAGTGTCTTAAAGTCGGTCAAAATTCCAAAGGCGAAAACATCAATTCCTAAACCATCCACGATTCGTGCAAGTTGCTCAATCTGCTCTCGCTCATAAAATTGAGCTTCATCGCAGATGATGTAGTCAATCCTATCGCCGGCCGATAAATGATCTACGACATGTTTATGCAGATCCATGCCAGGACTCACTTCGATCGCAGGGGATGACAAACCCAAACGAGAAGAGATGATTCCACTGCCCGCGCGATCCTTATTGGTAAAAATAACTCCACTACGGCCACGGCTATGGTGGTTATGGGCTGTTTGCAATGCAAGCGTGGATTTACCACTATCCATCGTTCCGCAGTAATACGTCAACTCAGCCATGATGGGTATCTTGTCATAGAGCTAGCGAAAAAGCCCAACGTCTCGCAATGCCGCCTCCAGTGAAGGAAGCAGGTGAAGTGCCATGCTCACTGAAATATGAGATGCATCTCGGTAGGCGACGATGCCATCCAATATAGCTGGGCAGTAAGTAGTGCAGAGCCACTTGGTAGGGTCGATAGTTTCAAACCCACTCATGAGAATCGCTGGTGATTTTTTCGAGGTGTCACACGTGCTTAAGTCACGTGACGCCAAGCAAGATGGAATATCTTTGACAGGTTTAGGCGTATCGGAGATGTAAATAAGGTGGCTCGTTGACCCCATCAGACTCATCAACAATCTAATCTGACCATTTTCCCACCACTCTTGTCTTGAGCCAACACCATGTGGGACTGCATAATGTTGGTAACCGCTCATAATTACTGCTGCTGGGTGAAGCGATTTAATACGTGAAACAGAGTTTTTTCGCCAATCAGCACAGTCCAAGTTTTTGTAAGCGCCTTGATCCGAACGGTTAACATCTACCGAAGGGCACGATGATTTAGTGAGCGAAATTAATCTGAAGTGTTGTTCTAGTGAGATTTTTTGTAGAGTTGGGAACCATTGTGCGGCATGGGAATCACCGTAAAGCACGATAATTACCTTTGAATTTACATCACCATACGTGCATGGACCTGACTTAGTTTCTCCGGAATTTACAGGGCATCCGTCATCATAAATCGCAGGCTTAGACATAACTGTCTTCAAATCGAAGGAGTACGAGGTTGTTCCTCTAGTCGAAATAACCGATGCTACCGACGTTGCGATAAGGATTCCGGTCAGTAAGGATAGAACTGTTGTAGAAAGAGCCCCAATGTAGACAGTGCGTGGTGCAAATTTCTTGTGTCGCATCGGCTCTTCAATAAATCGGTTAGTCAGATGCGCCAAAGCGACTGTTAATACGATACACATTGCGCGTTCGTACATATGAAGTGGCCTACCCAATGCGCTACTAGGCAGAACGAGTGCGGGCCAATGCCAAAGATAAAGTGGATATGAAATTCGCCCCAGCCATTGACTAAATGAGTTGTTGAAAAGGTCGTTTAATATGGGAGGCCACGTTGAGATTGCGGCTATAAGAATTGCTGTTCCTAGAACAGGCACGAGGGCATTAACTCCAGGGAAGGATGTTTTCTCACTAAATTGAAAAGCTGAATAAACAAGTGCACCGATACCAAACCAAGGCAGCAAACGCAGATGAAGTAATCGCTCTGGGATAAACAGTAGGAGTGCACCGACCCCTAGCTCCCAAGCACGAGTGGGTAGCGAATAGAAAGCCCAGATTGGGGAAGTTTGTGTCTGGTACACAGAGAGAAGAAATGAAAGTACGGTGAGAGCTAGGATTCCACGAATAATTATTTGTTTTCCATATTTTGCCAGTAGCAGCATAAAGAAAGGCCATAGAAGATAAAACTGTTCTTCAACCGCCAGTGACCAATAATGGATGAATGGTGAGGGAGTGGCATTAAGGTTTTGGTAGTCATTTTGCCACCAAGCAAACAGGTAGTTTGAAATATATGCCGCGGCAGCAAATAGATCCCGCCCCAATGCATCACGGGTAGTTTCCGGAAGAATCACCCAACCTACTATTGCTGTAGAAAACAGAACAAAAGCCGACGAAGGTAGAAGGCGTTTTATTCTCCTCTGGTAAAATGCACTTAAATTCATCTTTCCAGTTTGATCAATCTCTCTCAGAATTAATCCAGTGATCAGATATCCGGAAATAACGTAGAAGATATCTACTCCGACATAGCCGCCACCTATAATTTGGGCATGAAAGAATGTGACTAATAGAGCAGCGAGTGCACGTAGGCCTTGTATCTGAAGAACACGCACGCTTAAGAAACTAACAGCGTTGAGATTGTTACCTCGGGGTATTTGCTCTTTAAGAATGCACGCCCGGAAAGGGCTCCGATCTCAAGTAGCGCCAGGACTCCAACTACTTCACCGCCACAGCGTCGTACTAATTCAATTGCCGCAGCGATGGTTCCTCCCGTAGCCAGTACGTCATCTACTATGAGAACTTTGTCCATCACCCCTACCGCATCGATATGAATTTCGAGAGTGTCCGTTCCATATTCCAACCCATAGTTTTCACTCAACGTTGTGAAGGGGAGTTTTCCTGCCTTGCGAATAGGAATAAATCCCGATTTGAGTTGATGAGCAAGTGCACTTGCAAGAATAAAACCACGTGCCTCAACCCCTGCAACTAATGTGCCCGACTCTGCGTATTTAGCGAAGCTCATAGTGACTGAATTAAATGCCTCTGGATTGCTGAGCAGTGGCGTGATATCTAAGAAGCGAATACCTGGCTTTGGATAGTCAGGAATTTCACGGATGAACGAGAGCGCCTCATTAATATGCATGTGTCCGAAAGGGGACTTGAACCCCTAAGCCCTTGCGGGCACTAGCACCTCAAGCTAGCGCGTCTGCCAATTCCGCCACCCGGACTGAGTGAAGGGCAAGGATAGCAATTCGGTGACAGAATGGCGAAATGGATACATCTTCGCTTTCACGTATTGAACAAGAAGCAATCTCTATCTGCCAGGACTTAATCCGAATTCCCAGTGTCAATTTTGGTGATGGAAAAGGTGATGAAGCCGCAGTTGCTGCATATGTCATTGCATCACTTGCAGAGGTTGGTATTGCGTCAACAATGTATGAATCAGCTCCTGGCCGTTGCAATGTGATGGCTCGCTTAGAAGGCACGAATTCAAATCGCCCCGGACTAGTCGTCCATGGTCACATCGATGTTGTCCCAGCTAATGCTGATGATTGGAGTGTTGATCCATTTTGTGGCGACATTAAAGACGGCATGATCTGGGGTCGTGGCGCTGTTGATATGAAAAATATGGATGCCATGATGTTAGCAACTGTGCGCGAATGGGCTCGAACAGGTTATAAGCCACCGCGCGATATTGTCTTAGCTTTCTTCGCTGATGAAGAAGCGGGAAGTATTTATGGTTCACACTGGATGGTGAATAACCATCCAGAGCTCTTTGCAGGATGTAACGAAGCTGTTTCTGAAGTTGGGGGTTTCTCTGTCACAGTCGCAAATGGAAAACGTCTGTACATGATTGAAACCGCTGAAAAAGGAATACATTGGATGCGTTTAACTGCAACGGGACGGGCCGGTCATGGTTCAGTTATGAATGAAGAGAATGCTCTCACGCGACTTACCGATGCAGTCAGTGCTATTGGAAATTACAGTTGGCCCCAGCGTTACAGCACAACAGTAAAGGCGCTCTTTAAGCGCGTCGCCGAAGTTACTGGCAAAGCCTACGACGAGAAGGACTTACGACCATTATTATCAGAAGTTGGTTTTGCTGCACGCATGATTGGCGCGACGCTACAAAATACTGCGAACCCAACGATGCTTCAAGCCGGCTACAAAGCAAACGTTATTCCTGGTTCAGCTAGTGCGGTAATTGATGGTCGTTTTATTCCTGGTTTTGAAGATGAACTCAATTCGACAATTCAATCTCTGATCGGACCTCATGTCAGTGTTGAGACAATCACACGTGATAAAGCCCTAGAAGTTCCATTCGAAGGCGACTTAGTTGATGCGATGTGCGCAGCTATTCTTAAGGAGGACTCAGAAGCCATTCCAGTCCCATATCTGATGAGTGGGGGAACAGATAATAAAGCACTAGCCGAACTTGGAATAATCGGTTACGGTTTTTCACCTTTGAAACTCGATGCCGAGTTTGATTTCATGGCGATGTTCCATGGAGTCGATGAGCGCGTGCCGGTTGACGGCTTAACTTTCGGAGTCCGTACCTTGAAAGATTTTCTCGAAAACTGTTAGAGGCTCACATCATCTAGTGCACTGCGCACTACCTGTGGAAGAGCAATCTCTTCAGATTTAAGGAGTCCCGTTAGTTGTGCAGCTGTGCGTGCACCGACAATTGCGCTCGTCACACCGGGTGCATCGCGAACCCACGCCAGAGCTACCTCTAAAGGCGAGTAACCCAAACCTTGACTTGCCACGCTCACCGCTTCAACAATTCGTGAGCTTCGCGCATCTAAGTATGGCTCAATATGTTTTGCAAAGTGGGGGGCTGCTCCGCGAGAATCACTTGGAACTCCCTTACGGTATTTTCCGGTCAACACACCACGGGCTAGCGGAGCCCAAGCTAAAAATCCAACACCACAGTCGTCGGCCGACTCCAAAATCTCAATCTCTGCATCCCGATTGAGTAGAGAGTATTCATTTTGGGTTGTCGTCACTGGCGCCTTCATCGAATTACCTTGCTGCTTAGTTGAAGCTCTTGCTAATTGCCAGCCTGAATAATTACTGACACCGACATAACGTGCGCGACCGGTTGTGTATGCATAGTCGAGTGCAGCAAGGGTTTCATCTAGAGGAGTAAATGGATCCCATGCGTGTATCTGCCAAACATCTACATAATCAGTTGCTAAGCGCGCTAAAGATTTGTCTAATTGCGAAATCAGTACATTTCTCGAGGCATCAATTGACCTGACCCCGTCGGTAAAACTCAATCCTGCCTTGGTAGCGATTACTATTTCTTCCCGAGCGAAAAGCGTTCCTATTAACCCGCCTATAACTCGTTCGCTATCGCCATCCCCATATGTATTTGCGGTATCGATGAAATTTCCGCCGGCATCTATATACGCACGACATTGATCAGCGGCCTCGTGTTCGTCGGTATCTCGCCCCCATGTCATAGTGCCCAAACCAAGACGTGAAAGAGTGAGTCCACTAGTTCCAGCTCGTCGCATTTGCATGAGGTGACCCTAGCAAGGCGCATCGGTAAAACCTGCGATAGCCTTAGATTTATGCAGATCGTTTTGATTAGACATGCGCATTCTCAGGCCAATGAACGTGGCGTTCTATCTGGCCGCCTTCCAGGAGTCGCTCTGTCAGATAAAGGAGTTGAGCAGTCGCAACGTTTAGTTTCACGACTCGGTGCTATCAAAGTCAGATCCTTACATGTCAGCCCTCTCACTCGATGCAGTGAAACCATTTCGCCGTGGTGGAACGAGGTCGGATCAGTGAAGAATCCCAAGGTCGCACTTGTACAAGATAGCGACATCGTTGAGGTTGATTATGGTAATTGGAGTGGTAAAAAACTCTCGTTACTATCAGGAAAGCGTGAGTGGAAAACCGTTCAAAATTCGCCCAGCTCGATGTATTTTCCAGGGGGTGAAGGATTAGCACAGGTACAAGTTCGTGCAATGAGTGCAATTCACAAGGCGCTTGCTAAAAAAGGTAAGGGGTCAGATGTTTTTGTGACTCACGGAGATGTAATCAAAACAATTGTGTCTTCGGTTTTAGCGATGCATTTAGATGATTTCCAGCGAATAGTGATCGATCCAGCCTCCGTCACGGTTTTGGATTATTCGTCGGACAAGCCTCGCGTACTATTAATGAATGACTCACGATCGGATTTGCAAAGTTTCCTCAACGCCCCGTTTCGCGCGCGAAATCTTATTGGCGGTGGAGCTTGATTTTCGATTCCGTTGAGCGCTTCATAGTCGGAACCGTTGGACTCCCCGGTGAACGAGCGTTTTTCCTACAAGTGCGACAGTCTGGAAAACTAGCAACCGTTGCGGTAGAAAAATCTCAAGTAGCCGCACTCACCGAGCGCTTAGAAATGTTAATCTCTCAGCTGCGAAAGAGTGGGCACGCCATTGGGCTTAATCTCCTTGAACGTGACGACAAGCCTTTAGAACAACCTATCGAGGCCGATTTTGTAGTTGGAGCTATCTCCATCTCGTGGAGCGAGGATGGCAATCACGTCGAAATCGAATTGCTCGACGTAGAACAAGAGTCACAACAAGGCTGGAATCTCTTTCTCTCATTAGAGATGGCCAATGCTTTCGTAAAGCGCGCGCGCGCTGTTATTGAATCGGGGCGTCTTCCTTGCCCTCTGTGCGGGCTGCCTATAGATCCACAGGGTCATCTGTGTCCGAGGGCCAATGGATACAAACGTTAAACGCACACTCTTAACCTCTGGTGAATTAATCGTTACTGGACGACTCGTGGATGCTTCAAATGCAACGTTGTATACAACCTCGTCCCTGGGTGATGCATCGATGACATGTATCTACAAACCCATCGCAGGCGAACGCGCGTTATGGGATTTTCCAGATGGAAATTTAGCCCATCGTGAATACGCTTCCTATCTTGTGAGCAGTTTTTTAAAGTTAGATCTCGTTCCTCTCACAGTATTGAGAGAAGGTCCTTACGGCCAAGGAATGGTTCAAGAGTGGATTGAGATTGATGAGCGTATTGATTTAGCGGAATTCTTTTCTACAGATCATCCGCAGCTGCGAAGTATGGCTTTCTTTGATGCAATCATCAACAACACTGATCGAAAAATAGGACACCTGCTTCCGGACAAAATTGGAAAGGTATTCGGCTGCGATCACGGGGTCACTTTTCATACCGACGATAAGTTGCGCACCGTTTTGTGGCAGTGGGCGGGAAACGCACTTCTTGAATCCGAGCTGGCACTTTTGTCTTATTTAGAGCGTTCACTGGGTGAGGAGTTTGATCTGAGTCCTTATATAACCGAACAGGAGATAGACGCTCTTCACATGCGCATTACACGAATGATCGATGCAAAGACCATGCCAGTTCCAAGCCAAGAGTGGCCGCCAATTCCTTGGCCTGCATTTTGATAAAGACAAACTAGGATAAGCACATGGAATCGTGGCAATCAATCGCAGTACCCAAGCTCGATTACGCATTATCAATGCCCTCTTTATCACTTACCGACTCCAAGACTGGGTCGAAGAACCAACTCGCGAAAAAGGATCTCTACCGCATGTATGTATGTGGAATAACGCCTTACGATGCAACGCACCTTGGTCATGCAGCTACTTATTTAACTTTTGATTTATTGCAACGATATTTACGCGCATCTGGAAGTGAAGTAAATTATGTTCAAAATATTACAGATATTGATGACCCACTTCTCGAGCGTGCCAACCGCGATGGAGTTGATTGGCAAGTTTTAGCGCATTCGCAGATTGATCTTTTTCGCTCAGATATGGTTGCACTCAGAGTCATTCCACCGGCGCATTACATCGGTGCAGTCGAGGCGATTCCATTAGTGGTACAAGCGATACAGGGCCTGGCATCTAAAGGAACAACGTATTTGATTGAGGACGACTTGTATTTTGCAAATGGGGCCTGCTCAGATTTTGGTTCGCTGTCGCACTTGAGTAAAAAAGAGATGGAGATCATATTTTCTCAGCGCGGGGGAGACCCAACCCTGATCGGGAAGAAAGACTCGCTTGATTGCTTAGTGTGGATGGCACAGCGTCCAGGTGAACCAGGATGGGATTCAGAACTAGGCAAAGGTCGGCCTGGTTGGCACATTGAGTGCACCGCAATTGCTAATCAGTATTTATCGCCCGATAGCGAAAACCCTGAGCTTATCGATATTCAAGGTGGTGGAAGTGATCTCATTTTCCCTCATCATGAAATGTGTCGCTCTCAAGCCACAGTGTTGACCGGAAAGGAGTTAGCTTCGACATATGTGCACGCCGGCATGCTTGGTCTAGATGGTGAGAAGATGAGCAAGAGTAAAGGGAATTTAGTTTTCGTTTCCACATTACTTGCCGAAGGCGTTGACCCAATGGTGATTCGATATGCACTCATGATGGAGCATTACCATCGTGATCGGATGTGGACTAACGAAGTTTTACTGCAAGCGCAGAATGAAATTAACAATCTGAGAACAGCCTTGTCGATGCAACATGTTGAGTCTGCAGAGACAGTAATGTCGGAAGTAGTCAGTGCTCTAGCAAATGATCTTGATACTCCATCCGCTTTACATGCCCTGCAGTCGTGGGCTACTAGATCTCAAAAAGGAAGCGGTGGCGGGGATTCAATCACGCTCCGAAACTTCCTAGACGCTTTACTAGGTTTAGAGTTTCAACTCTGATTATTTCGGCGCAAATACCTTTCAAACTCCTTCGCAATCATTTCACCAGAAACTTCAGGCAAATCCTGAGCATCTTTTGATTCTTCGAGTGATTTAACATAATCGGCTACATCGCTGTCTTCGAGAGCTAAGGCATCGATCTCTTTTTCCCACTCATCTGCCTCGTTAGGTAAGGCACCTTGCGGAATTTGAACTTCCAAAAAATCCTCCATTGCATGAATAAGCGCGAGAGATGCTTTAGGCGACGGCGAATTTGATGCATAGTGTGGAATAGCGGCCCACATGGATATGGCATCGATTCCTCTGCGGAGAGCACCATCATTGATAATTCCCAAAATTCCGGTTGATCCTTCATATCGAGAAATCTCTAAACCTAAATCCTTAGCTAGGGCTGGATTGGAAGCACTGAGCCCAACCGATATTGGACGACTATGCGGCACATCGGCTAAAAGAGAACCAATTGTTACCACGAGCGAAACTTCCAAATCATCGGCTAAATCAAGTACCTCATTAACAAAAGATTTCCAATGCATCGAGGGTTCAGTGCCATTGACAATTACGAAATCGCGCGAGAAACCTGGAACGTGTAAACCCCATATTTGTGTAGATGGCCACGTAATTGTGCGATTATCGAATTCGTCGAGCGAAACTTGTGGGCGATTAACTTGAAAATCAAAGTACTCATCAGAATCTATCACGCCTATCAAGGTTGAAGTTATATCAGAGTCACCTGCAGTGAGTGCATCCAATACATGCTCGACCGCCGCACTTGCCGCTTCGGCTGCATCATTCCATCCGGTGAAGGCGCACAGCATGACCGGGTTACGTAGAGCAGGGATGTGAAGTATCTCCATAGCCTCAAACCTTACGGTACCCTCCAGCAGATGGAGACCTCTAAATCACCTGATTTCTTCCAAGCCGTCTTCTTCGATATGGATGGCCTTCTCGTAGATTCGGAGCCTTTATGGCTGGAATCAGAGACGCAGATTACTGCTGCCTATGGCTACATATGGAGTCATGAAGATCAGGTCGCCTGTCTAGGTGGACCGCTCACGCGTGTTGGCCAATACATGCATGAGAAATGTGGCAGAGCGGAATCACCTGGTTTTTTTACAGACTTACTCATCGATACGCAGTGCCACAAGATGCGTCAGGGCGTTGCGCTGATGCCAGGTGCGCAGGAGTTAGTCCAGGATCTACAGAGCAAAGGGATCATCACCGGCCTTGTTTCGGCTAGTCCACGCACCATTGTCGATGCCGTCATTGAGAATCTCGGGATCGACATATTTCCATTGTCAATAAGTAGCGATGACGTTGTGCATACCAAACCGCATCCAGATGCATATCTTCTAGCGGCTAAGCGCGCAGGCGTAGAGATTAGCCAGAGTCTGATTTTTGAAGACTCTCTCACTGGGGCTAGTGCTGCCAAAGCTAGTGGAGCTTGGCTCATTGCGGTTCCTCACTTGGTGGTTGTACATGAGGGTCCTCGCATACGAAGTATCAAATCTCTGGAACAAGTTAATTATAAAAAGCTAGAAGAACTGTTTAAGGATTTCTCGGTAGCAATTTAATTTGTATGTGCTGGGCACATTGTTTTGAAGTAACACCAATCACACAATCTACTTGGTTTAGGTGGCCAGTAATCCTTATCAATGGATGCCAAAATATCATCGGCAGTACGAAGAAGAGATTTCTGAGCTGATTCCAAATCGGCAACTGTCGGATTACTTCTGACTAACTTGCCATCACCCAGATACATAAGTTGTAGGAGTCGAGGAAGTACTCCATTGTTTTTCCAATATAGTAAAGCGTAGACGCGAAGCTGAAATAACGCTTTATCTTCCCAACCGGGCTTCGGAGACTTTCCAGTTTTATAGTCAATAATTCGTACTTCACCAGTGGGTGCAACATCGAGTCGATCTACATAACCATGTAAGTATAGATCTTCTCTGAAGTCGTCCTCTAAATGCATTTCACGATGTGTTGCTTCAAAAGTTGAAGGTTGCTCTAACTTGAAATACGTCTCTACTAGCGAACGTGCACGGTCCAACCACTCTTTTTCGTTGGTAACCATGGTGGCAAGTTCTGGTTTCGCCTCAACCTGTGCCAGCCACCGAGAGGGAAGAAGTTCGATAGCACTAAGCGGTGTCCGGTCGGCGGCTGGACGTTCAAAAAGATCATGCAAAACTGTGTGTACCAAAGTGCCTCGTTCGGCATCCAAACTAGGAGGCTGGGGAAGGCGATCTATGCTTCGGTATTTATAGAGCTGCGGACAGTTGTTGAACTCGCTGACGCTACTGGGGGAGAGGCGCAGCCTCGGATCACTATTCACCTGACTCAACTTACTCCCACTGGTAGATTATTTTTCGCCTAAGATACGCACGTGTCTAATTTAGGGTATTTCGGTGAGGGTGATCGAATCCAATTAACCGACCCCAAAGGTAAGTTGTACAGCTTTACCATCACAGCAGGAAAAGAGTGGCATACGCACAAGGGTTGGATCACGCATGACGAGTTGATTGGAATGCCTGAAGGCAGTGTCGTGAGCACTACGGGAGGACTTAGGTTCACAGCTTTCAAGCCACTGTTAGCTGATTACGTACTCACTATGCCACGCGGCGCCACGATTGTTTATCCTAAAGACGCAGCGATGATTGTTGGATTAGCTGATATTTATCCAGGAGCAAGGGTTTTAGAGGCTGGGGTGGGTAGCGGCGCATTGACGATTTCTCTTCTTCGCGCGTGCTCTATTAATGGTTCTGTTCATTCAGTTGAGCGCCGTTCAGATTTTGCTGACAATGCCCGTTCAAATGTTGAGAGTTATTTTGGCGCAGCACCTTTCAATTGGAAACTCACAGTTGGAGATCTGCAAGATCAAGAGGTTGATTCTTCCTATGATCGAGTAATCCTAGACATGCTCGCCCCGTGGGAATGCGTTGATATTGCCGCTAATGCACTTCGACCAGGTGGAGTGTTCATGGCCTACGTCGCAACTACTACACAACTTTCTGCCACGGCAGAGGCGATAAAGAGTGATGGCCGTTTTACTGAACCCGAAAGCAGCGAAACACTCGTACGAGGCTGGCACCATGAAGGTCTAGCTGTGCGGCCTCAGCAGCGAATGATTGGTCATACTGGTTTCTTAGTCCAAAGTCGACGAATGGCACCTGGGGTAGAAGTTCTTGCTCGTAGACGCCGACCTGCGAAAGGTGCCTACGGTGTCTCGGAAGATTGAGAGATTAATCAATCTCACGATCGCACTATTAGCAACTAAAAGATATCTAACAAAAAAAGAGATATTTTCTTCAGTTGATGGCTATGAAGGTTCACCCGAGACCAAAGAACGTATGTTTGAACGAGACAAAGATGATTTAAGAAATCTTGGAATTCACATTGAAGTTGGTGGTTTTGATCCCGCCTTTGACGATGAAGCTGGTTATCGAATTACAAGTGAAAATTACCAGCTCGACATAGGCAATATTTCGGGAAGTGACGTAGCCCTACTCTCGCTTGCTGCAGAGGCTTGGAGGGGTGCTGCACTTGATGAAGCCGCACAAAGTGCACTCATCAAACTAAAATCTATCGGTGTTGAGTCTGACCTCGATGCGATACCTAATATCTCTCCACAATTGCGAACCCCGAACATTGATTTTGAGGCAATTTCCCAAGCGATTGCCCAAAGAGGCGTTCTGACCTTCACCTATATCGGCAGAGATTTGGAGCTACAAAATCGACGCGTTGCACCCTACGCAATTTCAACTCGTAAGGGCTTTTGGTATCTGGCGGGCTTGGATTTGGAGAAGAACTCAGTTCGTACTTTTAGATTAGATCGTATCGATGGTCTGATTCAAGCGAATAAATCATCGACCCGGTATGAAATTCCAGTTGACTTCGACATTGTTAACTATCTTGAAAATGTTGGTGAATCCGAAATAGCTACAGTTGATGTTCGAAAAGGCAAGGCTCATCTTCTTCGAATACATGCATTAACCCTGGTTGATAAGGGGGAGTGGGATCAAATGACACTGAGCTACCAAGACCAATCTCGCATTATCGAATCGATCTTGTGGCACGGTGATGATGTACTAGTAGTTGCTCCACAAGAGCTTCGCAACGGTGTTATCTCTGCACTCAAGGATTTGGTGCGCAGCCATGTCTAAAATTCCGCAGACGCCACTGAGTCGAACTTCTAGACTTCTAGATCTAGTCCCTTATGTGAGTGCACATCAAGGCATCGAACTGAAAATTCTTGCAGATGTTTTTGAAGTGACCTCCAATCAGATGGTCGCAGATTTAACTACCTTATGGATGTGCGGACTACCGGGCTATACCCCTTTGGAACTCATGGATCTTTCATTCGATTCTGGTTATGTGACTATTCATAATGCACAGACTTTAAGCCAACCCAGAAACCTGACGATAGAGGAGTCCATAGCTCTGTTGCTAGGTTTAGATTTAGTGATGCAGTCCTTGCCCGATGATCGTAAAGATTTAAAAACCATGGCTACTGCATTGATCGACAAGCTCTCTTTGCGCGCAAATCTCCCATCACCTTTGCGCGCCGAACCGGAAAATGATCATCACATCAAGTCAGCGATTCTTGTCGCAATATCTTCAAAGAAACTGATGAAAATTAAATATCATTCGCTCTACTCTGATGAGATAACAACTCGAGAGATACAGCCAGTTGAAATTCGAACTGAGAATTTACATGATTACGTATGGGCATACTGTGAAAAGGCACAAGCTTTCAGAAGTTTTAGAACTGATCGAATACTTCACTGCGAACAGGCTCATGGTTCGGCCACACTTACGGGCACCACTGCAGACAAAGTTTCGGCTATCCCATACTCACTAAAAATAAGAACTAACAAGAGGGAGGCGATGGAAAGGTTCAATCTCAGCAAAGCTCAGATGTCCTCAAAAACCACTTCTCATGCTTATTCACAAGAATGGCTCATACGTTCGGTCATGGCCTCTGCTGGTTCTTCCGAGTTGACTGAGCCGGCCGAGATACGAGCCGAAATCGCTGCATCGGCGGCTCAAATTTTGCAGAAATATGGCAAGAGCTAAATTCACCTACCCAATGTGGTTAGAACTGAGGTAGCCTTAAGGCGTTCTTTCGACTGCTCTCAAAGGAGTTTGCTCAATGTTTTTACGCGAACCAAGTCATATTTTAATTCTACTTATTGTTGTTTTAGTTCTCTTTGGAGCAAAGCGTCTTCCAGACTCGGCCCGCTCTTTAGGTCGCTCAATGCGAATCTTCAAGAGCGAAATGAAAGAGATGACTACCGACGAGAAAAAGGCCGAGGGCGACGCTAGCCCAGAGAAGTAACATCTATGGCGTCGACAAAAGACGCGCGGATGCCTTTGTTGGATCACTTACGTGAATTACGTAAGCGAACTTTTCGTGCATCTGTAGCGATATTTATTGCCTCAGGTGCTGGCTGGTATTTTTATAACACAATAATTACTAAGTTGGCTATGCCAGTGTGCGATCTTAAGAAGGCACAAGCAACTGGTGCAACTCATTGCGGCTCTCTTTACATCAATGGAGTTCTTGGGCCACTTAATCTACAGATTAAAGTTGCTTTACTGGCTGGCGTAATACTGTCAGCGCCTATTTGGCTCTACCAACTGTGGGCATTCATTGCACCGGGTCTTCACCGAAAAGAGAAGCGAAACTCGGTTCTCTTTTTTGTGGGTGCTACTCCGTTTTTTGCGTTGGGAGCAACACTTGGATATTTGGTTTTACCGGTTGCAATAAAAGTCCTCTTCGGCTTCACGCCTAGTTCGCTCTCCAATTTAGTTAAATTCGATGACTATCTAGATTTCGTTATGCGAATAATTCTTCTTTTCGGCTTGGCCTTTGAACTCCCGATCTTTCTACTCACTTTTAACTTGATTGGCTTCCTTCGGGGAGAGACTATTCTGCGACCTTGGAGAATGTGGGTCTTTTCCATCGTGCTTTTCACCGCAGCATTCACTCCGACCGCAGATCCTTTGACGATGATGCTCCTAGCTTTGCCACTGTGTCTGTTGTACTTCACAGCCGGTGGCATCGCCCTGCTGATAGACCGTCGCCGCGATAAGCGCGCCGTTAAAGTAGAAACCGGGGTGAGCGCGATCGAGAGTGTCACTTCGATCGAGGAATAGGGCGATAAGGTCGCCTCATGTGGGCACTATTAGTTAATCCAATCTCCGGTTCGGGAAAAGGTGCCATAGTTGGTTCGCAAGTGGCCGAGTTTTTACACTCTCATCAGATTGAGTTCTCGGTTGTAACCGGTGACAGCGCAAAAGATATGTCGTCAAATCTCCACCAGTTTATTGAGCGTTATCCGCAATGTAATGGCGTGATATGTGTCGGTGGAGATGGACTTTTACATCTTGCTCTCCAGATTTTAGTACCAGCGCAGATTCCCTTAGCGATGATTCCAGCTGGTACCGGAAATGATTTTGTTCGAACCTTAGGTTGGCCGCTCAATGATCTAGATGGTTATCTCAAATACATTATTTCTATGCCACCTCGATCAATAGATTTAGGACTATCGCACAATCGCTGGTTCGGTGCAATTCTTTCAACTGGATTTGATTCAATAGTCAACGAAAAAGCGAATACCATGCGTTGGCCCAAAGGCCCACAGAAATACAACGCCGCGATAGCTATTGAATTACCGCGCTTTAAACCCCGTCACTATGAAATACAACTTGATGATCGATCACTTTCGACAGAGGCGATGTTAATCGCCGTGGCAAATGGCCGCTCATATGGTGGAGGCATGCTTGTGTGCCCACAAGCTACTATCCACGATGGTCTTTTTGATGTGATGGTCTTGCATCCCGTCTCAAAGATCGAGTTCCTTAAAGTTTTTCCAAAGGTTTTTAAGGGGACTCATACCAGCCATCCGGCGGTAGAGATTATTCGAAGCAAAAACGTCACCATACGAGCAACAGCCGTTGCTTACGCAGATGGTGAGCGCCTAGGGGAAACTCCATTGAGTGCTAAGTGCGTGAGTGGAGCTCTGCACACGTGGATACCGTAAGCACGCCGGCTGAAAAATTTGCCGCAGCAAAGCTAAGAAATGCCCATCCAGTAACCCGTGAGTTTCTCCTGACTTTTAACTTTGAATTTGATCCCTTTCAAATCGCCGCCTGCCACGCAGTTGAAGACGGGAGTGGCGTTCTCGTTGCTGCTCCCACAGGCGCAGGCAAAACGGTCGTTGGTGAATTCGCTGCGTATTATGCACTGAGCCTTGGAAAGAAATGCTTTTACACAACCCCTATTAAGGCTCTTTCGAATCAAAAGTACTTCGAGTTTGTCGCAAAATTCGGTGAGGATAAAGTTGGATTGCTAACGGGTGATACAAGCATTAACAGTGAAGCCGACATCTTGGTCATGACTACTGAAGTCCTGCGAAATATGTTGTACGCGGGCTCAGGCACACTTAAAAATCTTGGCTATGTTGTGATGGATGAAGTCCATTACTTAGCCGATAAATTTCGTGGAGCCGTGTGGGAGGAAGTTCTCATTCATCTCATGGAGAGCGTCCAGGTAATCTCACTCTCGGCGACGGTATCTAATGCCGAAGAGTTTGGTGAATGGTTAGGAGAAGTCAGAGGCAATACACAAGTAATCGTCAGCGAGATCCGTCCAATTCCTCTTTACCAACATGTGCTTATAGGCAATCGCATGATGGATTTATTCGAAGCGCCAGGACAGATTAATCCTGAGATTCTGGCGCGTGAGCGGGAAGCAATTCGTCGTTCCTCCATTAGTAAGCACCGCCGAGGTAGGAGTAATGAAGCAAGTGAACGACTTTCGCGTGCCGATATTATTGAGAGACTTCAGCGTGAAAGTATGCTGCCGGCAATCACCTTTATTTTCTCTAGAGTAGGGTGCGACGCCGCTGTCAATCAATGTCTTCAGGCTGGCATCAGACTCACGTCTCCCGAAGAGCGCGTGGAAATTAAAGCAACGGCGCTTAAATACACAGCAAATATCGCAGTAGAAGATTTAGAAGTCCTCGGATTCACACAGTGGCTAACTGCACTAGAACGTGGAATTGCTGCACACCATGCTGGTTTATTGCCTAGTTTCAAAGGTGCCGTAGAAGATCTTTTTCAACGAGGATTGGTAAAAGCAGTCTTTGCTACCGAAACTTTGGCACTTGGAATCAATATGCCAGCACGAACGGTAGTCTTAGAAAAACTAGTTAAATATAACGGTGAAGCTCATGTACCAATAACACCGGGGGAGTACACCCAATTAACCGGTAGAGCTGGTCGCCGAGGAATCGATATCGAAGGAAATGCAGTCATTCAATGGTCTCCGACAGTGGATTCAGCTGCTGCGGCAGGCTTAGCGTCAACTAGAACCTACCCATTGCGCTCCTCCTTTGCACCGTCCTATAACATGTCGATTAATTTGATATCACGTTTTGGTCGCGAAAGAGCGCGTGGATCACTCGAATCCTCCTTCGCACAGTTTCAAGCTGACCGGGCAGTTGTTGGTTTAGCTCGGCAAATCCACAAAAATGAAACGGCAATAGAGGAGTTGATTCTCCAGGCTGCCTGCCATCTTGGAGATTTCATAGATTACGCAAGTATTCGCCGCGAAATTAAGGAAGTTGAAGTTTTACTGAGCCGGCGTGATCACAAGAAAACCTTCGATAATCGTCAGCGTTCACGGTTAGAAGGTGATTTAAGCGACTTGCGAAAATCACTACGTAATCACAGTTGTCATAGTTGTAATGAACGTGAAGAACATGCGCGCTTTGCCGAACGCGCTGGACGATTAAACCGAGAAAATGAAGGACTACGCGCGCGCGTAGATTCGCGCACCAATGTTATTGCAAAAACTTTCGACCAAATTTGCCAAGTCTTGACCCATCTCAACTACATCGAGGGTGAGAAGCCAACTGCCCAAGGAAAGATTCTGACGAAGATTTACGCCGAATCCGATCTGTTACTCACAGAATCTATTCGTGTGGGACTTTTCGATGAGCTAAACGCACCAGAGCTTTTATCGATAGTTTCATGCATGATTTTTGAATCTAGATCGGCCGAAAACCTTGCACCTAAAATGCCGAGTCCCCGGGTCTCTGCCGCTTTGACTGAGGTCATTTCAGTCTGGGCCCAATTAGAGGCCATCGAGAGTGAGTACGGCGTTAAAACTCAGCGTGAACCCGATCCAGGCTTCTGCTGGATCGCATATAAGTGGGCAAATGGAGGCTCTCTACAAAGTGTTCTCAAAGGTAGTGACATGTCGGTTGGAGATTTTGTTCGCTCTACAAAACAATTAGTTGATCTTCTTAATCAAATTGGTGGTGCCAGCGAAAAGTTGCGGCCCATATGCAAAGATGCAGTCAAACGAATTGATCGCGGTGTAGTCGCCTATTTAATGGGGGATGTATGACCTTAATGCTTTTAGATAGCGCATCTCTGTGGTACCGCGCATACTATGGAATGCCAGATACGTTGTTGGCACCAGATGGAACCCCAGTGAATGCGATTCGTGGTTACCTGGATATGACTGCTCGCTTGGTAAGCATCTATAAACCAAATCGCCTAGTGGCATGTCTGGATGGCGATTGGCGCCCAATGTGGCGCGTAGAACTTTTCCCCGAATATAAAGCTAACCGATTGGAAGAAGATGGTGACGAGGAAGAAGAGCCAGATACGCTGACACCTCAAATTCCGATTCTCCTAGATCTACTGGATTTATTTAAGATTCCCGTCGTCGGCGTAGATGATTTTGAGGCCGACGATGTTATGGCTACCTATGCAGAGGTAGAGAAGGGTCCAATTCGAATAGTCACGGGCGATCGTGATCTTTTTCAAATGGTCGATGATAAGCGCGATATCAAAGTAGTTTATTTAGCAAAGGGAGTTTCTGCACACGATCTTGTTGATTTGAAATACGTTGCAGATAAATATCAGATTCCTGGAGAGCGTTACGCACTTTTTGCAATGTTTCGTGGAGACCCCTCCGATGGTTTGCCCGGTGTTCGGGGGATAGGTGAAAAGGGTGCAGCTCTGATTGCCAATAATTTCGCTTCTGTTGAGGCGGCGTTGGCCGGTGCACATGCTGCGCATGAATCTCTGTCGCCAACGTTGGCCAAGAAAATTATTGATGGGGCTGACTATTTAAAGATTGCACCCACTGTTGTCCAAGTGGCTAGAAATGTACCCTTGCCAAAAGTTGATCTATCAATGCCAACTGCACCTGCTGATTTATCGGCTATCTATCAATGTAAGGAGCGTTACGGACTAGGTGCCAGCGTTGATCGTTTGATCAGTGCACTTGGATGGTAAATCTATTTATTAGTTTCACCAGTGGGGTTCTACTCAGCGCAGCTTTTGCACCCTTGTCCGTTTGGTGGATAGCCCCTATAGCGCTTTCGTTTCACATGTACAGTCTAAATCGAGGCACAAAACCATTTCTAAACTCCTTTGTTTTCGCTCTGGCATTTAATGCGGTAACACTGCATTGGACTAGCATCTATGTAGGCGCAATGCCCTGGATAATCCTTTTCATTGGCCAAAGTCTCATGTTCGTCCCTCTTGGTCTATCCAAGCGCCACGGAGTTTCATTTTATCCCCTCATATTTTTTATCTTAGAAGAGATACGATCCTATTTTCCGTTTGGTGGTTTTGGATGGCTAAGGCTCGCATTTTCACAGGCTGATGCCCCTTATCGTAATATTGCTGCATATGGGGGAGTAAGCGCCCTCAGCGCTACTGTTCTCTGTTCAGCATTAGTTCTCTTTACTTTTATTAATCGCAAGTTTACGTTTTTACCTTTATTACCTTTATTCATCTTGTTCGCTTCTATATCAATGAATCCAATTGGTTCGACAAAAGTTTTAATGGTACAAGGCGATGTTCCGCAACTTGGTCTAGATTTTAATTCGAGAGCTTCTGCGGTTTTTAACAATCACGTGCAAGAAACTAAGAAAGCTCTATCAACGAATAGCGAAGTCGACTTTATCCTTTGGCCAGAAAATGCGGTTGATATAGATCCATTCACCAATCAATCAGTGGGAGATACCCTGAATGCGTTCGAAAAACCACTTATAGTTGGCGCAGTCATACGTTCTCAAGGAGAGTTACGCAATGTATCTATTGCGTGGACAAAGGAGTCACAAATTGTCTATATCAAGCAACACTTAACACCATTTGGAGAATACGTCCCACTGCGCTCGATAGCCTCAAAAGTCTCACCTTTGGCACATGACATTGAGGACTTCTCTCCCGGACAATCCTCGAAAATTTTCACAATCGATCAAGCCGAGATCGCTCCGGTAATCTGTTTCGAACTTATCGATGATGAGATCCTTAGTAAGGCTGCCACCAACTCAAATCTCATCGTGGTTCAGACAAATAGTGCGACTTTTGGAAGCTCACCTGAGAGTGCTCAACAGTTAGAGATATCCAGAGTTCGAGCTATCGAGCATGGCAGAAATATTCTCTCGGTTTCAACAACTGGAATATCGGCAATAATCGATTACCGAGGCAACGTGAGTAAGAAAACTCGAATGCATCTTCCGGCTCATATTTTTGCCGACGTATCTCTTATTCGGGATAAAACACCACGGGATAAGGCTGGGCAATGGGCGTTGCTGGCCACAGGATTCTGGTTGATGCTGGTAGCCAAGGCTCGGCGTCTCACACATACCTAACGCCGATAAGTTACATTATGTAAAGTAAAGAAGAGAAATGAAAGTCTCTGACTTTTACACCTCTCCTACCGATACTCATCCAATGGCGTACAGGCACAGACCAAATTGCGATCGCCATGAACTCCATCGATACGTGAGACCGGCGGCCAATACTTCATACGTGAACCGATCGACTCCCCAGGAACTAGACCATCAAGGAGAACTGGATGCCCGCCCTTCTCGCGGGTGTACTCCCTCTCCCACTGGGTTGAGGCAACCGAGAGCGCTGTATGGGGCGCATGGCGCAAAGCAGAGGCTTCCACGCTCACCTTTGCATCAATAATCTCTTGTATCTCTGCGCGAATGGATAGCATCGCATCGATAAAGCGGTGAATCTCGGTTATATCCTCTGACTCAGTCGGTTCAATCATCAAGGTACCGGCGACAGGAAAAGACATGGTTGGAGCATGGAAGCCGTAGTCCATCAATCTCTTTGCAATATCATCAACGCTAACTCCCGAATCCTTCGTTATTCCTCGAATATCGAGGATGCACTCATGGGCTACTCGGCCATTGAGGCCGGTGTAGAGAACTGGATATGCATCTGAAAGTCGCAAAGCAATGTAATTTGCCGACACGATCGCCACTTGAGTCGCATGAGTTACCCCATGTCCGCCCAGCAAGCGAATGTAAGCCCACGAAATGGGCAAGATGCTAGCCGAACCAAATGGGGCCGCTGAGATTGGACCAGGTCCAGTCGCTGGTCCAGCTAATGTATCCATCGGATGATTAGGCAGAAAGGGCGCAAGGTGTGCACGTGAAATAACCGGACCTACTCCAGGGCCTCCTCCGCCGTGTGGAATCGCAAAGGTTTTATGCAGATTTAAGTGAGAAACATCAGCGCCAAACTTTCCAGGTTGAGCAAGGCCCACCAACGCATTCAAATTGGCGCCATCGACGTAGACCTGGCCACCAGCATCATGCACCAAGGCGCAGATGTCGGAGACAGCGGTTTCAAATACTCCATGTGTTGATGGATAGGTGATCATTAAGGCGGCGAGTTTGGAGCCATGTTCAACAATCTTGTCTTTAATGTCATCTACCGACACATTTCCATTGTCATCACACTCAACTACAACAACCTTCATTCCAGCCATGACCGCTGAGGCGGCATTTGTTCCATGAGCACTTGATGGAATAAGACATATATTTCGCGCCTGGTCTGCGCGTGAATCATGATAATTTCTAATCGCAAGTAAGCCAGCGAACTCCCCTTGACTCCCCGCATTAGGCTGAAGAGATACTGCGTCATACCCAGTGATCGCGACTAACCACTCCGATAACTGTTGAATCAACTTACGCGATCCAGCGCTCTGATCAGCTGGCGCAAATGGGTGCAGTGAAGAAAACTCCGGCCACGTGACAGCTTCCATCTCGGTTACTGCATTGAGTTTCATAGTGCATGAACCTAAAGGAATCATTGTTCGATCTAATGCCAAATCCTTATCAGCTAAATTGCGTAGATAACGCATCATCCCTGTTTCGCTGTGATTAGTATTAAATACAGGATGGGTTAAGTACTTGCTCGTACGCAGGAATTGTGAGGGGATCTTCTGCCCTACAGCATCCTTTACACCAAAAATTGAAAGCACATCAGCGAAAGTTTCTTCAGTGGTCTCTTCATCAAAGGAGACTCTCACCTCGGTATCGCTCACCCGTGCAAAATTAATGCCCAGAGCAGTCGCTTTCGCGTGAATTACACGTGCATCATCGACAGTGATGTGAACGGTATCAAAAATAACATCAGCGCTAGCCTTTGTTGCCGCATGCAACCGAGATGCAAAGCCATGTACTTTTTCTGCAATGTGTCGTAACCCAAGCGGACCATGCCACATCGCATAGAAAGCACTCATGTTTGCCAGGAGAACTTGCGCTGTACAGATATTTGACGTTGCCTTGTCGCGACGGATATGTTGTTCGCGAGTTTGTAGTGCTAATCGAAATGCAGGCCTTCCGGTTGCATCAATGCTTTGTCCCACAAGACGTCCAGGCATCGAACGTTCTAGTCCGTTACGTACCGCTAAGAAGCCAGCATGAGGGCCACCGAATCCCATAGGTACTCCGAAGCGCTGTGATGTTCCAACAGCGATATCGGCACCCCACTCTCCTGGAGCTTTCAACAGTGTTAATGCAAGTAGATCGGTAGCCGCAATGACAAAGGCATTGCGAGAGTGTGCATAATCAGCGAAGTGTGAATAATCAATCACGGTTCCCGTTGTATCTGGATATTGGAGCAAGGCACCAAAGAATTCGCCCTCATAACCATCTCGAACCACGTGCCCAGAATCAATCTCAACTACTGTGATACCAAGCGGCTTTGCACGTGTAAGAAGAACGGCCTTAGTCTGTGGATGCACATGTTCTTCGATCAAAAAAACAGCGTCATCACTGAGCTTTGACGCGCGTCTGGCAAGTGTCATAGCCTCTGCCGCGGCGGTACTCTCATCGAGCATCGATGCATTAGAGATATTAAGGGCAGTTAATTCACAGATCATGGTCTGAAAAGCAAAGAGAGCCTCAAGTCGACCTTGAGATATTTCAGGTTGATAAGGTGTATATGCCGTGTACCAAGCTGGATTT
The DNA here is from genome assembly GCA_007279945.1 of Streptomycetaceae bacterium. Lineage (GTDB taxonomy): Bacteria > Actinomycetota > Actinomycetes > Nanopelagicales > Nanopelagicaceae > Planktophila. The sequence goes on along the minus strand of QYPG01000028.1, from coordinate 19,891 downwards.
TCAAAAACATTTCGCTTGATAACTGGAGGAACTATGGTTCCATAATATCCAGTTCCTATTAGTGAACGAAAAACTTTATTCTCTGCGGCAATTAAGCGTAGCTCTGCGATTACTTCGACTTCAGTCCTCGCACTATCAAGAGCGCTTTCGACAACACCATGAACTGCGATATTTGATGGAACTACATCACGAATAAATGATTCAAGATCTGAGTATCCGAGAGCCTGTAACATAGATACTTCATCTGCTGAGGTTGGTCCTATATGTCGACGTGAAAACGCGTCGTAATCAACCATGAAAAACATCCCCTACCCGTACGGCTCCACATTGGCCTGTATGTGTAAAGAGTATGCCTTTTAAGCGCCTTTGCTCTTACGGCGTAGAGAAAGTTCATCGTTAGATTCGACACCTACTGCATGTCCACTTATCTCCCCTTGCAAGAGCGAGAGTGAACCCTCTACCTCATGCCACACCTTGCCCACTGCAATTCCGAAAACGCCTTGACCGCCAGCTAACAAGTCGATGATGTCATCGGGGCTTGCACATTCATAAATCGAGGCACCATCACTCATGAGAGTCATACTCTCAAGCTCTGTGACTCCCCTTCCGCGCAAATGATCAACGGCCGTGCGAATGTTTTGAAGTGAAACACCAGCATCCAATAACCGCTTAACAATTTTTAACACGAGAATGTCTCTGAAGCCATAGAGTCTTTGGGTTCCTGAGCCACTTGCCGTGCGCACGCTTGGTTCAACTAACAATGTACGGGCCCAATAATCTAACTGGCGATACGTAATCCCTGCCGCCGAGCATGCAGTTGCGCCGCGGTAGCCGATCTCAGTCTCTTGGGAAGTCACGTCGAGCTCGTTTCTCTTGGGGAGTGCTGATAAATCTAAGGCAGAGTAGCCATGGTTTCAATGACCGACACGGTCGAAACCTCTACTAGAGATTGAGGGTTTTACACCTAGCTGGCAAAATCCTCGGGATTTATCTCATCCAGGAACTGACGGAAGCGCTCAACCTCTTGGTTATCTTCCCCACCTTCTGCTGGAATGGCTATACCTGCATCTTCCAAGACCTTAGACGTCGCCAGAATATTGCTGTGGGTACGCAGTGCCAGTGCTATTGCATCCGATGGCCTGGCCGAGATAGTCACCGCTACCCCAGCGCTCGTGCGCAGATTCAACTCGGCAAAGAAAACTCCCTCTTCGATCTTGGTGATGTAAACCGAGGTCACAACGGCATCTAAACCCTCGATCACGTCTGCCATCAAGTCATGGGTCATAGGTCGTGGAGCGTGAACTCCTTGTTGAACAAATGCAATCGCCGTTGCCTCAGATGCTCCGACCCAGATAGGTAGAAAACGCTGACCCTCTGACTCCTTGAGCAAAATAATCGGTTGGTTTGATGGCATCTCCACCCTTACACCAACAACCTCCATCGAGATATTCATCGTCTTTACGAGCGTAGACGATGAAGACCGCCGCGTACTAAAGCTGCGTGAAGGCGAATTGAGAGTGAAGCGATCTCCTTTTGAACCTCTTCGGCGCGCGCCTTTGACTCTGAAGATTTTTGCCGAACCAGTGGCGTAATTACCTGTTCGATCAAACCTATCTCGCGATCGGCAGCCGATTTAAATGAACGCAGATGGCGAGCTTCAATTCCAAAGCTGGCCATCTCGGTGACCGCCTTGGCAATTGCTAAAGCATCGCCATCAAAGTGGCGACCTCTTGCTGCAATCAATCCATAACCTTCGAGTTCTACTAGCTGAGCCTCGAGCAAACCGCTGTGCTTAAGTAACTCTTCACGAGATAAACGCATCTCGCTTACTTCACCGAAACTACTTGGTGCCATCTCACCATCAATAGTTGCTAATGCTATTGGTGGACGTGGGGTTGACACTCCAGCGGTCTGGGACGGTGCAAGACCACGGTCCATTGCATCAAGATTATCTTTGATCACTTTCAGTGGAAGATACTGATCGCGTTGTGCCAACAGAACATATCTCAGTCGCTCTAAATCAGTGCTCGTAAATTTACGGTAGCCCGAAGGGGTTCGTTGTGGATCGATGAGGCCCTCAGATTCTAAGAAGCGAATCTTTGAAATAGTGATATCTGCAAAATCTCCACGAAGGCGATTGAGAACTTCACCAATGCTTAAGTATGCGCGAGCTGGAACGGCCATGATTACTCCCCTAATTTAGTCATAAATTTATTTTTTTATTCCTATAACAAAAAGCAGATGAAACTTTCCAATTTGAATCTCATCACCGTGCTTGAGCAAAACTTGCGTGGCCTGGACATTATTGACATACGTTCCGTTCAGAGAGCCAGCATCAGTGAGATAAAATCCCTCTGCGCCTTTTTCGATCTGTGCATGAGCACGAGAAACAGTTATGTCATCTAGAAATATTGAGCTACTCGCCGAACGACCGATAGTTGCCTTATCGGTAAGTAAGAATCGGGCGCCTTTCTGTATTCCGGTGCTGATCAGAACCATCGCTGAAACCCCGCCAGATGCGATTACCTGCGAGATAACTGCAAGGTCACTTGGTGCAAGAGAAGCTAGGTATTCATCGAGAAGACCAGCTGGGGAATGAGCTGATCCTTGTTTCGACAGATGAAGAGTGCTCGTGAGTTCGTTTTTTGACTCCACAACCCCTCCTTTACCGTCAACCTAAGGCTGACATTAAAGGTGCGGAAGAGTTTGGTCAAGCGGTAAGTGCGGCGTATTGGTTGTGATCGAGCAGATCGGCCGGCGCCTCTGATACATCAATAATGGCAAGCCATCCTGCGCCGTAAGGATCCGAGTTGATAGCTTCTGGAGTATTTGATAAGGAATCATTTATTGAGGTAACTACACCTGTTACTGGTGCAAAAATCTCAGAGACTGATTTTGTTGACTCAACCTCACCACATACGCTGCCGGCAGTTACTTTCTGGCCTACGGCAGGAAGTTGGACATAGACAATGTCACCCAATGCACCTTGCGCAAAGTCGGTGATGCCCATTGTGTAAAGATTTCCTGAAATGGAGATCCACTCATGCTCTTTGGTGTACTGCAAGCCTTCAGGAATTGATGACACGTGCGCCTCTTATCTGCGAAGTTGCTTCGCGTGCATAACCTATACCTGTAGAAATGTAGAGGGCAATGCCCCAGATAGCAAAACCCCATCCCACTACAAAGGCACAGGTACCTAAGAAATTCTCACTCTTAGCTAGAAGCAAAAAAGGAAAGGCATACAACAAATTAAAGGTCGCTGCCTTTCCTAAAAAGTTCACCTGCAAAGGAGCTCGTCCTGCGCGCTTTAATCCAACCGTGAGAAATCCCAAAATAAAATCGCGTCCTAGCAAGATAAAAATGATCCAGATCGGAACGATGTCACGAATAAGGAAAACTATGAGCGTTGCAGTTATATAGAGCCGATCAATCGCAGGATCTGCGAGCTCGCCAAAGCGCGACGTTTGATTCCATAGTCGAGCTAACTTTCCATCAAAGTAATCGGTGGCTCCCCCGATCGCTAGTACGGCGATCGCCCAACCATCGGCATGAAGCTTCAAGGTGAGGTAGATAAATAGAGGAATTCCTAGAAAACGTAAAAAAGTTAAAGCATTGGGAATCGTCAGCAGAGATCTATCCATACCTAATCCCGCTCTTTTACTCGGATCGCCACTTGAACCGGAGTGCCCGGGAAGGAGAACTCTTCGCGCAATCTCCGTTCGATGAAGCGTCGATAGGAGGCCTCGATCCAGCCACTTGAGAAGACCACGAACTTTGGAGGGGCGATCCCTGCCTGGGTTGCGTAATAGATTTTTGGCTGTTTGCCGCCACGCACTGGAGGTGGCGTAGCGCCAATAAGGGCGCCAAGGAAGGAGTTCAACTTTGCCGTCGGTACTCGTTTCTCCCAACTTGCAAGGGACGTGCGAAGCGCCGGGGCTAATCGATCTCGGTGCCAGCCTGTTTTAGCGGCCACGTTGACGCGTTGTGCCCACTCCACTTGATCCAAGTGGCGATCGATCTCGCGGTCTAATTGATCTCTGCGATCTTCATCGACTAAGTCCCACTTATTCATAACGATGACCATAGCTTTTCCAGCTTCTTCCACCATGGTGATCACGCGCAAATCCTGTTCAGTGATTGGCTCCGATGCATCCAAAACTACAACTGCAACTTCACAACGCTCAAGTGCGCTTTGCGTGCGAAGGCTTGCGTAATAATCAGTTCCTGATGCTTGATTGGCACGTTTTTTCAATCCCGCGGTGTCGATAAATCTCCAGATCGATCCTCCAAATTCAATCAACTCATCGACAGGATCTCGCGTAGTGCCTGCAACATCGTCAACAATCGATCGGTTCTCTCCCGCTAAGGCGTTAAGCAGTGAGGACTTGCCAACATTGGGGCGACCGATGAGTGCAACTTTGCGATAACCATCTTGGGTCTGCGCCCCGCCAACTTCAGGAAGTTCACTGACAATGTGATCGAGTAAATCTCCACTACCTCGTCCATGCAACGCTGAAACAAAATATGGTTCGCCAAGACCCAGGCTCCACAGTGCATGGGCTTCAGACTCCTCGCGTTCTCCATCGACCTTATTACCAACTAAAATAAGTGGCTTCTTAGCTTTACGAAGTCGCTGCACAAGAATGTCATCTTCATCTAAAGCACCAACTTGAGCATCGACGACGAATGCAAGTACATCTGCCTCTTGCATAGCAATCTCTGCCCCTGCACTTACTTGAATTGAAAGTCCATCGGGTTTGGCTTCCCAGCCGCCGGTATCCATAACTATAAAACGGCGACCGCCCCATTCGCACTCATACTGAATCCGATCGCGCGTTACACCAGGTGTGTCTTCGACAATAGCTTCTCGACGGCCAATAAAACGATTAATTAACGTTGATTTTCCTACGTTTGGTCGCCCAAGAATTGCAACAATCGGTAAACCTAAAAGTGAACGCTCGCGCAGTAACTCCCAAATTCGCTCGATCGTTTCATCTAAATCTAAATATGTAGAATCAATTTCTACGGCATCATGGGCCATTGCCAAAGGTGACACCGTACGATTTGAATCAGTCGAGTCACGGTTTTCGAGTGAACTTTTGACGTCAATCGATTTGTCTTCTAGCTCGTTTTCGCGTCGAATGGCACGCGCCTCTAAATCGGCAGTCAAGAAAATCTTCAGTGCAGCATCTGGCACAACAACTGTGCCAATGTCGCGTCCCTCAACAACGATTCCTTTTTCGGCACGATCAATAATTGTGCGTTGCACAGAAAGTAGCTCCGCTCGTATCGCTGGCATTGCACTGATACGACTAACACTTTCAGTTACTGAGTTACCCCTTATGGCATGCGTAATCAGAGTATCACCCGCAAAAACCTGAGGATCATGAGGATCCGAGACAAAACGAATTGGTTGACTCTTTAATAGTTTAAGAATTTCCTCTGCTGTCTCTAATTTATTTTCTAATGCAATCCATGTGATTGCGCGATAGAGAGCGCCCGTATCTAAATAATTCCAACCTGCGCGAACAGCTACTGCACGTGATGTGCTTGATTTTCCCGCCCCGCTTGGGCCATCTATTGCTACGACTATGCCCATGTCATGAGCCTACTTCTATTTACGAACCGGATGAACGTTCCATCCGATCGATGAAAGGTGCTGGGATAAGTGCACTGCATCAGATTCTGATAGTGCCAATGTGATCAATGCATTGAGCTGACCAGGAGAATGTTCAATAGATAAATCCTCGACGTTGACTCCAATTGCTGCGCACTCATTAAATATTGCAGCTAACTGACCTGGTTTATCATCGATCACAATGGGGACAAATGTGTATGCGCGTGCACTGCCTCCGTGTTTGCCGGGAATTCGTGAACGGCCCTTACCACCCGCTGCTATGAGCTCTTCAATAGCGAGAGGATCATCAAGAGCCTTCATCATGCGCTCAACATTGACGCGCACGCCATCGAGTACGCGAGAGATCTCTTCTCTATTTGAATAGATAATCTGCGCCCACAACTGTGGATCCGATGCCGCGATTCTCGTTGTGTCGCGCAGCCCCTGACCTGCCAGCTCCAGCCATGATTCTTGCGCCGACTCCAGCGACATCGCAGTTAGGGAAGAGATTATCTGTGGAAGATGTGAAGTCACGGCAACTGCTCGATCATGCTCTGAGGCATCTAGTGTTATTGCCGTAGCTCCTAAGAGGGTTATAAGTTCACAGACACGTTCAAGTCTCGCCGGATCACACTCGGCGGTGGGAGTGAGAATCCAACTGCGGGTAAGAAAAAGGTCACCACGCGCAGATTGTGCTCCCCCAATTTCACGCCCAGCCATGGGATGCGTCGGCACAAACTGCGACAAAGGAAGCTGAGAATTCTTAATGTGAACTAGAGGTTCAACTTTAACGCTACCAACATCCATAAATGTCGAGTTTGGGTTTAACACATATTCGCGATCAATGACTAACGGGAGCGAGTGGGTAGGAAGCGCAAAAACGACGAGCTGCGGTGAGGTTACTGAGGCTGACTGGGCAAGATCTCGGGCAAGGCTCTGTGTGTGCTCATCGCTATCAAGTAGATCTACAGCGACTCCTTTAGCCCTAAGCCCTAAGGCGATAGAGGTACCGATTAATCCAGCGCCGACTATTCGAACGCGCTCAAGGCTCACTGCGCGATATCGCGGCGCAGAGACTGGGCGCCATGAAGGTAGATGTGAGAAATCTTCTCTTGAGTCACGCTCGTTGTGCAGTGCATCATCACTCGGACAGTTTTATCTAGAGCCCCTGGAACATCGACTTCTACCGCGCCTAGAAGCGGAACCGACTCAAAACCAATTTCGCGACAGGCCGCGGCCGGAAAGGCGGCGGTTAAGTCGGGTGTGGAGGTAAAAATTACAGAGATGACATCACTGGGAGTCAATGAGTTAGAGCGCATCATCGCCTGGACCAGCTCTTTGACCCCAGCCCCGATAGCCTCAGGCGTATTAGCCGTTACCTGCACGGCGCCTCGAATAGCACGCATTGTCATGGGCTAAGCCTACCTTTCTCTGAACTCTTAGGCGTGCATTTAAATCTCTTTTAACATTTTAGTTAATAAAACGATAAACCTATTTTACTACTTTTTGTAATTGTCATCTCTGGAATCTGCCTCCTAAACTACGAACCTTAATATCGATTTATCGTTTCTCAGTAGGTCATACCAGCACAGATTTTGTCGATAAAGAACTATTAGCAATTTATTGTCGATAAAGAGGTAAATCTATACTGTAGCAAATATAGACATATCGTTAAATTGTTATAACTTTAAGACGTTACGTAGATTTAGCAATTCACCAGAATTCAAATCTCTCCAACGACCTTCGGGAGTATCTCCCAACGAGATAGGTCCAAACTTAGTTCTGATCAATCGAAGGACGTCTACCTCTACCGCCTCCATGAGTCGTCTAATAATGTGATATCTGCCTTCATGGATTGTGACCTCTATCCATGTCGGCGAGAGCTCTTTAAAATTCAAAACTCGGCCCATGCCATCTTCAAGTTCTATTCCTTTGAGTAGTGTTTTTTCAACTCCGGTAGGCAGTTTTCCGTCGAAGTTAATGATGTAGGTCTTTTCCAACCCAAAGGAAGGATGGGTCGCCCTGAAGGTTAAATCCCCGTCATTTGTGAGAAGAATTAGCCCTTCAGAGTCCTTATCGAGCCGCCCTACATGGAACAAACGCTCTTTGCGTAGGTCAATAAAGTCGCTTAACGATGGGCGCCCATCCGGGTCAAACATCGTAGACAAAACACCTTTTGGTTTATGAAGTGCAAGATAAGACTTAGTCATTGAACGTGTAATTGTCTCACCATCAACTGCTACTTTAACTAAAGCTGGGTCAAATTTCGATCCCATTTCACGGATTGCGACTCCATCGACCGTGACACGGCCGGATTCAATTAACTCATCAGCACCGCGACGGCTTGTAATACCGGCATCTGCGATGATCTTATTAAGGCGTATATCGCCCATGGCTATCCTCCCGACAGTCAAGGCGAGATTCTAGCGTGTGACCTACTCGCTTAGCGAATCCAATATCTCATCTAAGCCATCAAGGTTTGGCAGATATGGGGCTAGAGCTGGGAGATCCTCCAGGGAGTTCAAGCCAAGGCGTTCAAGGAAGTATGACGTTGTGCTGTACAAAATAGCGCCAGTCTCATGCTCCACGCCAGACTCTTCGACTAATCCACGTGTGATAAGGGTCTTCATGACCGCTTCCACATTCACGCCGCGAATCGCTGATACTCGAGCTCTGGAGACAGGCTGACGGTATGCAACCACCGAAAGGGTCTCGAGTGCTGCTTGAGTCAGGCGTGATTGTTGGCCATCTAGAACAAATTTTTCGACGACGGAGACGTACTCGGCGTTGCTGTAGAAGCGCCATCCCCCGTTGATCTTCTTCAAAGCGAATCCGCGCTCGTCATAACTAGTGCAGAGCGTTGCCAGGGCCATCTCGATCTCATCGACGCTCTTCTCCAGAACCTGAGCAAGGACTACCTCAGTCACTGGCTCATCAACGACCATAAGAATCGCCTCGATGGAACGCTCAACCTCACCATTAGACATTTTCGCCACTTTCATCCGATTCTTCCAGAACGACAGGGATATCAAACTCATCCGTAACTTCAACCTCGCCCGACTCTGAGCCAGTCCAGGAGATCTGTAGCTCGCCAAGGGCTATTACCTGGTTGAACCTTAGGACGCCTTGACGGTATAAATCTAGAAGAGCGAGAAAACGGGCTACCACGACGAGCGTGTTTTCCGCGTCTGAGACGAGATTGCGAAAGCTCAATGACTTGGACTTACGCAGAGCCTCGACCACGTGCCTAGACTCCTCAGCAACGCTGACAAGAGGCAGGTGAAGGTGCTCTATGCCCACTAGCGGAAGGGTTTTAGGGGTAAGAACACGCTCAGCGATTGCAGCGAATCTCGCCGCTCCAACTCCAATCAACACTTCTGGTAAGAGTGCGCTCAGCGCAGGATCAAGTGCGACGACGCGAGCAAAACTTCGATCTGCTTGGGCGATGCGCTCGCTAAATGTAGCGGCGATCTCCTTAAATGCCCGGTACTGCAAGAGACGGGCAAAGAGAATATCCCTAGCCTCTAGTAGAGCTAAGTCCTCTTCATCCTCAACCTCGCCACTTGGGAGAAGCCTGGCGGCCTTTAAATCTAACAGCGTAGCCGCTACGACCAAAAACTCCGTAGCTTGATCCAATCGCCAGCCCTCACCGGATAGCTCCAGGGCGCGGATAAAAGAGATGAACTCATCTGTGACAAGACTCAAAGAGATCTCGGTAATCTCCATTTTGTGGCGAGAAATAAGGCCCAACAAAAGATCAAAGGGGCCATCGAAGTTATCTAGATGGACGGAGAATCCGCCCCGGCCAGCGGTATGTACATCGGTGGCCGCCTCCATAGATACATCCATACGCGCACCTTACTTCACTACTTGCTCAAGCCCATGTGCAACGCGTAGGCTCCGAGCCATATCTAGAAAGAGGTTTGACGTTTGAGCGCTAAATCGACAATTCGCGAAGAAGTCTCTACGACTTCCACTCTCTTAGGCAAGGCTGCTAAAAAGTTCGATGTGCCAGCTGCCATTACAGAGCACGGACAAGCCAAAGTCGTAGCTGTTTTTAACCAAAAAGGTGGCGTGGGTAAGACGACTACGACGATTAATCTCGGTGCAAGTTTGGCTGAACTCGGTCGACGCGTCCTTCTTGTCGATTTTGATCCTCAAGGCGGGCTCTCGTTAGGTCTTGGCGTCAATGCGCACTCTTTGCCACTTGAGCAGACGGTGTATTACGCACTAATGACGCCAACTGCAAACGTCGACACGATTATTTTAAAATCACTCGTTCCAGGTCTAGATTTTTTACCAGCGAACCGCGATTTGGGTACTGCTGAAACGACATTAGGCGCAGAAATTGGTGGCCAGCAATATTTAAAGCGTGCCCTCGCATCACTTCGCGACTATTACGACGTGATATTAATCGACTGTCAACCAACAATGGGTCAGCTAACGATTAACGCGCTCGTCGCCGCAGACGAAGTTATCGTGCCGTTGCAATGTGAGTACTTTGCCCTTCATGGCTTTATCGAACTTAAAGGAAATCTTGATAAAGTAAAAACATTCTTGAATCCAGATTTACACCTCATCGGAATTCTTGCCACGATGTACGACAAAAAAACTTCGCATAACCGACAAGTCCTCGAGAGAATTTTAGAACAGTTCCCAGATGATGTATTTGAAACAATTATAGCTAAGACGATTCGCTTCCCAGAGACAACTGTTGTTGGGGAACCGATTACTACTTATGCAACGTCATCAGGTGGAGCTGCTTCATATCGCAGGCTTGCACGTGAACTAATCGCCAGAGGAGGCGCACGATGACCCGTAGAGCAAATCTTCCAGGAGCTGATGAGCTTTTTCGTTCAAATGCCCCAGCACTCAGTGCTGTTCCAGCATCACAAGAGAGCATTGCTCCCCTAGTTCCACCGGCAATAGCAACACCTAAATCACCGTCAGTGAAAAAAGGTGTGCGTTCGATTGCACGCCGCAGAGTAACAACAATTGATCGTTCACCATCTGGTCGTGAGCGACATGATGAAAAGATTACTGTCTATCTCTCAGCCGATGAGCTGTTTGATTTGGATCAAGCCCGTCTACTTCTTCGTGGAGATCTCGGACTTGCTGCTGATCGTGGGCGTATAGTCCGCGAATCCATCGCCGTGATTATCGCCGATTTAGAGGCTAAGGGTGATCAAAGTATTCTTGCGCGCAGATTGCGTGGGCTTTAATACTTCGATATTTAAGCTCGTGGATGGGACATTGAGTAACTTTCACGCACTTTATCTATCGTAATCAATGTGTAGATCTGAGTAGTCGTCACGGATGCGTGTCCAAGCAGCTCTTGCACCACACGAATATCTGCACCTCCATCAAGCAAATGAGTTGCATAAGAGTGTCTAAAAACATGTGGGGAAACTTTGCCTTCAAGGCCAACTGCATCAGCTGCTTTTAGAACAATCGTCCATGCCGATTGACGAGTGATTCGCCCACCGCGTGAATTGAGAAATAACGCCGAATTGGTTTTAGAATTTTTTGCAGCAAGCATCGGTCTCAACCGGACTTTATAGTCATCAATGGCCGCGGTAGCAAAACTACCTAATGGAACGATTCGTTCTTTTGATCCTTTGCCGCGCAATTTTAACGTGGTCACAGCTCCATCAGCACTCTCCATGATGGAAATATCATTTATGTTGATTCCAACAAGTTCACTGACTCGCGCACCGCTGCTATAGAGGATTTCAACCATCGCACGATCGCGAAGTGTAATCACATCGCTCTCACGATGTGATGCTTCAATCAAGCTTAAAATCTCAGAGATAGACAGGGCTTTTGGTAGCTTTCTATTAGCCTTTTTACTGAGTGTATCAAGGGTTGGATTTGGCACCGTAAATTCCTGAGTTACATATTTAAAAAACGAGCGCAGTGTCGAAATTATCCGATTTATACTTCCATCACTCATTCCAGAAATCCGCAATGAGACTTCAAATTCAGTAATTGTTTCGCCCGTCACGTTATACAAATCGTCATCAGAAAGAAATTGTGCAAACTTATGAAGATCACGCCGATATGCCGCAATCGAATTGTCAGCTAGCCCACGTTCGATGACACAGTAATTTAAAAATGCCTGTGTTGTTACCTCACAGCGTAGCGCTGGCATATCCATGTGCTTGTGCTACTGCCTGATAATAGACTTTGCCTTCATGGACGTTGAGCCCTTTTGCTAAATCCTTGTCTCTGACACACGCCTCGCGCCAACCGTTATTTGCAATCGAAAGCGCATATGGCAGCGTGGCATTCGTTAAGGCATACGTCGATGCAACCGGTACTGCTCCCGGCATATTTGCCACACAGTAGAAAATAGAGTCGTGAATTTTGTAGGTAGGCTCGGCGTGGGTTGTTGGCCGTGAATCTTCAAAACATCCACCTTGATCAATTGCTATATCAACTAAAACTGAGCCGGACTTCATAGTTTTCACTAAAGCATTTGAGACAAGCTTGGGGGCTTTAGCTCCATGTACAAGTACCGCGCCAATTACTAAATCAGCTAATCGCACCTCTCGCGAAACCGCATGTGCCGTGCCGATCAGAGTTTTAATTCGACCGTTATAGATAGTGTCGATGTATTGCAGGCGATTAATTGAGCGATCGATGACAACTACATCTGCGCCCATACCCATAGCAATGACAGCTGCATTAAGCCCAGCAACTCCACCACCGATAACAACAACACGGGCCGGAGCCACTCCTGGCACTCCCCCTAAAAGCACACCTCTCCCACCGTGTGGTTTTTCTAGTGCAGTTGCCCCAACCTGTGTTGCGAGTCGGCCGGCTACTTCACTCATTGGCGCAAGAAGCGGAAGAGCTCCATTGACTTCGACAGTTTCATAAGCGATTGCAGTGTTTCCCGATGCAATCAGAGCATCCGTGCATAGTTTAGATGCAGCTAAATGTAGATACGTAAAGAGAATCTGACCACGGCGCATCTTTAAATACTCGATCTCAATCGGCTCTTTTACCTTCAAAATGAGTTCAGCTTGTGCCCATACGTCATCGGCCGATGAAACAATAGATGCTCCGGCTTGGATAAAATCTAGATCAGAGATAGCCGAACCAAGACCTGCTCCGCTCTCTACTATTACGCTGTGACCAGCACCAACAAGTTCACTTGCTCCTTCAGGGGTTAAAGCAACACGGGATTCTTGGCTCTTAATCTCTTTCGGAACTCCAACAATCATATGCATTAGCCTTTCGCTGCTACCGCCGCTGCGATTAATCCAACAAACAATGGATGAGGTCGAGTTGGGCGAGATCGAAGCTCTGGATGAGCTTGCGTACCTACGTAGTAAGGATGCACTCCTTTAGGTAGTTCCACAAACTCCACCAAATCCTGAGTTTTGTAAAAACCAGAGAATACTAAGCCCGCAGATGCAATCTGATCCCGGTACAGGTTATTGACTTCATATCTGTGTCGATGACGCTCAGATATCTTAAGAGAGGCATATGTTGTCGCGACAACCGAGCCTGCAAGTAAGTCGGCCTGATACAGACCAAGTCGCATGGTGCCACCCATATCTTGCTTGCCGGCAACGATCTCGCGCTGATCATCCATTGTTGCGATGACAGGAGTTCCCGAATCGGAAAACTCTGCTGAAATGGCATCGCTGATTCCAGCTAAGTTTCGTGCCGCTTCGATCACCATGCATTGCAAGCCAAGGCACAATCCCAATGTTGGAATCTTATTTTCACGGGCATAACGAAGAGCTCCAACTTTGCCTTCAATACCTCGAATTCCAAAACCACCTGGAACGCATATGGCGTCAACATCTTTGAGATTCTTGGCGGCCCCATCAGGAGTTGCGCACTCGTCACTTGGAATCCAGACGATATCAATCTTTGCTTCATTAGCGAATCCACCAGCACGCAACGCTTCAGAGACCGATAGATAGGCATCGGGTAGATCTATGTATTTTCCAACTAATCCAACTCGGATATGGTGCTTTGGATGATGCACTTTTTCGAGCAGGGCATCCCACTCTCCCCACACAACCTCGTGACTTTCAAGACCAAGTCGCTTCACAACATAGGCATCTAAGCCCTCTGCATGTAAAACTTTAGGAATGTCATAGATTGATGGGGCATCCACCGCCGCGACAACTGCCGCTAAATCTACGTCGCACATGAGTGAGATTTTTTTCTTTACCGATAGTGGTATCTCGCGATCAGATCGCAAAACAATTGCATCAGGTGCGATACCAATACTGCGTAAGGCTACAACGGAGTGTTGCGTCGGCTTAGTTTTGAGTTCTCCCGATGGACCAATGTACGGAACCAATGAAACATGAAGATAGAAAACATTATCTCGTCCGACTTCTTGACGAATTTGTCTGGCAGCTTCTAGAAAAGGTTGTGACTCGATATCTCCAACAGTGCCGCCGATCTCTGTTATCACCACGTCAATATCGGGCGCGGCCATAGCGCGAATGCGCTCTTTAATCTCATTTGTAATATGTGGAATAACTTGAACAGTCTCACCTAGATATTCACCGCGACGCTCTTTTGCAATCACTCGGGAGTAGACCTGACCGGTAGTGACGTTGGCCGAACCATGTAGATTTGTATCAAGGAAACGCTCATAGTGACCAATATCTAAATCGGTTTCAGCCCCATCGTCAGTGACGAAAACTTCACCGTGTTGAAAAGGATTCATAGTGCCAGGATCCACATTGAGGTATGGATCTAATTTTTGCATCGTTACGCGCAAACCTCTGGCTACTAACAACCTGCCAAGTGATGAGGCGGTGAGTCCTTTGCCAAGTGATGAGGCGACTCCGCCGGATACAAATAAATGCTTAGTTACATGAGGTTGGCCCATGGAAGACAAACCTATCATTGGTTCAGGGTGAGCAGTTACCGCTTCAAAGAAAGCAGCTCGGCGGCGTGTTCTTTGGCGCTTTGTGAGCCTTCAAGCCCAGCCAGCATGCGGGCAATCTCGGTCAAGCGTTCATCACCATCAACTGCACGCACATCACTTTGGCTCACAGATCCATCGCTATTTTTATTGACGACGAAATGCGAATCTGCCCAGGCTGCGACTTGCGGTAGATGAGTGACAACTATTACTTGAGCATGTCTAGACAGCGCGTGCAAGCGTCGTCCGACTTCGATTGCGGCTTTACCGCCTACTCCGGCATCTACTTCGTCAAAAACATATGTACCCACTGGATGCGTAGCCGCGATGACAACTTCTAAGGCCAACATGACACGTGACATTTCTCCGCCGCTAGCGCCTTTTGCTAACGAGACAAGCGGAGCCCCTTTGTGCGCACTGAGTTGCATGACAATTTCATCACATCCTGTGGCAGTAAAATCTGATTCTTTAACCGCGGTGTAATCGGGTGAGTTAATGTGAATATTCATTGCGGTATGTGGCATCGATAATTGTTGAATTTCCGTGGTGACTTTTGCACCTAATGATGTTGCCGCATTAACTCGAGAATCTGTCAGTGCGCGCGCCGACATTAATAAAACTTTCTTAACGTTGACTAACTCCTTTTCAAGTACGGCTAACTTCTCATCTCCACCTTCAAGATCTGCAATGCTCTCAGTCGAGACTGCATATTGTCGCAAGAGTTCATTGACCTCATCTTCGTGAGATTGTGAACCCCCAAATTTCTTGATCAGAATATTGATCTCCGATTTTCGTGCTTCCAAGAAATCTAAACGAACGGGATCGGCTTCAAGTGATTCCACATACGAAGACAGCGTTGTGTTGGCATCTTCTAATAAGTAGAAACTTTCGCTCAGAACGCTAAAAATCGCCTCCAATGAGGGGTCCTTACTGCGCGCATACTCTATCGTTCTTCGGGCAAAGCCCAGCGTAGTTAGCGCTCCCGTCTGCTCATCTACTAGCGCCTCATGCGCCTGTTGGCTGGCTATCCGCAACTCCTCGACGCTAGACAAACGCGCTATCTCAATCTCAATCTCTGCATATTCTCCGGCAACGAGATTCAGTTTTTTCATCGCAGCTGCGAACTCGCGCAAACTAGCAAGGGCTGAATCTTTTGCATCAATACTCTTTTTAAATGCCGCAATTCGCGATTTGAGTTCTTGATACGTTTCAAGTGAGGATTTGTAGTGCGTTAGCGCAACCTCAATCTCTTGACCACCGAAGCGATCGAGGAGTTCACGTTGTCTGGAAGACTTACCTATTTTTATATTGGCTGCCTGTGCATGAACTTCGACAAGATGTTCACTGAGCGCAGTGAGCACGCTGACGGGTACGGCGATTCCATTGGCACTGGCCTTGCTTTTTCCGTCGCTGGTTACGGATCGGGTAATTATCACTTGCCCATCTTCAATAATCGCGCCAGAGTCCTCGAAATTGGAGGCCAGATTATTGGCAACCCGAAAGCGTCCGCTAGCGACCAGACGTTCACTTCCAATTCGCACTAATGCGCTGTCGCTTTTCCCACCTAAAATTAAGTTAAGTGCACTCAGGATCATTGTTTTACCAGCACCAGTCTCACCCGTTAAAACCGTGAGGCCAGGAGAAATCTCTAGTGAAGCGTTATCGATTACTCCTATAGAGCGAATAGTAATTTCCTCTAGAAAAGAGCGATCACTCACCGCGCCAGCCCTCAACAGGGAGTTTAAATTTTGCTACAAGCCGATCACTAAATAAAGAGTCGCCCAAGTGTGCAAGTTGTACGTAGCTTGGATCTTTGGTTATGTGGACGCGATCGCCTTTGTGCAGATTAAAATTGCGCAAAGAATCAGCTGACAATAAAGCTTGACGAGATTCAATGCGGACGACGATTTCAGACTTAGGTGAAATTACTAGCGGGCGTGAGAAAAGTGCGTGGGCCGAGTTCGGTAGAACGACAAGAGCGTCAACTTCAGGCCAGACGATTGGGCCACCCGCTGAAAACGCATAGGCCGTTGAGCCTGTTGGTGTTGAACAGATGAGACCATCACAACCCCATCTGGAAATAGGCCGGCCATCGATTTCAAGAAAGAGCTCCACCATAGTTGCATGTTCGCGCTCAACTATTACTTCATTGAGCGCCCATCCAGCAGCGACTTCATTTTCATCACGAACTACAACATACTGTAAAGTCATTCTGGGATCGATGACATATGACCTATCGGAAATTGAAGAAACTATCGTTGCACGATCTACTTTCTCTACCTCAGCCAAGAAACCTACATGGCCGAGATTCACCCCCAGCAATGGAATTTGTTGCGTTCGAGTAACTTCGGCGGCGCGCAACATTGTGCCATCTCCCCCAAGCACTACTCCAACTTCTAACTCCGGTAGTTGCTCAAACGTGCAATTAGTTACTCCATCCAACTTCACATCAGAGATAGTGAGAACATTAAAACCAACATCTCTGAAATCATCGGCGATTTTCTGTGCGGCATCCAGGGCCTCTGCACGGTTGGGATTACACACGAGAAGTAGATTTCTCACTGAGGACCTGCCGCAATCGCATTATCTAAAGCGGAGTGCTCAATCTGATCTGCGCCTCTGCGAAGCCATAGAAAATACTCAACATTGCCAGCCGGACCTGGCAAAGGACTGGCCGCGATTCCCAAAGTTCCAAGGCCGACGTCATAGGCTGAATCGGCGACTTCGATTACAGCTGCTTTACGCAGAGCTGGATCGCGAACAACACCACCTGCACCTAAACGTTCACGACCTACTTCAAACTGAGGCTTCACCATGACAACAAAATCAGCACCGGGCTTTGACACTGCAGCCAATGCAGGAAGAACCAGCGTGAGTGAGATAAAACTTAAATCTGCCACCACTAAATCAATAGGCTCACCGACTAATTCACCGGTTAAGTGGCGAATATTTGTACGATCTAAAACACTGACACGTGGATCTTGTCGAAGCGACCACGCAAGTTGTCCATACCCAACATCAACTGCTACAACGTGTGCGGCATGTCGGCGCAAAAGAACATCGGTAAAGCCACCCGTCGATGCACCAGCATCTAGGCATCGTCGACCATCAACAATGACACCAGCAAAACAATCTAACGCTCCAGCTAACTTATGTCCGCCTCGGGAGACAAAATCATCACGCTTGCCGGCTAACTTAATTGAGGTTTCTGCATCGACCATGGTGGCGGGTTTAGTCGCAGGGATTCCATTGACTAGAACCGATCTCGCCTCAATTAAATCCGAAGCGTTCTCACGCGAGCGTGCGAGCTCGCGTCGAACAAGTTCGGCATCAAGTCGAATCTTCATTACAGCTTCTACTTCCTACAGGCCATCAATCGAGGACAAAGCCGACGATAACTTCTGGTGCAGCTCCTCAAATCTCTGAGCATGGTCATTGACATCCATGGCATCGATCTCGTGAAGCTCACTTCGCACAGCTTCAACTAAATTTTCATCGCTTACTCTCTGTGGTTCATTCTCCACTTACTTACCTGCTTTCTTGGCGGAAGACTTCTTCGCAGCCTTTTTCTTGGTGGCAGGCTTTGCAGATGGAGATTTCTTTGCCCTCTTTTTAGTTGCGGTAACCTGTGGGCTTGTGTTTTTCAGACGCGCGACTTCTTCTTTCAGCGCTTCGAACTCACCACGTTTGACAAAACCCATTTTTGAGACTGAGCGCTCGACTTCATCTTCAATCTTCACTTTCAACGCTTCTCCACCTTCACGTAACCATTGATTAACCGTAGAGGCGACCTCAGTTGCACTTTTGTCGCCATCTGTCACTTTCGAGAGATACGTGCGAAGTGTCGCAAAAATATCGTTAGCCATAGAGGCAGTCTATCTAGATTCGCACTATCTCAGCTGCTTCAACCTGCCAACGGCTTGCTACTCCGGCTGGAGTTTGCCAAAAGCGTCGATGAACCGATCCGGAAATCTCAATCCATTCCTGAGATTTCAGCGTGAGGGCTAAGCGCCTAGATTTGTAACTCCACGCCGCTATATCCAGCGTATCTACGCCTTCTCGACCAGCTCTAGTGATAATTACTCTGAACTCAACAACTTTGTCACCGCTTGGCAGTTCTTTTTCGATGGCAGGGCATGAGACTCTGCCGCGGAGCATTACATCATTGAGTGATACATCAATATCCTCATCACGTGCTTGGATAGTTTTTTTTACCATTGAGGCCTCCTAGTTGGGAGGTATCAGAGTGCTCGCGTGCACTGACGTCTACTGCACCGTCCGTTGTGGAGTTGTGCATAAGCTGCGATTCCTAGAGCTCGGCGCGCTCCTGTGCATCAGTACTTTCTTCAGGATCAACGTCGGCACATTTGATAAACCATTCGCGCGCCTCACTTACTCGCCCAGCAGTAAAAAGTGCATCGGCATATGCATAACGAAGTCGAACGGCCCACTCCTCACTTTCGTTGGACAGCTCTTTGCACGTGAGAGTGACAACAGCGGCTTCAAGTTCGCCTAAATCTCTGCGGGCACCGGCTGCCACGATTCGCATTTCAATCTCTTCTGGTTTTGCTAAACGTTTTACCTCGAGTGAACCCGCTAAAGCTAAGGCTTTTAAAGGGTTTTTAAGTCCACGTTCGCAGTCGGCCATCACGGGCCACATGGTGACATCTCCTGAAATACGGTGTGCCGCACGAAGTTCCTTTAATGCTATTTCATAAAAACCAGCTCGGTATGCGGCGTAGCCTGCTGATTCGCGGACAACAGCTAAGCGACCTGCATGATGAGCAGCTGCGACTCCATGTTTGTGTGCAAGGAGCGGATCACTATCTGCATATAAAGCTAAACACTCTAGATGTCGTGCAACTACCTTTGCATTCTCAGCAGATAACGATAAAAGTTCTGCACGTAAAGATTTATCTAACTCTTCACCAGTAATCTCTTCTGGAATATCTGGCTCAAAAATTCGTGGACGTAACCTTGATTGATCTCGCTCCATGGGTGCCGGTCTTGTTCCGCGTACATCGCTGCCATCGCGTGTTTGACGTGGCGCTCCAGCTCTTTGTGAAGATCCACCACGTGCCGGTAAATCCTCACGTCGGCGTGCACTATTTGGCCCAGATGGCTTTGATGCGCGAGGGTTGCTCGGACGATCAGATGCTGGACGTGAGTTTCTACGCTCTTCCATTGTGATCTCCTTTGTACAAAATTATCTATGCGTATTAGTTTAGAGAAATAAAAAAGGGGCGCTCGTTAAAGCGCCCCTTTTTATAAAAGAAGTCCGGCGACGTTCTACTCTCCCACAAGGTCACCCGTGCAGTACCATCGACGCTGAGAGGATTAACTTCCGGGTTCGGAAGGGGACCGGGTGTTTC
>QYPG01000007.1 GCA_007279945.1 Streptomycetaceae bacterium | reverse complement strand
GTGCAAGTGATTGCTGAATATCGATGATGTAAATTCCGTTGCGCTCGGTGAAAATAAAGCGCTTCATCTTTGGATTCCATCGACGAGTCTGGTGTCCGAAGTGGACTCCGCTGTCGAGGAGCTCTCGCATTGTTACAACTGCCATGACGGCATACTCCTTCTTAGGTTTTGTGTGCGTGCAGCACTAACAAAACCCGCTCGGTTGTGGCTTAACTATTTGTTAGGCCCGTCGCACTGAGATTCATCGACCGAATAAACGGACCGAGATGATTCACCTGGTTTTAAGGCCAAGGCAGTGCTGAGATGTCACCAGTGGATTGCTCTGCTGGTGCAGGTGGAATCTTACCTGAGGTGCGCGAGCAGATTTACCGCCCGATTAGGCGTAAAAGCCCCCATGATGTGATCCGTAGGACCGCCTCTAGGGCAATGGCTGCCGACATTTTTGACTGCCCGTGAGCTCTTTCAATGAAAGTAATAGGTATCTCACCTACAGAGCCGCCCCGCGCAATGGCCCGTCGGGTCATCTCAATCTGAAAGCAGTAACCCTCACTCTTGATTGTGGCAACCTCCATTCGCCGCAGTAGATCGGCGCTATAGATTCGAAAGCCAGATGTTGTGTCTTTTACATCTAGGGATAACAAAAGATTGGCATAGGCGTTTGCGCCTTTGGATAAGTACTCGCGGAACTTGCTCCAATTTTTGATTGCGCCATCGGCTACCCATCTCGATCCGATCAATAATTCATTAGTACCGATCCACTCCATCATTCTTATCAAATCTTCTACTTGGTGTGAACCATCTGCATCCATCTCTATGACATTTGTATATCCGCGCTCGAGCGCAATCGCAAACCCCGTGCGGTATGCGCTACCTAATCCCATTTTTCCTGAGCGAGAAATAACTTCAATTCCATGCGCCAAGCAAACCTGGGCTGTTCCATCGGGTGAACCATCATCGATCACCAAAACATCAACGGCAAGAGTCCTAAGCAAGTCTAAAAGTGAGCCGATGCTTTCAACTTCGTTGTACGTAGGAATAACAACTAAAGAAGTATTCATGCCCGCGGGTGCGCCTGTTTAAATACTTTTTGCAATCGCGCCGTTGAAACATGTGTATAGATTTGAGTCGTTGCAAGTGATGCATGACCTAAAATCTCTTGAACAGTACGCAAATCGGCTCCACCTTCTAATAAATGCGTGGCGGCCGAATGTCGCAATGCATGTGGGCCCATTCGCTCTATACCTTCAATTGCCGATAACGCTTCGTATACAACCGTGCGAACAGTGCGCTGATCAATTCTTTTACCACGGGCACCAAGAAACACTGCGTTAGCAGATTGAGCATTCGCCACAGATTCTCGACCATCTTTTAACCATATCTGTAATGCGGCAACTGCGGGTCGACCCATAGGTATTGTGCGTTCCTTATTGCCCTTACCTAAAACTCTAATCGTGTTTCGGTTGTAATCAATATCCCCAATATCTAAGCCGCATAGTTCACCAACGCGTGCACCAGTTGCATACAGAAGTTCGAGCATAGCCACATCGCGCAGCGCAAGAGGCGTTTCTTCTTCTCCAGCTCGCATGGCCATTGAATCCATAGCTAACTTGGCATCATTCATATCTAAAACTTCCGGCAAAGTTCGATGTCCTTTGGGAGTTGCCAGAGATACACCCACATCGATTGGAATGTATTTATTCTTAAGTGCCCACTTAGTAAATAGTCGTACCGTTACAGCTCGACGCGAAAGCGTTGTACGCGCTCCGCCCTTGATCTGCTGGTTAGCTAACCAGGATCGCAAGTGTGATAACTGCAACTCTGAAATCTGGCCTACTCCAAGAGTTTCCAAATGTTCAAACAGAGAGTGTAGGTCGCCTCTATAGGCACGGACCGTATGTACCGAAAGGCTACGTTCGGCCTCTAAGTGGCGTTGAAAAGCATCCAGTATCTTTTCAAATTGCTCGCTCACAGGTGCAACTTTACTCGGGCTTGCGTCCTTGACGTAGTAGGCCAAAGGTCAACGCATCCTCTAGCGCCATGGCTGAAGCGGCTATAACGTTTTCATGGACACCAACAGTGTTCCACTCGCCCTTTCCATCACTGGTTTCAACTAACACGCGCGTAATAGCACCAGTTCCTAAACGGCCTTCCAGAATTCGTACCTTGTAATCAGTGAGTTCTAGAACCTCTAACTCTGGATAAAGCTGATTTAAACCCGTTCGAAGGGCGTTATCAAATGCGTTCACCGGGCCATTGCCGACTCCTGAACAGATAATTTTTTTACCCATAGCGGTCACTGTAACTTCGGCTTTAGTGAGAATGCTTTGATCTTGGGCACGCTCTACCGTTGTTAACCAGTGTTCAATAGTAAAAAATGAAGGGCGCTTGCCGTTGATTTCTTCATGTACTAAAAGTTCGAAAGAGGCATCGGCGGCTTCAAAGGTAAATCCGCGCGACTCCATCTCTTTTACTCGAGCGACAATTCGTCCAATGAGCTCTTTGTCTCCACCTAAATCGACGCCTAGCTCTTGTGATTTCATCTCAATCGATGCACGTCCAGCCATATCGCTCACTAGCATGCGCATGTCATTACCAACTGCTTCTGGATCTTCATGTTGGTAAAGCGATGGATCAATTTTGATTGCACTTGCATGTAGCCCGGCTTTATGGGCAAAGGCCGAAACACCAACATACGGTTGGCGGGCACTGGATGAAACATTTGTCACTTCAGCAATAGCGTGTGAAATTCTAAAAGCTTCTTGCAAGGCGTTTTTCGGCAAAACTAATTGCTTCTTTTTTAATTCAAGATTTGCGATAATGGTAACAAGGTCAGCGTTACCTGTGCGCTCACCATAGCCATTCAAGGTTCCCTGCACATGAGTTGCACCTGCAGCAACAGCGGCCATCGAGTTTGCAACGGCGCAGCCTGTGTCGTTGTGGCAGTGAATTCCGAGTCGCGCAGAGCTCGCAGTGAGAACATCGTGGACGACTTGCGATAACTCATCGGGCAACATTCCACCGTTGGTATCGCATAATGCGATTACATCAGCGCCAGCTTCGGCGGCAACGCGTACAACTTCCAAGGCATATGCACGATTGTTGCGATAACCATCAAAGAAGTGCTCGGCATCTAAAAATACTCGTTGACCCTCTTGAATTAAGTGCGTGACTGAGTCACGAATCATCTCCAAGTTTTCATCCAAAGTTGTCTTGAGTGCTAAATCAACGTGGCGATCAAATGCCTTGGCTACTAGCGTTACGGCAGGTGCCCCACTGTCTCGAAGTGCACCCAGGAGTACATCATCGGCGGCTTTTACGTGTGGCCGGCGGGTAGCACCAAAGGCTACGAAAGTTGCATTTTTTAGCACTAACTCTTTTTTAGCGCGCGCAAAGAATTCGGTATCTTTTGGGTTAGCACCCGGCCAACCGCCTTCGATGAATCCAACACCTAGATCATCTAGGTGTCGCGCAATCGCTAACTTGTCATGGACCGAAAGATTGAGTCCCTCTTGCTGCGCACCATCGCGCAACGTGGTGTCATAGATATGGAAGGCATCTGATATTGGCATTCACTTAACCGCGCTCATCCAATTATGCGTGTCAGGTATGGTGCCATGCTGAATCGCTAAGAGTGCATTTCGAATCTGCATGGTAATGATGCCAGGTTGACCATCACCTGTTACCCATGTACCCATTGCACTTTTCGCTTGACCGACTGGTGACACAACAGCAGCGGTTCCACATGCAAAGATTTCGGTTATCTCACCGGATGCAACACCTTCTCGCCAATCATCAATACTGATCATGACTTCATCGGTTTTATATCCCAAGTCCTTGGCCACACTTAAAATTGAATCGCGAGTAATCCCTGGTAGCAACGTGCCCGTAAGTTTTGGTGTCACAACAGTTGAATTAGCTCCGCTACCTTTAACAAAGTAAAGGTTCATTCCACCCATCTCTTCAACCCACTTACGCTCTATTGCATCGATCCATACAACTTGATCACACCCTTCTTTAGCGGCAGCTTTTTGTGCAACTAACGATGCTGCGTAGTTTCCACCACACTTTGCCTCACCAGTTCCACCCAGGGCTGCACGAACGTACTCTGTTGAGATCCACACAGAGACTGCCTTTGATGGATCAAAATAGGCACCTGCTGGCGTGGCAATCAACATATATAAAGCTTTATTAGTTGGTCGAACCCCCAAACCAACTTCTGTTGCAAACATAAATGGACGAATATACAAAGACTCACCAATTTTATTTGGAACCCAGCCACCGTCTTGCTTAAGAAGAGCATCAACAGTCTCAAGGAAGAGCGCCTCTGGCATCTGCGGCAAAGCTAAGCGGGCCGCTGATTTAGCAAAGCGTTTGGCATTTGCATCTGGACGAAACAGTGCAATCGAGCCATCGGGTTGGCAGTAAGCCTTTAAGCCTTCAAAGATCTCTTGACCATAATGAAAAACCGCTGTTGCTGGATCTAAAGAGATGGGGCCGTAAGGCTTTAACTCAGGTTCACCCCAACCATCTTTTTCACTCCACTCGCATACAACCATGTGGTCGGTGTAGTACTTACCAAAACCACCTTCGGCAACTAAGGCATCACGCGTAGCAGCATCTTTGGCGTTTGGGTTAAGTGTAATTTTCATAGTCTTATAGCGCTGCGACTAGCGCATCTCCTATCTCGGTTGTGCTTCGCTTTTTATTAGCCCGTGTTAAAAGATCCGATGCAACTGCGCGCTCAATATCGCGAGCAGCATCGCTGTAACCCAAATGGTCTAACATCATGGCAACTGACATAACTGTGGCTGTTGGATCGGCAATGTTCTTACCGGCAATGTCCGGTGCTGAACCATGAACTGGCTCAAACATAGATGGAAACTTACGTGTTGGATTGATGTTGCCAGATGCGGCAAGTCCGATACCACCACAGATTGCGGCAGCGATATCAGTCAATATGTCTCCGAATAAATTATCGGTGACTACTACATCAAAGCGCTCAGGATTAGTAACAAAGAACATCGAAGCTGCATCAACGTGCAGGTAATCAGTTGTAACAGTTGGATACTCTTTTGCAACTTCGTTGAATGTACGAGTCCACAGACCACCAGCACGAGTCAATACGTTGTTCTTGTGAACAAGAGTAAGTTTTTTACGATCACGTTTTAGTGCACGCTCAAATGCATCACGAATAACCCGTTCTGCACCGCGACGAGTATTCAAACTTTCTTCCGTCGCAATCTCAGCATCCGTACCTTCTGCAAGAACTCCACCGGCACCGACATAAGGACCTTCAGTACCTTCACGCACAACAACAAAATCAATCGGTGCTTTGGTTGCAAGGGGTCCGGTGACTCCAGGCATCAAGCGGGCTGGGCGCAAGTTGATGTAGTGATCAAAGGCAAAACGTAGCTTGAGTAAAAGGCCACGCTCTAGAACTCCACTGGGGACTGTTGGGTCTCCGACCGCGCCAAGCAAAATAACATCTTTAGTTGCAAGCTCGGCCAGCGTTGCATCGGGCAGAACCTCACCCGTGCGATGCCAGAAGCCCGCTCCTAAATCGTAGGAAGTTTTGTTAAAGGTGATGTGATATTTCTTAGATACTGCATCTAGAACTTTAAGACCCTCATTTACAACTTCAGGTCCAATTCCATCGCCTGCGATAATAGCTAAGTTAACTGTAGTCATTAATCCACCAAGACAACTGCACGAACGGATTCGGCAGCTGTCTCTTTCTTAATCGTTGCCAATAGTTCATCACTTACATCAGAGTCAACCGAGAGCGCCATCAGAGCTTTGCCACCAGCACCGCTGCGCGCAACTTGCATTCCGGCGATATTAATATGAGCCTGGCCCAAAGTATGACCCACTGTGCCAATAACACCCGGTTGATCTATATAACGTAAGAACAGGATATGCGAAGTTGGCGGAAGATCAAGTGAGAATGAATCGATTCCAATAATTTTTTGTGTCTGCTTGATTCCCATCAACGTACCATCAACGGTTATTGATTTACCACTTCCCGTTGCTGCACGCAGCGAAATCATAGAACGATATTCAGCGCTGTCGGCAGTTGTAGTAACGCTAGAAGTCATTCCACGCTCACTTGCTAGTCCAGGGGCATTTACATATGTAACTTCCTCAGCGCCCACAGCAATTAATGAACCTTTGAGCGCACTAATTGCTAGAATTGATGAGTCATGAACTGCAATCTCTCCACGAACTTGAATATCCATATTGACCGGAACTTCATTGAGAAGCTCGGTAGCAATCTGAGCCATTTTTTCAACAAGGGGCAGGCTTGGTCGAATCTCTTCGGCAATCACGCCTCCCTTAACATTGACGGCATCCGGAACAAGCTCGCCCGCTAGCGCTTTTCGCACTGAAACTGCAACGGCGATACCTGCGCGCTCTTGCGCCTCATCGGTCGATGCACCTAAATGCGGTGTGGCAACGACTTTATCGAGGGTAAAAAGTGGTGAATCCGTGCACGGCTCCGTTGAAAATACATCTAAGCCTGCACCACCAACGCGGCCCTCAACAATTGCGTCATAGAGTGCGGCTTCATCTAGCACTCCCCCGCGTGCAGCGTTAACAATCCGCACCGATGGTTTTACCTTTTTTAACGCTTCAACGCCGATTAAATTGGCCGTCTCTTTAGTCTTTGGCAAGTGGATCGTGATGAAATCTGCCGTGCGCAACAGTTCATCTAGATCTACTAAGCGGACACCAAGTTGAGCAGCGCGGGCTGGCTGTAAATATGGATCATAAGCAATGACATCCATACCAAATGCCTGCATGCGTTGTGCAACTAATTGACCGATACGGCCAAAACCAACAATTCCTAGAGTCTTTTCAAATAACTCTGCGCCCGTGTATTTAGAGCGTGCCCATTTTCCAGCACGTAAAGCGGCATGTGCGGGTGAGATAAAACGTGCAGAAGCTAAGAGCAAGGAGATTGCAAGTTCAGCTGCACTAACGATGTTAGAAGTAGGTGCATTAACCACCATCACACCTGCAGATGTTGCTGCAGGTATATCCACATTATCTAAACCAACACCTGCACGAGCAATAACCTTTAAACCCTTAGCTGCAGCGATTGCTTCGGCATCCATTTTTGTAGCCGAACGAATCAAAACTGCATCTACACCCTTAGCAAGTGCTGCTAAAAGTTGGCCACGATCTGCGCCGTCGCAGTTAACGACGTCGAAATCTGGGCCAAGCGCATCTAGCGTTGCTGGGCTTAGCTCTTCTGCAATTAGAACAACTGGTTTAGCCACGCGCCGCGCTGCCCTCTTGGTAATCATCACCCTTTGACTGCTTCATCCATGAAAACATCTTGCGAAGTTCGCGGCCGACAGTCTCGATTGGGTGAGTTTCACCCTTAGTGCGAAGTGCGTTAAATTCAGGTGCCCCAGCCTCTTGATCATCGATAAAGCGCTTAGCAAAAGCTCCACTTTGAATATCTGCAAGGACGGCCTTCATATTCTCTTTTACATGTGGATCGATCACACGTGGGCCAGAAACATAGTCACCAAATTCGGCAGTGTCAGATACTGACCAGCGCTGCTTTGCGATTCCACCTTCATACATAAGATCCACGATCAGCTTTAACTCGTGAAGACATTCAAAGTATGCAACCTCTGGCTGGTATCCCGCTTCGGTGAGAGTTTCAAAGCCGTACATAACAAGCTGAGATGCGCCACCGCATAGTACTGACTGCTCACCAAATAAATCAGTCTCGGTCTCTTCAGTGAAGGTAGTCAAGATTCCGCCAGCACGAAGTCCACCGATTGCACGTGCATAAGAAAGTGTGAGTGGCCAAGCGCTACCAGTTGCATCTTGCTCTACTGCAACAATTACTGGAACTCCACGACCGGCAACAAACTCACGACGCACCAAGTGGCCTGGGCCCTTAGGTGCAATCATGCAGACATCGACCGACGCTGTTGGCTTGATGTAACCAAAGCGAATATTAAATCCGTGACCAAATAGAAGTGCATCACCATCTTTAAGATTAGGCAAAATCGACTCTGTATAGATATGGCGCTGAACATGGTCAGGTGCCAAGATCATGATGACTGTTGCCTCTTGCACAGCTTCGGCAACACTAACAACGCGCAAACCTTCAGCCTCAGCCTTAGCACGTGATGGTGACCCATCTTTTAATCCGACGCGAACATCGACACCGCTATCGCGCAAGTTAAGTGCGTGTGCATGTCCCTGTGAGCCGTAACCGATGATCGCGACTTTGCGACCCTGGATGATAGATAGATCGGCATCCTCTTCGTGATACATCGTTGCTGCCACGGTGTTCTCCTTTTAGTTCTGGTAGTCGGGTTGTGTGTCGTGAACAATTGGTTGAGCTGAGTTAGGCACTATCTCTTTGATTGCAATTACATTGATTAACTTGTCCAACTGAGCAATTACTTGCTCTAAAGCATGGCCTTCTAAGTTAACTACTATGTCCATTTTAGAGGTCTCTGGGTTATCGGTAGGACCAACCGATAAGCGCTCAATGTTGTATGCGCGGCGTGAAAACAGGCCTGCTACCCGCGCTAAAACACCAGGTGAGTTTTCGACGATTACTTCGAGTGTGTGTTGGGCCATTTTATAACTCCTGTGAGTCCCAGTCAGGCGCGGTTTCGCGCGCAATCATAATGTCATCATTTGAAGCACCAGCTGCCACCAGCGGCCACACCATCGCATCGCGCGCTACGCGAAAATCAACAACTACGGGTTGATCGTTAATGTTCATTGCTTTCTCAATTGTTGCATCGACATCTTCTGGGCGCTCACAACTTAATCCAACACAGCCCATCGCCTCAGCCAACATAGGAAAGTTAGGAATCCGCTTAGATTCAAGACTGGTATTTGAATAACGACCTTCATAGAACAATGTCTGCCATTGACGAACCATTCCAAGTGATTCATTATTAATAATTGCTACCTTGATTGGAATGTTGTTCAGCGCACATGTTGTTAACTCTTGATTTGTCATCTGGAAGCAACCATCGCCATCGATTGCCCACACAGTCGTATCAGGTGCACCAACTTTAGCGCCCATCGCTGCAGGAACTGCATAACCCATCGTTCCTAATCCGCCTGAGTTAAGCCACGTGCGTGGATTCTCGTAAGAGACAAACTGCGAGGCCCACATCTGATGTTGTCCAACGCCAGCTGCAAAAATAGTTTCCGGGCCAGAGATTTTTCCTAAACGTTCAATAACGTATTGGGGCGCAAGTGAACCATCTGTTGGCATGGCATAACCCAATGGATAAGTCGCCTTCAAAGAGTTCACCTGACGAAGCCATGCCGTTAAATCTGGGCGATTCTTAGCTAGGGCAAATTTAAGCGCGGGAATCAACGCTGCGATTGAATGCTTGAGATCTCCAAGAACTGCGACATCGGCGAAGCGATTCTTACCGATTTCAGCTGGATCTACATCGGCGTGAATAACTTTGGCGTTTACGGCAAAGGTTGAGAGCTTGCCAGTTACTCGATCATCAAAGCGCGCACCTAATGTAATAAGTAGATCTGCTTTTTGTAGGGCCGTTACAGCTGCAACCGTACCGTGCATCCCAGGCATGCCAAGATTGAGTGGATGGCTATCAGGGAAAGCTCCACGTGCCATCAGTGTTGTAACAACTGGAGCACCAAGTAGTTGCGCTAACTCCATTAGTTCGCGTGAAGCATCAGCTTTAATTACTCCACCACCAACATAAAAAACAGGCTTGCTGGACTGTGTAATTAAATCTGCGGCATCGGTAATCGATTGTGCATCCGGAGCAAGTTTGGGCTTATAGCCCTTTAATGACACCGATGTTGGATATGCGAACTCGGTCATTTTTTGCAGAGCATCTTTAGCAATATCAACAAGTACTGGACCAGGTCGACCGGTACTTGCAATGTGAAATGCCTCAGCAATTGCGCGTGGAATATCGGCCGGATCGGTTATTAAATAATTATGTTTTGCAAATGGCATAGTAATTCCGCGGATATCGGCCTCTTGAAATGCATCAGTACCAATTGCAACTGATGGAACTTGACCAGTAATTGCAACAACTGGAACTGAATCCATTGCAGCATCAGCTAAAGGCGTAACTAAGTTTGTTGCACCTGGACCTGAAGTGGCGATACAAACGCCCACTCGACCGGTGACTTGGGCATACCCAGTTGCTGCATGACCTGCACCTTGTTCGTGGCGCACAAGAATGTGACGGATTGAGCTTGAGAAGATTGGATCATAAGCCGGCAAAATTGCACCGCCTGGAATTCCAAACATCACATCGACGCCTGCGGCCTCTAACGATGCGACGAGTGAACTAGCTCCATTCATCTGACTCATATTCCATCTCCTTCCGTGCTCGGTGCGGTGTGATTAAACGAAAAAACCCTCAGATTAACTGAGGGCAGCGCGCGATCGAATTGCTAGATCACGCGCTATTAAATCACCACCACTACTAATGCTTTTGACATGGCTATATTCTCCAACAGCTTATGGATTGAGTCAAGACGTGAGATGCGTATCTCACAATTTGAACACTTAGTCGCAGACTGCGCCTTTAGATGCCGAGCCGACCAACTGAGAGTATTTATGCAGCACGCCTCGGGTGTACTTATGAGGCAGCGGCTTCCAGCCAACTTTGCGGGCCTCTAATTCGTGGGCATCAACCAGCAGATCCATGCTCCGATTAGTGATATCGATTCGCACAATATCGCCATCTTTGACAAATGCGATTGGTCCCCCATCTACGGCCTCTGGAGCAACGTGACCAACACACAGTCCAGTTGAACCTCCAGAGAAACGTCCATCGGTTAACAGCAACGTTGATTTACCAAGTCCAGCGCCTTTGATCGCGCCAGTAATCATTAACATTTCACGCATACCTGGTCCACCCTTCGGACCTTCATAGCGAATCACAACAACATCGCCAGCTTGGATTGTTCCATTCTCGAGTGCATCCATGGCGGCTTGTTCGCGTTCAAATACACGTGCGGGTCCTTCAAATAATTCGATACCTATTCCAGCGGTTTTACAAACAGCGCCTTCTGGGGCAAGTGAACCACCAAGAATTGTGATTCCAATATCGGTAGATAAAGGCTTCGATGATGCGCGCAGAATTTCACCATCGGGATCCGGTGGATTAATTTCAGCTAAATTTTCAGCCATCGTCTTTCCAGTGACAGTTAATACGTCACCGTGCAACATTTTTGCATCTAGGAGGGCCTTAAGAATTACTGGTACCCCGCCAACCTTATCCATATCGCTCATAACAAAGCGCCCGAAAGGTTTTAAATCACCCAACAATGGAACTTTGGAGCCAATACGGTGAAAGTCATTGAGCGTTAAATCAACATCGGCTTCATGTGCAATTGCAAGTAAGTGCAGAACTGCATTAGTAGAACCACCAAGAGCCATCAAAATCGTAATTGCATTTTCAAAAGCCTGCTTCGTCAAAATATCGCGCGTTGTGATACCTGCACGAATCAGTTCTACGACAGCGGCGCCGGATTTAATTGCGAATGCATCTCGTCGGCGGTCAACAGCTGGTGGTGCAGCAGATCCAGGGAGAGACAAACCAATCGCTTCTCCAATACTTGCCATGGTGTTAGCGGTATACATGCCACCACAAGCACCTTCTCCGGGACAGATTGCGCGTTCGATTTGATCAACACGATCCTGAGTAATTAATCCTCGTGCACATGCACCGACGGCTTCAAAGGCATCGATAATCGTTACATCTTTTCCATCCACTTGTCCCGGTAAAGTAGAACCGGCATAAACAAAGACGCTTGCAACATCGATTCGAGCTGCAGCCATCATCATCCCAGGAAGTGATTTATCACAACCGGCAAAAGTAACCATTCCGTCGAAGCGCTCAGCTTGCATAACAGTTTCAACAGAATCGGCGATTACTTCGCGTGAAACGAGCGAGAAGTGCATACCTTCGTGGCCCATTGAGATTCCATCAGAGACTGAAATCGTGCCGAACTGCATGGGAAAACCGCCGGCATCAATCACGCCTTGTTTAGATGCTTTAGCTAAACGATCCAGAGATAAGTTACACGGTGTGATTTCATTCCATGATGATGCGATTCCAATTTGAGGCTTAACCCAATCCTCGTCACCCATTCCAACTGCACGCAACATGCCGCGTGCGGGTGCACGCTCCATTCCATCAGTGACTAATCCAGAGCGAGGTTTCATCGTCGACATAGTTACTAGTCTAACTACTCGCCTTGGCCTAAGTGAGATAAAAGAAGTGTTCGAACTCGGGCAGCGTCTGCTTGGCCCTTTGTCTCTTTCATGACTGCACCGATTAATGCACCCGCTGCAGGTAAGTGACCATTACGGATTTTCTCGGCAGTCTCTGGCTGTTCGGCGCAGACTTTTTCAATCGCTGCCATAAGTGCACCATCATCGTTAACAACTTTAATTCCACGGGCAGCAATTACTGCCGCTGGCTTACCCTCACCGGCAATGACGCCTTCGATAACCTGGCGTGCCAGTTTGTCGGTTAACTCCCCCGCACTCACCAAAGCAACGATCTCGGCAACATCTGATGGAGTAATTGGCAGGTTTGCAATTGCAACATCTTTATCATTAGCAATACGTGAGATTTCACCTAACCACCAACTGCGCGCCTTTACTGGATCTGCGCCTAAGGTAACTGTGGCTTCAACAATATTTAATACGTCGGCGTTAATCATTGCCGCCATCTCTTTCTCTGGAACAGCCCATGCTTCTTGCAAACGTTTACGGTGAATCGATGGTCGCTCTGGCAAAGCTGCTCGCAAAGTTTCAATCCATGCAGCATCTGGTGCAACGGGAACTAAATCTGGTTCTGGAAAGTAGCGATAATCCTCGGCCTGCTCTTTTGAGCGACCAGAGCGAGTAAGGCCAGTATCTTCTTGAAAGTGTCGTGTCTCTTGAACTACGCGCTCACCCTTGTTAAGCAACTCTGCATGGCGAATCATTTCTCCACGAATCGCGCGTTCAACTGAGCGAAGTGAGTTCACATTTTTAGTTTCACTTCGAGTACCTAAAGTTTCGACACCAATAAGACGCAATGAGACGTTAGCATCGCAACGAAGTGAGCCCTGCTCCATCTTTACATCGCTAACACCTAGGGAACGCAATATGTCGCGCAATTCTGCAACATATGCTTTGGCAACTTCTGGTGCGTACTTACCTGTGCCAGGAACAATCTTGGTCACGATCTCGACTAAAGGAATTCCGGCTCGGTTGTAATCTAGAAGTGAGTATTCAGCACCATGAATACGACCGGTTGCACCACCTACGTGAAGTGACTTTCCAGTGTCTTCCTCCATATGTACGCGCTCTATTTCGATTCGGAAGACCTTGGGACCCTCATCGGTTTCGATCTCGACATCTACGTATCCATTAACGCAGATAGGTTCGTCGTACTGTGAAATCTGGAAGTTCTTAGGCATATCGGGATAGAAATAGTTTTTGCGTGCAAAGCGACTAAAGGGTGCGATTGAACAGTTAAGCGCTAAACCAATTTTAATCGTTGATTCAATTGCAACTTCATTGACCGTTGGTAAAGCTCCAGGAAGTGCTAAGCAGACTGGGCAGGTCTGTGTATTTGGTTCTGCGCCAAATATGGTGCTGCATCCGCAAAACATTTTTGAATTAGTGTTTAGCTCAACGTGGACTTCTAGGCCTAGTACTGGTTCGTACTTAGCCATTACCTCATCGTATGTAAGCGCCATTTATGCACCTGCCAATGCTGGAATCTTTGACAGCAGAGGTGCGCCCCATTTACTCAATAACGCCGCTTCAAGTGCTGCACCCACTAAATACATGCGATCATCCTGCATCGCAGGTGCCATGATCTGGAAACCAACTGGCAAGCCATCTTCAGGTGCCAACCCTGCAGGTAGTGACATTCCACCGATACCAGCCATATTGACTGGAATGGTCGCAATGTCATTTAAGTACATGGCGATGGGATCGTTTGATTTTTCACCGATTTTAAAGGCTGTTGTTGGACACGTTGGTGAGACCATTACATCGCATTTTTCGAAAGCGTTATTGAAGTCTTGTGTAATTAATGTGCGGACCTTTTGCGCACTTCCATAATAGGCATCGTAATATCCAGATGAGAGCGCATATGTTCCAAGAATAATTCGACGCTTTACTTCGCGCCCAAAGCCAACTTCACGCGTTAGATTCATAACCGATTCAGCGGAAGCTCCATCGACATCGCCAACGCGCAGGCCATAACGCATCGCATCAAAGCGCGCTAAATTTGAAGAACACTCAGATGGCGCAATTAAATAATATGCAGCAAGTGCGTACTCAAAGTTTGGCGCAGATACTTCAACTATTTCTGCTCCCGCAGCGGCAAGAAGTTCTAGAGACTCTTCAAAGCGTGAACGAACTCCACTTTGATAGCCCTCTCCATTGAGCTCTTTAACAACACCAATCTTCATTCCCTTAACGTCACCGCTCTTAGCGGCAGCAACTACTTGCGGCACTGGGGCATTGATGCTTGTTGAATCCTTTGGATCATGTCCAGCAATCGCTTCATGCAGTAACGCTGCATCTAACACTGTGCGTGCACATGGACCTGCTTGATCAAGCGAAGAAGAAAATGCGACTAAGCCAAAGCGCGATACGCCACCATAGGTGGGTTTGACTCCAACGGTTCCAGTTACTGCAGCGGGCTGGCGAATTGAACCACCAGTATCGGTACCGATAGCAAGAGGTGCTTCAAAAGCCGCTAGTGCAGCAGATGATCCACCGCCTGAACCTCCGGGAATTCGTGATAAATCCCAAGGATTATGCGTTGGTCCGTAGGCAGAGTTCTCAGTAGATGAGCCCATTGCAAACTCATCCATATTCGTCTTACCTAAAATAACAATTCCATTTTTCTTTAGATTTGTTACAACCGTTGAGTCATATGGTGGGCGCCAACCTTCAAGAATCTTTGATCCACATGTGGTTGGAACACCTTTTTGTGTCATGACATCTTTTAATGCAAGTGGAACTCCGGCAAGAGGCGATAGTTTTTCTCCAGCCGCGCGCTTAGCATCTACTTCTGCAGCTTGAGCCAAAGCACCTTCATTATTTACATAGAGAAAAGCATGTACATCGGTATCTACCGATGCGATGCGATCAAGATGTAGTTGCGTTAATTCAACAGAAGTAATATCTCCGGCGTTGAGTTTGGCCGCCATCTCTGCTGCAGAGTTGCGAATCATTCTTCACCCAAAATCTGTGGCACTCTAAAACGTGACTCCTCTTGTGCCGGTGCACCAGATAATGCTTCTTCGGGAGTTAACGAGGCAACAACTACATCGGGACGAAAAACATTGCGCAAAGGCAGAGGGTGTGATGTCGGCTGAACATCGGCACCCGCAACTTCTTGAACTCGCGCAACGGCATCAAGGATGACGGTAAATTCTTTGGAGAGATTTACTAGCTCTTCATCGCTCATTTCGATGCGTGCAAGTCGTGCAAGATTTGCGACATCATCGCGGGAAAGGCTGGTCATGGGTGAGATTCTAATTAATTCGCGCGCTAACTGCGAATCTGGCCATTTCCAGTAACGATCCAAGTCGTTGTAGTCATAGCTTCAAGGCCCATTGGTCCTCGGGCATGCAATTTCTGATTAGAAATCCCAATTTCAGCGCCAAAGCCCATCTGTTCGCCATCGGTAAATCTCGTCGATGTATTAACCATGACAGCAGCGCAATCACTCAAGGCAATAAAGTGATCGGCATTAGCCTGATTATCAGTGACTATAGCTTCGGTGTGCTGCGTGCCGTATTTAGCAATATGTTCACTTGCAGCATCAACTGAGTCAACTATGGCGATATTCATCTCCAGAGTTCCATACTCAGTAGACCAGTTCTCATCACCAGCAAGACTGGCGGGAATCTGACTGGCCAAAGCAAGACTGGCGCTATCACAGTGCAGAACTACACCAGCATCATGAAGCGCCTTCAATGCAATCGGTACAAAATGTGTAGCAATATTCTTATGAACTAAAAGAGTTTCAGCGGCATTACACACACTAGGGCGTTGCGTTTTAGAGTTAATAATAATTGGCAAAGCTTTTTCTAAGTCGGCAAACTCATCGATAAATACATGGCATACCCCAGCGCCGGTCTCAATTGTGGGCACAGTTGACTCATCGACAACCATACGAATCAGCGATGCACTTCCCCGTGGAATTACTAAATCTACTTTGCCACGGGCATGTAAAAGTGCTTTAACACTTTCGCGACTATCTGATGGAACTAACTGGATTACATCAGGTGAGATAACTGTTGTCGCAAGAGCATCACGCATAACGGTTACAAGGATCTGATTACTTTGTGCCGCACTCGATGATCCGCGCAGTAAGGCGGAGTTGCCTGACATTAATAAAATCACGGCAGCATCTACAGTCACATTAGGCCTGGCCTCATAAACCATTCCAATGACTCCAAATGGAACGCTGACTTGTTTGAGTTCGATGCCATTAGGTAAAACAGATTGGCGCAAAACCTTGCCCAGTGGATCCTCAAGGGCGGCGACCTGGCGCGCACCATCGGCAATTGCCTTTATTCGCGCAGCAGTTAAAGACAAGCGATCAAGTAGAGATTCATTAAGACCATCGGCTCGGCCGCGTTCCATGTCTTTTTCATTAGCACTAAGGATTTCAGCGCTTCTTGCCTCTATGGCATCGGCGATGGCTAACAAGGCCTCTTTACGCTGGGCACTTGAGGCAACACTCAAAGTTCGTGCTGCAGTGCGCGCAACATCGGCAAGCTGTGAAACTACTGCCGCGGCATCCATGCCCGTAAGCCTATCGGGAGTTAGGCTTGCCACGTGCTCACATTAATTCGCAAGATTCTTATAGTTGTATTCGTGCTCTATCTAGGCCTGTTTGGTTTAACTAAGGCCATTAGATATCCCGAACCAATAGCATCTATTAAGTTAGGTCTAGCACCAGCGTCAAAGACGCCTGATCTAATGCCAGCGCACATCATCTCCTCAACACCGGGAACACCATGGCAGCAAGGTATCTCTGAAGAGATTGATCAAGTGACTTGGAATGGCAAGACACAGGATTTTGAAAACTTTCTTAATGACACCAATACAAATGCTTTTCTAGTCATTCGTGGGGGAAAGATTACATACGAGAGGTATTGGAATGGCAAGACTGTTTCAACGGTTCTACCTTCCTATTCTGTAGCTAAAACTATGACATCCCTTGTCATTGGGCAGTTAATTGATGAAGGAAAAATTAAAGAGAGCGATACCTTTGTCAGTATTTTGCCTCAGTTTAAAGCCGATACATCCTTCGACAAGGTCACGATAAAAGACTTACTCGATATGAACTCTGGCATAGGAGTTTCAGATAATTACCCTACGGGACCAAGTGGTTGGGGTGTAGCCATTGCGCAGATGTATGCATCAACTGATATTGATTGGTTCTTACTGCACAATCGCAAAATGACTGAAGAGCCAGGAACTTTTCCCGAGTATCGAAGCGTTAACACGCAGATGCTCGGACTCATTGTTCAAAAGATTACCGGTCAAGGCTTAGCCGATGCATTTAGCGAACGTATCTGGAAAAAAGTAGGAGCAGATTACGATGCAACGTGGAACGTCGATAAAGTCGGCGGACATGAAAAGGCGTTCTGCTGTTTCAATGCAACTGCCCGAGATTATGCACGAGTTGGTTTAGCTCTCATGTCTGGAATACCTTCGATCGCCAGTACTTCCTGGAAGGCCAGACTCTCTACCCCTGCAGTCACTTTGGATTATGGATGGGGTTATGGAGCTCAGATGTGGCATCCATACGCAGGAATCAACTTAATGCTTGGCCTGCATGGCCAATATATTTATCAAGATGCCTTGCACGACACCATCATTGTAAAACTGAGTGATATGCCTACTAGTGCAGATGGAATGAGTTCTAAGGTAGCCGCTGTTTTGCGGCAGATCTCAGAGAAGAACTAAATCATCGCGATGCACTAGCTCGCGTTCATACTCTGCTCCCAATGCCTGTGCTAACTCTTTGGTTGATCGCCCAAGCATTTGTGGCAGATCTTCGCTATCAAATGCGACTAAACCACGTGCAATAACTGTGCCATCTGGACCAACTAGCTCTACGGCATCTCCTGCAATAAAACTTCCAGTCACTGCAGTCACACCTGCCGGAAGTAGTGAAACACCGCGCTCTAAAATCGCTTTTACTGCGCCAGCATCTAAAACTAATGTGCCATGTGTTGTCGTTGCATGAGCAAGCCACAAGAGTCGCGACGTTGTTTTGCTAGGTTGGGCATGGAAATAAGTTCCTAGTTGAATACCGTTCATGCTTTGATCAACATCGGCCAATGATGTGAGCAACATGGGAATTCCTGCGTTAGTTGCAATTCGCGCCGCTTCCACTTTTGTCACCATTCCACCACTTCCAACACCTGCACTACCCACGCCACCTAGAACAACGGATTCAATATCGGCAATCGTTGCAACCTCATGAATTGCCTTTGCGCCAGTTTGTGAAGGCGGCGCGTCGTATAAAGCATCGATATCTGAAACCAATACTAAAAGATCTGCACTAACGAGAAGCGCAACAAGTGCAGCTAAACGATCGTTATCGCCGAAACGAATCTCTTGTGTACCTACGGTGTCGTTTTCATTAATAACTGGTACAACACCAAGTTGCAGTAAACGATAGAGCGTGCGCTGTGCATTTTGATAGTGCGAACGTCGCACAACATCTTCAGTTGTTAGTAAAACCTGTGAGGCAGTGATTGAATGCTTAGCAAAGCACTGTGTGTATTGAGCGATCAACAAACCTTGCCCAACCGATGCAGCGGCTTGCTGAGTAGCTAAATCCTTTGGACGAGTTTTTAAGCCAAGTGGAGCAAGCCCTGCAGCAATGGCACCCGATGAAACGACAACGACTTCGCAGCCACGCGCTCTACATGCGGCTACAACACCAGTCAACTTTTCAACTGCGCCTTCATCTAACTGCGAACCAGCACTACCGGTGAGAGATGAAGAGCCAATTTTGATGACGATGCGTTTGGCAGAGGTGATCTGCGCTCGGCTCACTTGGCATCTCCATCCTCGTCGCTTACTTCTACAAGTTTAGGTGTGTGGGGGTCAATTACGTTGTACTCCCACTGTTTGGCGATTTCATCATCGCTCAAAATATCTTCAACGCGCTCGGTCTGCTGCCACGTAGATTCAAGACGTGAATCCTCACCGCGGCGATGTAAGTGGCCCGCTAACTGCTCAGCCCCAGCCTCAATCGTTGGCTCCCAGTCAAAGACAACTTCAGTTGCGCCATCTCCAATACGAACCTCACTACCAGCAACTGCGCCCTTCTTAAAGAGATCTTTTTCTACGCCTAATTGAGCTAAGCGATCGGCTAAGTAACCAATAGCTTCAGCGTTCTTAAAGTTTGTTTGACGAACCCAGCGCTCAACTTTCTTGCCGCGCACAGTAAATGAACCATCGGCATTGGCTTTAACCGCAAAGCCCGAATCATCGACGGCAACTGGACGCAACACGATTCGTGTGCGCTCCTCTACTACCGCAGCTGCACGATCTTTTTGAATCAAACGTGCCATTGCATAGGTGAGCTCTTGTAGACCTGCACGCGATGCAGCAGATACTGGATAGACCTCATAGCCTTTTTCGCGGAGCTCATCGGCGACCATATCGGCCATTGCATGTCCATCAGGTAGATCGATTTTATTGAGCGCGATGATTCGCACACGATCTTCTAGTCCACCATAGAGCGCTAACTCATTCTCAATCGTCTCAAGATCGTGAACTGGATTTCGATCGGTCTCTAACGTTCCACAATCTAATACGTGCACCAGCGCAACACATCGCTCAACATGGCGTAAAAACTCAAGACCTAAACCTTTTCCTTGGCTAGCTCCTGGAATTAAACCTGGAACATCGGCCACGGTAAAGCGAGTTTCACCGGCTTGAACAACGCCTAAGTTTGGAACCAGCGTTGTAAATGGATAATCAGCAATCTTTGGTCGAGCGGCAGAAATAGCTGCAATTAGTGAAGATTTACCTGCACTTGGATAACCAACTAAAGCTATATCGGCAACAGATTTAAGT
Source organism: Streptomycetaceae bacterium (assembly GCA_007279945.1). Classification (GTDB taxonomy): domain Bacteria; phylum Actinomycetota; class Actinomycetes; order Nanopelagicales; family Nanopelagicaceae; genus Planktophila. The sequence goes on along the minus strand of QYPG01000007.1, from coordinate 28,620 downwards.
TCTAGTAAAAGTGTTCGCTCTTCACCTGGTTCACCCAGTAATGCAAAGCCTGGTGCGCGACGCTTTGATGATGCAAGTGCAAGGTTTCCAAGACCACCGTGTCCACCTTGAGCTGCAACAAAGATTGTTCCATTACCAATTAGATCTGCAATTTGTTCACCGTTGCTATCTAAAACTACGGTTCCATTTGGTACGCCGAGAATTAAATCATCACCCTGATATCCATCTTTGCGATCGCCATAACCTTGATGACCAGATGTTGCTTTACGGTGTGGTGAATGGTGAAAATCAAGAAGAGTTGTAACCGATGGATCTACGATAAGAATGACATCTCCGCCGCGTCCACCATTGCCGCCATCTGGACCACCCAATGGCTTAAATTTTTCGCGCTTAACAGAGACGCAACCGTCGCCACCTTTCCCAGCGGTGGCATAGAGAGTTACACGATCAACGAAAGTTGTCATGTACCTAACTCCCTTCCCTAAATAAAAAAGCGAGCCACGATTCGCGGCTCGCTCTTGTATGAGAAACCTAAATTAAGCGGCCGGAACCACATTCACTACACGACGTCCGCGAGCGCGACCGAACTCAACAGCACCTGCAGCTAATGCAAACAGCGTGTCATCCTTACCGCGTCCAACGTTCTTACCTGGGTGAAAATGTGTTCCGCGCTGACGGACCAAGATCTCGCCGGCGTTAACTTCTTGGCCGCCGAAGCGCTTGATGCCAAGGTACTGAGGATTTGAATCGCGACCGTTACGTGTCGAGGAGACACCCTTCTTACTTGCCATTTACGCTCTCTCCCTTACTTCGCGCCGTTGATGGCGGTAATTTTTACGCGTGTGAGCTTTGCACGAAAGCCCTGGCGACGACGGTGACCTGTCTTGTTCTTGTAACGCAAGATGTCGATCTTTGGACCCTTGGTCTCTTCAAGAACTTCACCAGTTACCTTTACTGCGGAAAGGGCTGCAGCGTCAGTAGTAACAGTTGCGCCATCTACGACGAGCAGGGCAGGAAATGAAACAGTTGCACCAACAGCTGCGTCGATGCGATCGACGGTGACTGTGTCGCCAACTGCGACTTTTTCCTGGCGGCCGCCAGCTTTAACGATTGCGTACACGTGTTACTCCAGTTCAATTAAGCCCGCTCAAATGGCCGGCGGGCAGAGGATAAGAGTACGGATTGGCGCCCCTTATGGTCAAATTCTCGGGCCCGCTGATCCGGCTCCCGTCGCCGCTTTGGCAGGTTCGGGTGAGCTCAATTGCCGCCCTCTCCTATGGCGTTAGCGCAAAACGTACAACGCGGTGCCCAAACTTACGTTCACCGACCCAGAGATATCCGTTTGCCACCCACAGTGAACAGGGGTATCGAACTTCGGTGGCTGAATGCGTTGGACGCGTGTCGGTAGACGATGCCGCACCAAGATAAGCATCGGGCAGCCCGCCGGCCAGAGCAGCGGTCACACTATTCCAAACAAGAATTCGATTAAATGACGTGTCAGCTACAAAGAGAGCGTTGTTAGATACCAGCGCGTCGCCCGGTAAATTCATCGCCACTCCACTGACTGTGCCGCTCACTGCCGCGTTCTGGCTTAGCGTTGAAACAGCCCAAGCCAAGATATGTGGATTGCTCTCTAGGCTTGTTCCAATTAGCCAGGTGCCATCAGATCTAATTCGATTTAACGTCGCGCTAATTGAAAAATCAGGGCTATCATTTTTATCAGATGGGATTCCAGACCATACGTATATTTTTTTCGCATCAGTATCTAAAATATAGAAGTACTTGTTGTCGGCGGCCACGCGCAGCCCTCCGCCAAAAGTAACATTACCGATTGAGTTAGAGATATTTAGCACTGGAAGATCTGTTATTTTGGTAGGAATTCCACGCCAGACAACAAATGTCTTTTCTCCTGCCGCTGCATAAAGCGGCTTGCCATCAGCTGCAACTGTTGCAGCCGAAGAATCGGCTTGGAAATCCATCGCCAGTAAAGGATTTGTAGCCCGCTGGTTTTGGGTAGTCCACACTAAGTCGGGTTTAGCGCCATCAGTTGCAGGTATCGATTTCCACACATAAATCTTGCGATCAAAATCGCTACTAATCGCCATAGCGCCGCCAAGTGTTGCAACCTGTGGGTTTGTAATCAGGAAATTCGTCTGCAATGTATTTTCGACGACCTGTCCAACGTAATCACCATTGCCACTTTTCGATGGACCACTTGGACCAGCCGAACTTAGATAGAAGTTTGCCGCCGCGCTTGCGCCAGGAATTCCTTTAAAGACTGCTATGCGGTTACCGTTGTACTCAGAAACATAGGTATATCCATTAACAATCTCTACATCTCCGCCGTCGCCACCCTCAAAGGGTGTGCCTTTTGCAAGTCTGGTGCCAGTGGGTAGTGATGCTGGTAATCCGGGATATTCGTCAAGTGTAGTCGAAAGCAGATACAGCTTGCCTGTTGATGAATCAAATGATCCAAAAGGCCATGCACCGTTGGGGTCGATTGGCAGGATGTCATATGAAATTGCTGCACTTGATGATGTTGGCCAAGTCGCAAAAACATGTGCCGCATGTTCCCTTGCGCACTTACCATTGTGGTCGCCCACAATGATTGCTGTCCCATTGCTTGTCACGCCACGGGGTGTACCGAGACAATTTGTTGTATTTCCAGTAATTGTTATATCTGCAGCTTCACTTCCTGTAGTAGGAAAAGTATTCCATATTCGTAACTGAGATTTCCCTGTTACGGATGCGATTACTTTTGTACCATTAGACCAGACACCCCATGGCCACGCATCAGTGCCCAGGTCAATCGCATAACTTGCACTCTGTCCAGTAGTGGTTGGCATCGTGTTCCATATGAGGATGCGATTGTTATCAGTGTCGGCAACAAGTAATTTGCCAGTACTTGTAATAATCGCATCACTCGGCCAGTTGCACTGATTTAGGCCAGCACCACTTCCAGTCGCTGTTGTTGAAGTTTGACACAACACGAAATCTGGCGCAGTTGAAGAAGATGTGGGAGCCGTGTTCCAAACTAAAATCCGGTTATTTCCCCTATCGGCCAATAATAAATTAACTCCGTTTGATGCCAAACCACTTGGGTGATCAAAAATAGTTGAACCTAATGTTGACGCAAATCCAAAAGCCGCTAGATAACCACTTGGAGTTAAAGATGCGGTGACTCGCGTATTCGAAGTATCTGGAAGTACTGCATAAGTTGATGAGACCTCTGTTGGTGGAATATATCCATCTGGTTCTGGTGTGGGTGTTGGTTGCGGACTAGGCGTTGGGGTTATCCCTGGTGTAGGTGTCTGATTTCGTAACTCCCACTGCAAATCACCATTTGGCATCTTTGTGCATGACACATCTTCACCAAGGACGGTACCTCCACCGTTGCCCATCACTGAGCATGCGCCATGTAGTACAGGCCGATCTGCACCAGGAGTTTGTGCTGGTTGTGGTTGGTTTGGTGTCGGCGTTGGTTGTGGTTGGTTTGGTTGTGGCTGGCTTTGAAGAGTTTGACCCTTGAGAGCGACCCAGTCACTTGCAGTCCGACCATTGGGCGAGTTGAAATCGCAAGGGTGGGCAGCTCGATCACTGAGTGAGATCTTCATGTCGCCTACCTTGATACCAAAGGATACGAAAGCTGCCTCTACTTGTGGTGATAAGTGATCAAAAATGCTACCTAATATGTCCTGCCCATCTTTAGAACGAGATCGTGCAAGTAAATCAATATCAAAATCAAAACCTACATCACCTAATGCCGCATACCCAAGTAATTCACCAGATCTTACTGAATCACCAATCGCAAACTGTTTTACAAAGTAGATATGTCCAAACTCAAAGATAACATTTTTATCGATTGAAGTGGAGAAGCCTAAACCATTCCCACCCTTTACTCTGCCTAATCCACCTTTATTTGCCTCTAATGAAATTGTTGCAACCGTTCCATCAAAAGGTGCAAATACTTTCACTTTATCCGTGGTTCCTTGAAGTGGTGATATTGGATACCAGTAATGCTTAAGTGAAAGATTTCTCACTAATGCTTGCTCAAATGTATAACCGTCGCGGTTGTGGCCAGAACAACTTGCATACTTTGAAATACTATTGATCTGAGCTAAGTCAATAGGAACAGATGTAATGTATTTTGCATCAATACTGGGCCATTCAAAGCCTGAAGGGCTTGGCTCAAGCTTCGTTGGTGTGGGTGTTGGTGTTGGTGTTGGTGTTGGTGTTGGTGTTGGCTTAGCTACTACTACCTTGACACCTTTGCTCCACACAAGTTTTTTACCACTCTTTATGCACGTGAATTTATATCCCCCGACCGTTGTTGTGGAGTTTAACTTTGTGCATGTTGAACCTGCCTTGACTGCGGCGAAGGCTAATTGTGGTGGGGTAGCCAGCGAAAAGATCAAGAGTGCTACAAGGGCTTTCTGAATGCCCTTCATATCCAAACTCTAAGATGCCTACAGACCATGGCGCAATAGGACTCACCTAGAGCGCGGCATGTGAAGTAGCGATACGGACCACTGCCTTTTCAAGGGCGTAGATAGGGTCACTTGCAGCTCCCTTAACCTGGGCATCGGCGGTGGCAATGACCCCAACCGCATCAGCGATCGCCCCTGGGGACCAACGATGTAACTGTCGTCTGGCCTTATCTATCTGCCATGGCGCCATACCTAATTGGCCAGCTAACTCAAAGGACTTAGTGCCTCGATTAACACCTGAAACTTTGGCCAATGAACGCAGTGCCGATGCGATAGCGCTAGTAATCATGACGGGATCCGTTCCGGTTTCAAGTGCACTTCGAAGTGCAATCAATGCACCAGAGACATTGCCTTCGATAACGGCATCGGCAACATCAAAACCAGTTGTTTCAATTCGACCTTGATGAAACTTATCGACCATAACTTCATCGATAACTCCGGCTGGAGCATCGGCGCAAATCTGGGAAATAGAACTCTGCAGTTCGCGCATATCGCTGCCGAGCGCTGCAACGAGTGCGCTAATAGCACCGGGTGATGCTTTGCGACCAGTATCTAGAAATAATGACTTAACGAAATCTTCTTTTTCCGTCTCTTTCTTTAAAGGCTCACAGCTAATAATTTCTGGCTTAACTTTCTTGATGGCATCTAATAAAGCTTTGCCTTTAACGCCACCTTTGTGAAGAAAAATAACTGTCATGCTTTCATCAGGTGCAGCTAAGTAACGAATAATTTCTTCGCGATTATCTTCAGGCAGGTCCTGCAAGTCTCGCAGAATCAGGGCTCGCTTTTCAGAAAATAGCGACGGTGCTAATGCATCGGCAATGTCTCCAACAATAGTTTCACCAGCAAATAGATTTGTTATTTCGCAGTTACTCTCTTTTAGCTGGGCAGTTAACTTAGTAACTGCCCGATCAGAGAGCGCACCTTCAGAGCCAAGGATTAGGTAGAAGGCGTTCATGTCGCTACCCCAATCGAAAGAGATTAAATCGGCTCTTGCTTGTTCGGATTTTTAAACGGTGTTCCTTGGCAATAATACTGATGGAGCCACTGATGTCGGTTCGAACAATGCGTGCTCCAAGTCTAGCCAGCGCATCGATTGTCTGGGTTGCGGGGTGGCCGTACATATTCTTAGCTCCCACGCTGATAACTGCGATTTGTGGGTGCAAAGCGCGCATGAGTTCACTGTCTTGATATCTAGAGCCATGATGGCAGACCTTATAAATATCTACAGGTATTATATCCCCGATGAGTTCGTGCTGAGCTGGTGGCTCAAGATCTCCTGCAGCAAAGAGCGTTAGCTCACTAGATGCAATCAGCACAGCAATACTTGAATTATTAATTGCAGAGCCCTCACCTGGCATTGAAGCAAAAGTATGCGTCCCGCTGGCTGGCCATAAAACTCTCATTGTGTACTGCCCAACTTGGGCAACGAATCCACGTTGAGGCAGAAAAATATGTGCACTCTTGAGTAATGAAAAAACATGCGCACTCTCTAATATCGGTTCAGCATTACTGCTGATCCATACAGTTGATACGGTGCGATTTTTGAGTGCGCCACTAATACCCCCAACGTGATCGGCATGAAAGTGCGAAAGAATTAGAAGAGATATCTCATCTATTCCCAAAGCCTTTAAGCAGCGATCTTCTAAAACTGGATCTGGGCCAGTGTCGATCAGAATAGCGCGATGATTGCCTAAATTCAGAACCATTGAATCACCCTGCCCAATATCGCAGTTTGCTACTTGCCAATCCCCTGCTGGCCAACGTTGCATCCACGTAAGTGCCACAATCAAAACTAAAGTACAGATTGAAATTGCCTTCATGTACTTCTTAAATAGCCACAAAGTCAAAGTAAATAGTGCGACTATAAGAAAACCAATACTGCCTGTGCGCAAAGTTAATACTGGAAACTGAGCTGACCCTCTGGCGACAGCCGCAATAAATCCGGCGGGAAATCTGATACACCAAATGATTATCGAACTCAGCGCTGGTGCAATGGGTGATAACAGCGCAGCGATAAATCCCAGGATCGTTATTGGACCAACGGCAGGGGCCGCTAATAAGTTAGCGATGATACTTATCGGTGATAAGTAACCAGAAAGTGAGACCAGAACCGGTGAGCAGAAAACTATTGCCGCCGTAGGCGGTGCTAACGCCTGCGCGAGTTTTTCTGGCATAAAGCGTGAGAGTTTTTCAACTATTACGGGCGAAAATAGAAGTAATCCGGCAGTGGCCATAACTGAGAGAGCAAAACCAGCATCACGTGCCTGCCATGGATCTCCCACGACTACAGCCCCCATCGCAAAACCTAATGCCGGAAGTGAGTCACGACCACGATTAGTTCCTTGAGCAATCAGAAGTACCGCCGCCATGGCAGCTGCGCGCAAAACTGAAGGCGATGGTCGCACAAGTGCGATAAAACAAAGTAAGGCGATTGCCGTTGCACTTAAGCGGAGTTTCATACGCCTAAAGATGAACTGCATACACCACAAGACGAAGCTCGAGACGATTGCAAAATTCGCTCCGCTAACTGCAACCAAATGCATCAAGCCTGAACGCTTCATAGCCGTCTTAAACTCTGCACTTTGTTTGGCCGTATCCCCCAGCACCATTCCTGGAATCAATGCACCTGCATCGCCATCACCAGATAAGTTACGCAGCCCATATCTAATCGCTGCCAGTGACTTAGCCCATCGAGAGGCTTCAGTTAGGATTTTTACATCACCATCTATCAGTATCAGTGCTGCAACACGTCCCTCTTTACTTTTGATAATACGCGAAGTCGCGCTAAAACTTTGCCCCGGTAGTAATTTCAAAACTGTTGCACGCGGAGTGATGACACGAATTGGTATACGCATTCCATATGAAAGTTGACCGGTGTGGACATAGATCGCACGGGCAATAAAACTGTAGTTACCTGTCGTCGTCTGATTAGGGTCAGTGACCACTTGTGCAATTAATTCGGCTGATTGTCCATCCATGGCAGCCAGTTGAGAACTCTGCAAAGAAGCCTCGCGAAGCGACATGACCGTTGATCCCAGTAAGAGTGCGGTAATAATCACTGAAAAACGAAATTTGCGACTGATTAGCGCTAGGAGAACTAACGCCAGCGCAACAAGGCTGATTCGCCACGGCGAGATAGCACTCTGCAGCAGCGCACCAAGCCAAATCGCACCACCGATAGCAACTGCACGAAAATCCCTTAGACGCGAAGTTTGCTTTTGATCTGCGCGAATTTTGCTACACCGATTCCGCTCACCTTTTGAAGATCTTCAATACTAGTAAATGGCCCATTTACTTTTCGATATTCAACTATCCGCTTAGCTATAACCGGCCCTATTCCATCTAGTGAATCGAACTGGCCCGCAGTAGCACGATTAATATTTACAAATGCGCTATGCGTACTCTTTGAGACTCGAACTCCTGCGCTATTTGTGATCGTTGCATCAACGTAGATTTGTTCACCGTCGGATAAAACCCTTGCTAAGTTAATAGTTGATAAATCGGCACCAGGAGCCGAATCCCCCGCCGCTTTAATTGCATCAATTACACGCGAATTTGCGGGCAATGAGTAGACACCGGGTGTATTAACAGCGCCAGTTACATCAATAAATATTTCTGGTGCCGTAATTTGTATTGGAACTATGGGGGGTGCAACAACTTCGTGACTATTTCCACGAAGAACAACCAGTGATGACATAATTATGATGAGCACACCAAGTATTAGAAGTGCCCGCTTTTGAATCTGAGAATAGTGGAGTTCATACCACCAGTTGCTAATAGTCTCGAGAGCGTGAGTTAAGTGATTCATGCACCCGATTCAAGCGTGTGGGCGATACCTGCACTAACTTATTGCGAACTAACTGTTGATAACGATGTTGACGATTTTAGGGGCGCGCGTGATGATCTTGCTAATAGTGGCTCCACTGAGGGCCTCAACAATGGCAGGCAAAGCTAACGCGCTAGCCTCAAGTTCGGCATCAGAGATTGTTGGTGAAACATCTATGCGATCTTTAATCTTGCCATTGATTTGAACAACTGCAGTAACTGCATCGGCAACGAGAAGTGCGGGATCAACGACGGGCCAACCTGCAAGTGCCACCGCTGGTTGATGACCCAGGCGCTCCCACATCTCTTCGGCAGTAAAAGGTGCAACCAGAGACAACATAATGGCGATAGCTTCAACGGCCTCGCGCACTGCTGGATCTGCTGGGCCTGCGCCAGAATCAATGGCCTTACGCGTTGCATTCACGAGCTCCATCACACGGGCAACAGCGACATTGAATCTGAATGATTCAACGGCAAAGTCGGCATCGTGCAACGCTTTATGCGTCACTCTGCGAAGAGAAAGCTCACCCTTTGAAAAATCAACGCCTGGTGCACTTGTTACGTCACCAGATAAGCGCCAAGCACGAGAAAGAAATTTGACTGAACCCGATGGTGAAACATCTGACCAATCAACATCATCTTCAGGTGGACCCGCAAAAACCATCGACAATCGAATTGCATCTACGCCATGGTGTTCAAGTTCATCAGATAAGCGAACTAAATTGCCACGACTCTTCGACATAGCCGAACCATCCATAACGACCATGCCTTGATTAAGAAGACGGGTGAAAGGCTCTTTGAAATCGAGCATGCCCATGTCGTTGAGAACTTTTGTGAAGAAGCGACTGTACAAGAGGTGCAAAATTGCATGTGTCACGCCGCCGACGTATTGATCAACCGGCAACCAGGTCTGTAAATCTTTTTTTGAAAAAGGTTCGCTGTGATTAGTCGATGATGGATAACGCAAGTAATACCAAGATGAATCAACGAAAGTATCCATGGTGTCGGTGTCGCGCTTGGCTTCAACGCCGCACTTAGGGCACTTAACGTTAACCCAATCAGTTGCAGCTCCTAGTGGTGATGTTCCTTTAGGTTTTAAATCTAAACCTTCAGCGTTTGGCAAAGTAAGGGGCAATTGATCTGTAGGTACTGGCACTTCTCCGCAAGCAGGACAGTGAATTATTGGAATCGGTGTGCCCCAATAACGCTGACGTGAGACTAACCAATCGCGTAGACGATAATTACGCGCTGACTTTCCAAGACCATCTTTCTCAAGTTGGCTGTTAATTGCAGCAATCGCATCGGCCTTATTCATGCCATTGAGAGCGCCAGAGTTAACTAATACGCCATCACCAACAGTGGCAACACCAGTTGAGTTGGGATCCTCTTCACCGGTCTCTACTACAACCGTTACGGGCAGCTTCATTGCACGTGCAAAATCTAAGTCTCGTTGATCATGGGCTGGAACCGCCATAATCGCGCCAGTTCCATAGTCAGCTAAAACATAATCACTTGCCCAGATTGGCAGCTTTGCGCCGTTGACTGGGTTAATTGCAAAGCGATTTAAGAAAATGCCTGTCTTTGGGCGATCAGTTGCCAGGCGATCAATATCGCTGTCAGCTCTAATTTTTTCACAATACTGCGCAAACTCTTCTTCAACTCCAGAACCAAGTGCGAGTTCACTTGCTAGTTCGCTATCGGCGGCAACAACCATAAATGTTGCACCAAAAAGCGTATCGGGACGTGTTGTATACACAGTTACTGGCTCAGCGCGATTTTCGATAACGAAGGAAACATTTGCACCGGTGGAACGGCCAATCCAATTGCGCTGCATCATCAAAACTTTTTCTGGCCACTTACCTTCAAGATCGGCCATGTCATCTAATAAACGATCGGCGTAATCAGTAATCTTGAAATACCACTGATTTAACTTCTTCTTAGTAACAGCCGTGTCACAGCGTTCACACAAGCCAGCAACTACTTGCTCATTTGCTAAAACAGTTTGACAACCTGGACACCAGTTAACTGCAGAGTCTTTGCGATAAGCCAAACCGCGCTCATGTAGTTGAAGAAATAACCATTGATTCCATTTATAGTATTCGGGATCGCACGTGTTAAAAACGCGATCCCAATCAAATGAACATGCAAAGCGACGCATCGAGGCTTTTTGGACTGCGATGTTTTCATAGGTCCAAATTTTGGGATCTTCATTGCGCTTGATCGCGGCGTTTTCTGCAGGCAAACCAAAAGCATCCCAAGCAATGGGGTGCATAACGTTGAAGCCCTTTTGAATCCAGTAGCGTGCAATTACATCGCCAAGGGCGTACGCCTCGGCATGGCCCATGTGTAAATCTCCCGATGGATAAGGAAACATATCCAAGACATATTTCTTAGGGCGAGGATCCTCGGGGCGACCAGATTTAAAAGGTTGTACTCGATCCCAAACGGGCAGCCATTTTTCCTGCACGTAGGCGAAGTCATACGCCGCGTGCGACTCGTTTGTACTATCTGTATTCATACGTGGAGCTGAGGGGATTTGAACCCCTGACCCCCTGCATGCCATGCAGGTGCGCTACCAACTGCGCTACAGCCCCAATTTCTTGAGAAGTGGCAAACCTTACCGCATCGCTTACGCGCTAGTTGCGCCGCTTTCTTCACCATAGACAGGTTCTGGGATAGATCCGGCGTTGTGTTCAATCAGATTCCATTGTCGGGGGTTCCGTTCCAAAATCGACCAGGCTGCATTTGAAAGTCCGCCGATCACACCCCAATGCGAGAGTGGAAGCTGCAGCAAATTACCCAACACGCATCGGGCAGTGCCACCGTGTGTTGCAACAATTAAAAGTTGATCGCTTTTTCCAGCAAGGGCTTCAGAGATAACAGCCACGGCACGAGTTGCGACTTCGCTACGTTTTTCACCAGTTGTTCCAGCTGGATTATCTTCGCCGTCAATCCAACGAATAAAGTTTTGGAAATCTTCCGCACGATTTTCTTTACCCGTTTTGCCTTCCCATAGCCCACCGTTAGTTTCGCGTAAACCTTCATGTGTAGTCACTGATAAACCAACAAGTTTTGCTAAGGCCTGCGCAGTCTCTTGAGCACGACCCAAGTCACTTGAAATAATCGCAGTGGGATTCATTCCTGCCAAGATTTCTGCCGCGTGCTGTACTTGATAACGCCCAACATTATTGAGTGGAATATCTGAATGGCCTTGAAATCGATTGACCATGTTCCAATCGGTTTGGCCATGGCGCCATAAAAGTACGCGATTACCTGCCATTTACTGCAGCTTCCTTCACCGCATCTAACTCGATAGTAGGGCAATCATTCCACAAACGATCGAGCATGTAGTACTTTCGAAGATCTGTACTTTGAACGTGAACAACTAAATCTGAGTAATCAAGCAAAATCCACTCGGCGCCTTTTTCGCGACGTGCAGCTTTTTCGCCAATTATAAGAAGTTGACGCTCAACTTCATCGGCGATGGAATCAACTTGGGCAACATTTTGTCCAGTTGCAATTAAAAAAACCTCACTCAATACCAACTGATCGGATAAGTCGATAGCTACAAGATCTGTGCCGATCTTCTCAATTACTGCTCTGGCTGCTGCTTGTGTGATCTCGAGTGTGCGTGCACTAATTGTCATAGAGCGCATTCTCTCGTATAAATGCCCAGACGATTTCCGGCACATCTGCGCTTAAACCCTGGCGAATTGCTGTTGCAGAGATATCTAACGCCCCGATATCGATGCCATGATGGGCAAAACCCGGTCTATCGATACATATCACTGTTGCCAAGGCATGAATCTCATCGGCCCGGTGCCATTGATCTATTTTGGAAAATGCATCGGCTCCAAGAATTAGAAAGATGTCATCGCCAGGATAAGTTGAGCGAACAGCCTCAATTGTGTCTATGGCATAGCTAGGACCTTCGCGCAGAATTTCAATGGGATTAACTTCAACGTGAGATGAAATCTCTGCTGGCAGTTTTGATATTGCTAGCTGACACATAGTCCGGCGCTGGGCGCCAGATGCAATCGGCGCACCATCTCTTAATAGAGGTTCTCCTGCTGGAATCACCAGTAAGCGGTCGATTATCTTTTTTTCAATGAGCTGGGTAATTACATGCAGATGACCGTTATGAATCGGATCAAAAGTTCCGCCGTAAATGCCGACTCGGGACAAATTAATCCCGGTCTAAGCGAAGCGCTAAATAAAGAAGCAGAGAAAGGATTCCAAAAGTAACCAAGCCGTAAGCGATGGCTGGCATAGGAAGTTCGCGAAGGGTTTCAGCGGCTAGATAATTCATAGGTGAAATCCTACTACCTGCCCGCTAGTAATTCCTTAAATCTCGCCTCATCGATCACGCTCACCCCAAGTTCTTGTGCCTTAGCTAACTTGGAGCCTGGGTCGGTACCGACTAATACGTAATCAGTCTTCTTAGAAACTGCAGATGCCGCCTTGCCTCCGTGCGCGATGATGGTCTCGGAAATCGAATCACGAGTGAAAGTTTCTAAACCACCAGTGACGACAAAAGTTAAGCCGAGAAGAGTTTGAGGAAGTTGGGCGATTTCACCTTGGCGAACACTCACTCCTGCGGCACTCCACTTAGCAATAATCTCTTGATGCCAATCAACGCTAAACCATTCAATAATCGATTCGGCGATAGTTGCTCCAACGCCATCGATTTCAGCGAGTTCGCTGGCAGTAGATTGTGAAATCTTCTCGATCGATGCGCTGTGTGTAGCTAGCGCCTGCGCCGCAGTGGGACCGACATGGCGAATAGATAAGGCAACTATCGTGCGCCATAACGGGGCTTGTTTAGCCTTTTCTAAAGCGTTCAAAAGTTTTTCACCGTTAAGCCCTGGTGTTCCATCCTTCTTAGTAAAAAATTCACTGGTACTTAGTTTTTCAGGGGTCAGGTCGAAGAGATCGGCCTCATCAACAATTACTCCAGCAGTAAGCAACGCCGTTGCTGCCTCGTAACCCAAAACATCAATGTCGAGTGCAGCGCGTGAGCCTATGTAATAGATCCGCTCACGCAGTTGCGCCGGACAACTGCGTGCGTTTGGGCAGCGAATATCTACGTCACCAATCGTCATTGCTCGCAGTTCACTTCCACATTCGGGACAATGCGTTGGCATTACAAACTCTTTTTCATTCCCGGTACGTCGTTCAATGACTGGGCCAAGTACTTCTGGGATCACATCTCCGGCTTTTCGTATGACTACAACATCTCCGATCAGAACACCTTTTCGAATAATCTCTGAAGCGTTATGTAACGTCGCATTCGTTACTGTTGAGCCAGCGACTTTGACCGGCTCCATAAATGCAAAAGGCGTCACTCGTCCAGTGCGTCCGATGCTTACTTTGATGTCTAGAAGTTTGGTAGTAACTTCTTCGGGTGGATATTTAAAGGCAATCGCCCATTTTGGCGCTCGTGATGTGACACCCAAAATATTTTGTTGGGCTAGTGAATCAACTTTAATAACGATGCCATCGATTTCATGTTCTACATCATGTCGGTGCTGCTGGTAATACTCAATAAAACCTTGGACTTCTTTGCGCGATGAAAATGTTTTGAAACGCTCACTTGTCGGCAGACCCAAACTCTTTAAAACCTCATATGCGTTGCTCTGTGACTCAAAGGTAATACCCTCATGAGCACCGATACCGTGGACAACAACAGATAATGGGCGCTGTGCGCTAACACGTGGATCTTTTTGGCGCAGCGAACCTGCGGCAGCGTTACGTGGATTTGCAAATAAACTCTTACCAGCCTCCTCTAACCCATCATTGAGTTCAATAAATGCTGCAAGCGGAAAAAATACTTCTCCACGAACTTCGATCAGTGTTGGAATTTTCGAACCAGCTAGTGAATGAGGTAGGTTTTTAATTGTCTTAACATTGAGCGTTACATCTTCGCCAGTCGTACCATTACCACGCGTTAATCCGCGAATCAATTGACCATTTTCATAGGTCAGATTAATTGCAAGGCCATCGACTTTTAGCTCACATAGATAAGTAGGTTTCTCAACTTCTTTTTCTACTCGATCAAACCATGATGCAAGTTCCTCTAAGTCAAATACGTTATCTAGGCTCATCATCTTTTCAAGGTGATCATGCTGGGCAAAAGAGGTTGCGAATCCCCCACCGATACCCAGTGTTGGGGAATCGGCTTCGCGAAGTTCAGGGTGTTTAGCTTCAAGTGCTGTGAGTTCGATTAAAAGTACATCAAAGTCGAAGTCACTTAATGTTGGTGCATCCAGCACATAATATTTAAATTGATGATCACGAATCTCACTGATCAATTCGCCCATACGGTGGCGCGCTTGATTAGACATTAAGCCGTCTCGCAGATTGTCGCCGAACCAACTACTCGATCACCATCGTAAATAACCATGGCTTGTCCTGTAGCTAAACCAAATAACGGTGAATCGAGTTCAGCTATTAGTTGCCCATTTTCAAGGTAATACGTGCACTCTAGAGCCGCACCATGTGCACGAATCTGCACAAAACCAAGGGTAGGCGTCGTTGTTACCTCTGGCCCACACCAGACAGGACGTTCACCGCGCATCGATGTAATAGCTAACTCTTCGCGCGCCCCAACAACAACAGTATTTGTTATTGGCTCTATCTTTAAAACAAAGCGAGGAGAGCCATCAGCTGTTGGAACCGTGAGACCTAAACCTTTGCGCTGGCCAATTGTGTATGTATAAGCACCTTTGTGCTCACCAATCTTTGTTCCGCTTTGATCAACGATTGGTCCAACATCACTGCCTAAACGATCACGTAACCAACCGGCGTTGTCACCTGAAGGTACAAAACAAATGTCATGACTATCGGGTTTTTGTGCAACGGCTAAACCACGGCTTTCGGCTTCAACACGGATATCAACTTTAGTTGTATCCCCCAGTGGGAATATTGCACCATCTATTTGTTCGCGCGTTAAGACCGATAAAACATAGGACTGATCTTTGGAATGATCCACTGCTCGGTGTAGCGTTTTTCCATGTACGCCAATTTCAGTACGGGCATAGTGGCCAGTCACAACGCCATCGAAACCCATTGCACGCGCACGATCTAAGACTGCAGCAAACTTTATTTTTTCATTACACCGCAAACATGGATTAGGTGTTCGCCCAGCGGCGTACTCTGCAAGAAAATCCTCAACGACTCCATCATGGAACTCTTCGGCCATGTCCCAGATATAGAAAGGGATTCCGATGACATCTGCGGCCCGGCGTGCATCGTGTGAATCTTCAATCGTGCAACATCCACGTGCGCCTGATCTATATTTTTGTGGATTAGCTGCCAGAGCTAAATGCACACCAATTACTTCGTGGCCCGCTTCAACTGCGCGTGCAGCAGCAACTGCAGAGTCGACTCCACCACTCATCGCTGCAATGACTTTCATACGCTGTTGGCCGCCCTTCCACGTGCAATTACACCGGGCAACACTGACAGGACAAAATCACAATCGGCGGGTGTGCTAGTAGCGCCAAAACTAAAGCGCAGTGATGACTGAGCAGTTACTTCGGTGTGCCCCATCGCCAAAAGAACATGGCTGGCTTCGTGGACTCCGGCACTGCAGGCTGATCCCGTTGAACATGAAACCCCTGCGCCATCCATGAGCAATAATAACGTGTCACTTTGCGTGCGTGGGAAAGTTACGTTAACTATGCCAGGCAGGCGATCTGCTCTGACGCCATTAACTATTGCATCTGGCAATACTTCATGAACGCCTAAAATGAAACGATCACGCAGGTCAGTTATTTCTCTCACTGGATAGTGTGCACTGCTAGCTGCTGCAGCAAAACCGATGATGCTAGGTGCATTCAATGTTCCACTGCGAATTTCGCGCTCTTGACCTCCACCATGCAACAGGGATGGAATCTCAACTGTTCGTCGCAAAATAAGCGCACCAATTCCCAACGGACCGCCAATTTTGTGCGCACTCAAAGTCATCGCAATAACCCCAAGGGCAGAAAAAGAGAGTGGAGTTTTCTTAAAGCTTTGTACTGCATCTATGTGAACTGGAATCTGACCCGCGATGCGAACTACTTCTGCAATTGGCTGAATCACTCCGGTTTCATTATTAGCGTGCATGATGGAGAGAACTGCAATCTCTGGACCGCGATCATCTATAAGTTTTTTAAAGAAAACTAAATCAATGACTCCGTCTGGTGTGACAGGTAGGTGAATAACTTCAGCACCTTCATGAGTAAGTAACCAATGTGCTGGATCAAGAATTGCATGGTGTTCGATTGCAGAAATAACAACGAGTTTTTTGCCATCCGCACGCCCAGCCCAGTAAAGACCCTTCAACGCAATGTTATTTGCTTCAGTTCCAGAGGCCGTGAAAATAACCTCTGTTGGTAGGCAATCAACTTCCTTAGCGATTACCTCACGTGCATCCTCTAAAGTTTTTCTCGTTGCACGCCCATGCGAATGCAGACTCGATGGATTACCTAACTCACTTAACTGAGTAACCATGGCATTGATTGCCACATCGACCATGGGGGTAGTTGCTGCATGGTCTAGATAGATGGACATGGGGTCAATCTTAGGACTTACGTGCGAGAACGCCCTCCGTGGCCGTTGGTAGTACGGCAAATAGATCACCGATAACGCCAAAATCGGCGAGTTCGAAGATAGGTGCCTCGGGATCTTTATTCACTACAACGATTGCTTTACTTGTCTGCATTCCGGCACGGTGCTGAATTGCACCAGAGATTCCACATGCAACGTAGAGCTGGGGACTAACAGTTTTACCGGTTTGGCCAACTTGATGAGAATGTGGATACCAGCCTGCATCGGTTGCAGCGCGCGATGCACCAACTGCAGCGCCTAGCGAATCAGCGAAAGCTTCAACTGCTGCAAAGTCACCGTTAGTACCACGTCCACCAGATACAACAATGTTGGCTTCGGTTAACTCTGGCCGCCCACCTTGAACCGGAGGTTGGGATGATGACACCGTAGCTTTTTTAGCTGAATCAGAAATTGTTAGCGAGATATTTTCAATAGTGGCCGAACAAGCAGATGTGTCGGCCGTGATGCAGTTTGGACGCAGAGTAATAATTGAAGTTCCATTGCTTACTTTTGAATGAACTGTCGTTGACCCACCAAAAATTACTTGTGTTGCGGTCCCATCGGGAGCAACATCAACTGCATCAGTAATAATTCCAGAGTTTGTTTTAACTGCGACACAGCCAGCTAGCTCTTTCCCAAAGGCATGCGAGGCAACTAATAATGCAGCCGGAGATTTTTGTGCAATTAACTGAGCGATCGCATCGGCACTTGCGCTAACGCCATGACTTTGGAAATCTGCATTCTCAACAACAATGATTGATGCAATAGGGCCGCTAGTTAATGTTGCAGCCAAAGCTGTACCTTGACCAACGGGGGCTAAAACAACTGCTGTTACTTGACCGATTCGTGCCGCCGCAGTTGCAAGTTCGATGGTTGACTTAGTCACAGTGCCATTAACAAAGTCGGCGAGAATAAATACGCTACTCATATCAACTTCCTTTCAGCAAGAAAACCAACTAGTTGGGCTCCACCAGTTCCATCGTCTGTAACCTTTATTCCAGCAGCACGTGGCGGGCGTAGTTGGCTATCTAATACCTGTGACCACGCAGACTCTGTACTTACTCCGACTTTAGCTAAATCGCGAGTTTCAATAGTTTTCTTTTTTGCGGCCATAATCCCTTTAAAGGATGGGTAACGGGGTTCATTAATTTTCTCGATAACACTAACAATCACCGGAAAATTAGCTGACATCGCATCAACTCCAGCCTCACTCACTCGAGTAATTGAAACTTTAGAGATTGCAGGTTCTACAACAACACTTCCAGCAAAAGTTAACTGAGCCCAATTAAGTCGCGTAGCGATCATTGCAGGCACAACACTCATTCGTGCATCGGTAGACTCAGTTCCACAGATAACTACATCAAAGCTTTCTGTGCTAATTACCTGCGCTAAAACCTTTGATGTTAATAAGGCATCTGCGCCGGCGAGCGCAGGATCAGTGATCAAAATTGCGCCATTTGCGCCCATCGATAAGGCTTTGCGAACCGCATCAGTTGCACGAGCTGGACCCATTGAAATCACAGTAACGCTGTGTGGTCCACCATCGTCGTTGCCGCCATGAGACTCTGCAATTCGCAACGCTTCTTCAACTGCGTACTCATCGAGATCATTCAAAACAGCATCAACGTTTTCGCGATCGAGTGCGCCGTTCACCATCTTCTTCTCGGCCCAAGAATCGGGGACCTGCTTGATGCAGACTGCGATTTTCATATCGCTATGTTACTAGCCAGTAACCAGAAACTCCACTTACTGCCCTGCATTTCACCTCAGATTTGCCAACACGTAACCTCAATGTCGGCTTTAGTGTTTACCCGCCACGGACTATTAGTGCCATGGCACTTCGAATCGCCCTCGTGACCGAGTCGTTCCTGCCTCAGATAAATGGAGTAACTAACTCGGTTCTTCGAATCCTAGAAGGCTTTGCCCGAGATGGTCATGAGGCGCTAGTCATTGCCCCCGAAAGTGGCGATGGCCCCAACGAGTACGCAGGCTTTCGTGTTAAGCGGGTGCCCAGCCTTGAGATGAAGGGTTTAATCCCCGTTGGCTTTCCTCAGCGTGCCTTAGAGCCGTTGATCGATGGCTTTGCTCCAGATGTAATTCACTTAGCGTCACCGATTTTCCTAGGAAATTATGTAACAAAGATTGCATCACGCTTAGAGATTCCAACTTTATCTGTATATCAAACCGACATTGCAGGCTTTGCTCGTCACTATGGCTTGAGCGTTGCACATAGCGGATTAAAAAAATGGGTTGCAAGAATCCACTCACAAACTAATCGAACTCTTGCTCCATCAAAGTGGTCATGTAGCGATCTTGAAAAATCAGGCGTACCAAATGTACATCTATGGCAGCGCGGGGTAGATGCAGTTAAATTTTCTCCCTCCAAACGCGATGTTATGTTGCGACAACAACTTCTAGGCGCAAGATGCGAGAGAAAGTTAATTGGATACGTTGGCCGCTTAGCTAATGAAAAACGTATTGAGGATTTGGTGGTGCTTGATCAACGCAATGATATTCAATTAGTGATTATCGGTGATGGCCCAGCGCGAGCAAAGCTAGAGCGTGTACTTGTCAATGCACGTTTTGTTGGGTATCAAAGTGGTGAAGATCTTGCTCGATTTTATGCATCCTTAGATATCTTTGTTCATACCGGAAAACATGAGACTTTCTGTCAATCTATTCAAGAGGCATTAGCTTCGGGTGTTCCAGTCGTTGCCCCTAACTTTGGCGGCCCTACCGATTTAGTCAAACATGGCTGGACTGGCTATTTAATCGATACATCAGATAGCAACGCCTTGAGCAGTAGTGTCAGCATGATTCTTAGCAATCCAGATATCGCAATAATGCAGGCCAGAGCACGTGAATCAGTAATTGAACGCACCTGGCCATTAGTACATCAACAACTTCTACAGCACTATCGCGAAATTGTGGCAGAGTCTTCGCTTCAAACTGAGAGCGAGAAAGTCGCATGAAGATCCTGCATATTGCTAACTTTTACGGTCCTAAGTCTGGTGGAATTCGCACGACTCTGCACGAGCTCGGTGCGGGCTACATCGCTAAGGGTCATGAATTTACCTATATCGTGCCGGGAAATGGCTTTTACTGTGAAGAGACTCCTAGCGGTCGCAAAATCACTGTGCCCTCATTTATTCTTCCATTTAGTGGTGGGTATCGAGTCATTCGAAACAACCGGGATATAAAGAAGTTAATTATTACGCTTAAACCACAAGTGCTAGAGGTTTCAGATCGATTCACGCTTTCAGGAATCGGTCAATGGGCTGGGCGCCGCAAAATCAAGACCATTGTTTTTAGTCATGAAACTTTGACTGGTTTAGTCTCACACTACTTTCCATTTTCAGCGACACGGTTTGTCGATTGGCATAACCGTCGTTTAGCTAGTCGCTTCGACCGTGTAATTGCAACAACAGCATTTGCTGCTAAAGAGTTTGAACGTTTAAATATTCACAACTTAGTTCGCATTCCACTTGGAGTTGATCTTGAAACTTTTTCCCCAAGACGCCGCGATGAGATCTTGCGTATAGAGCTCCTTAAGGGCGCAGAGGTTCTGCTGATTCACTGTGGTCGTATGTCACATGAAAAAGAGCCGGCCCGGTCCTTACAAGCCCTGGAACTTTTATTGACACGCGGTGTAAATGTACGACTTATCTACATAGGTATTGGTCCACTGTTTAAAAAACTTCGTGAACAATCTAAAGGTTTGCCAGTAACTTTTCTTGGTTACATCGCCGATCGAAATCGCCTTGCAGATATCCTTGCATCGGCCGATATCTCATTAGCACCTGGCCCCATCGAAACTTTTTGTTTAGCTGCCTTAGAGTCTCTGGCATCTGGTACTCCAGTAGTCGCATCTAGTACGAGCGCCGTTGGAGAGTTCTTGTTGCTGGATAAGGCCTGGCCAGTAGGAGCCATTGCACATAACAACCCACAATCCTTTGCCGATGCTGTTGAGTCAGTTATTGCAATCAAAGAGCGCACTCCAAGAATCTCATCTAACTGTCAACACCAGGCTGAGAATTATCCTTGGAGTTCGACCATCTCTTTGATGCTGAGTCTTCATGGCGATAGGCCGCAAATGCCGGCTTCCCGATTGCGAGCGGCGTAAATGAATGGAGTCGCAACTTTTGTCATTCTGGGTGATAGCGCAGCTGCCGGCACTGGAGATGCCGATAAAAATGGAGCTTTAAAGGGCTGGGGCTATTACTTGGCTCAGCACTTTAATCAACCTCTTGTATATGCAAATCTATCTAGACCAGGTGCGCAGTCCACTGAAGTCGTCGTAGATCAACTTCCTAAAGCGCTGATTCTTGAGCCCACATTGACGGCCGTGATTGTTGGTGGAAATGATGCGCTACGAAATGGGTTTAGTCCACAATTATTACGAGATAATCTTCGCCAAACCCTGATGCAGTTACGTGAGATTGGTTCGGAGATAATCTTGTTGCAGTTGCATGAACCAACAAAGATCGCTCCTTTGCCTAAGACCCTAGGAACGGTACTTAACCGTCGGATAAATTCAGTCAATGCAGTAGTGAGGGCAGTTGGCGCAGAATTTGGTGCCCATATTTTAGCTGTTCGGGATATTCCCCATGTCTATGATAGAAATCGCTGGCATGTAGATCGCATGCATCCATCAAAGCATGGGCATCAAATCTTGGCTCAAAACTTTCGAGACATTCTCTCACCACGCTGGGATATCGCCCCTGTACATATCGATCCCGTAACAACTCGTGCGCGAAAAGACTCCCTGCTCTGGATGCTGCGCCATGCAACCCCATGGTTTATTAAGCGTAGCGTGGATCTACTACCTGCAGCATTAATTTTAGTAATGGGTGAATACATAAAAATTCTTACACGGCGCAATAGAGATGTCGATGCGATCTTATATTTTCCTGAGTTTGTTAACCATCGTGAATCTGGTTTTGCGCAGGTTCAGGAGGCTCGAGTCTCCTAATTCGCAATTAGAGCCTTAAACAGTGTGGTTTTGCCCGGTGCTGGAACACTTGGCACTAAAGTAATTGCGCCGGCACAAACTGCGCGCCTGTGGTTAATAACACGTACTAGGTAGTAATCCCGATAATGAGTAAAATCTTTGACTATGTTGGCAATTATCGCTCCGGGGCAAGGTGCACAAACCCCCGGGATGTTACATTCCTGGATTGCCGATGCAGAATCCTATGAACTATTAATACAATGGTCTGATGCCATCTCTTTAGATTTAGTACGTCTTGGAACAAGTGCGCAGGTTGAAGAGATTAAAGACACTGCCAATGCCCAACCCTTAATTGTTGCCACATCTTTAATTGCAGCCCTTGCACTTGCATTTCCACATGTCGCAGTTGTATCTGGTCACTCGGTAGGCGAACTTACAGCTGCTGCACTATCTGGTGCTTTATCACATGAAGATGCATTAACTCTTGTGCGTGCCCGTGGAATTGAAATGGCTAAGGCCGCTGCATTGCATCCAGCTGGCATGTCAGCAGTACTTGGTGGAGATAGAGACGACGTTATATCTGCGCTTACATCTCTTGGCTTAGTTGCTGCAAATGAAAATGGCGCTGGACAAATCGTTGCCGCTGGAGATTTAACTGCACTTGCAACTTTGGCGCAGAATCCACCGGCAAGTGCTCGAGTACGAACCTTGGCTGTGAGTGGGGCTTTTCATACATCTTTTATGTCACCCGCAGTAGAGCCGCTTCGAGCGATATCAACCGGGATCACCGCTCATAATCCCCACATTCCAGTTATCTCTAACAAAGATGGCGCAGTTGTTGATGAAGGCGCTGAAATCCTGGCGCGCATCATCAATCAAATCGCTCATCCAGTGCGCTGGGACCTATGCATGGATAGCCTTGAATCTATGGGCATCACCGGAGTAATTGAGTTAGCACCCGCTGGCACATTAGTGGGCTTACTCAAACGTGCGCACCCACACATCGAGGGCTTTGCACTCAAGAGCGCTGAAGATCTAAGCGCTGCGCGTGAATTTGCAGGAAGGCACGCATGAGTATCTCGGTTCCAGCAATGACGAACAGCGCAATTCTCTCAGTTGGTTCTTATCGTCCCAAACGTTTGGTGCCAAATAGCGAGATAGTTGATCGCATTGATTCCAATGATGAATGGATCCAACAACGAACTGGAATTCAGAGCCGACGCTTTGCCGGGGATGATGAAACCGTTATCTCTATGGCACAAGCTGCATGTGAAAGCGCGCTTCGACGTTCCAAGTTAACAATGGCCGATATCGATACCTTAATTCTTGCAACCATTTCTTATCCTTTCCAAGCCCCCAGCGCTGCAACTGAATTAATTAATGTGCTTGGCAATCCAAAGGCAGCGGCATTTGATATCAGTGCAGCATGCGCCGGCTTTTGTTATGGCGTTGCCATGGCAAGTGACTTAGTTCGTGCGCGAACATCTAAGAATGTTTTAGTCGTCGGTGTAGAAAAACTCTCTGACTTTACCGATCCCGATGATCGCGCAACGTCATTTATCTTTGCCGATGGAGCAGGTGCGGTTGTCATTGGTCAAAGTGATCACCCTGGTATTGGCCCTGCTGCGTGGGGATCTGATGCTGATTCGCGCGATGCAATTTTATTAAATCCTGCATATACAGAGTTTAGAAACTCTCCCGATAAAGGTGTAGCAGAACTTGGTTGGCCAAATATTTCACAACAAGGCCAAGCCGTTTATCGTTGGGCAGTGTTTACGGTAAGCAAAGTTGGACTCAAAGCGCTAGAAGCTGCCGGTGTAACCGTGGATGAACTCGGTGCGTTTATTCCGCATCAAGCTAACATGCGCATTATCGAATCAATGGCTAAAGAGATTAAATTGCCGGCCAATGTTGTGATTGCCGATGACATTCGCGTCAATGGAAATACTTCAGCGGCTTCAATTCCATTAGCCATGGATGTTTTGTTAGAGGCCCACCCCGAACTTCATGGAACTTTGGCACTACTAATCGGCTACGGAGCTGGCCTTGTCTACGCCGGCCAAGTAGTGCAACTGCCGCCTGCGCCTTGAGATTTACGCCACTTATGGCCCGAATACTCGTAAGTAAGCGGCTTTGTCATAGAGAATACGTACCTATTGATTACAGTAATGAACTCGCTAACGGATGGAATAATTAAAAATGGCACTTGCACAAGCTGATGTACTTGCAGGACTAAAAGAGATCGTTGAAGAAGTAGCTGGAATTCCTGCAGCATCAATCGAGATGGATAAGAACTTCACAGAAGATCTAGAAGTTGACTCACTGAGCATGGTTGAAGTCGTCGTTGCTGCAGAAGAGCGCTTTGGTGTGAAGATTCCGGATGAGGCAGTTACTGACCTTGTCACAGTTGGCGATGCCGTTAATTTTATTATCAACGCAGCTAAGTAGTAGTTAAGAAAATCCCCGCATGTCACGCCGAGTTGTCGTCACTGGACTTGGTGCAACGTCGCCTCTCGGTGGAGATGTATCAACTACCTGGACCGCTTTATTAGCCGGAAAAAGTGGTGTGCGCTCATTAACTGAGGATTGGGCACAGACTATTCCTGTTCACTTTGCTGCACGTGTTGCAGTAGAACCAAGTGAGCAAATGGAACGAGTTGAACTACGTCGATTAGATAGATCCGAGCAGTTTGCCATAATCGCATCGCGCGAAGCCTGGAAAGATGCCGGCGCACCTGAGATGGATAAGGAACGTTTAGGAGTTGTCATCGCATCAGGTATTGGTGGCGTCACAACATTGCTCGATCAATATGACATCTTGCGCGAAAAAGGTGCCAGGCTTGTAAGCCCACACACTGTTCCGATGTTGATGCCAAATGGGCCCGCAGCAAATGTGGGTCTGGAATTGCAAGCCAAAGCCGGTGTTCATACTCCAGTGAGTGCATGTGCATCAGGTGCTGAAGCTATTGGCTATGCATTCGAAATGATTTCTAATAATCGCGCCGATGTTGTCGTCAGCGGTGGCGTAGAAGCTGCAATTCATGCCATGCCCATGTCAGGTTTTGCTGCGATGAAGGCTTTATCGACGCGAAACGATGATCCTGCAAGAGCATCGCGACCCTATGACCTCAACCGCGATGGATTTGTTTTAGGTGAAGGTGGCGGAATTTTAGTTTTAGAGGAGTACGAACATGCACGAGCTCGCGGTGCACATATCTACTGCGAAATAGCTGGCCAAGGTTTGACTTCAGATGGCTATCACATTGCAGCACCCGACCCAGATGGCGCCGGTGTCCAACGTGCAATCAAGTTTGCACTTCGCCAAGCGGGAATTTCTACCAAAGACATAGTGCATTTAAACGCCCATGCAACGTCAACACCTGCAGGTGATGTCGCCGAAGCACATGCTTTACATGCCGCACTTGGTAGCGATGCCGAACACGTTGCTGTATCTGCTACTAAATCTATGACGGGTCACTTGCTGGGTGGCGCGGGCGCACTTGAATCAGTATTTATCGTCAAGACATTGCAAGATCGACTCGCTCCCCCAACAATAAACATTGATGATTTAGATCCTGCCGTAACAATCGATGTGGTGCGTAATAAGCCACGCGCGCTACCTGCTGGTGATATTGCAGCCCTGAATGACTCATTTGGTTTTGGTGGCCACAACGTTGTTTTGGTTTTTAAGAGCATTTAGATGCCAATCATGCAGTTAGACCCACGCGATCCCGAAGCGCGCATCGCACGATTAGTTGATAGCGGAGAATTCACTTTTTTAGTTCCACGCACAAACTGTGGAATGGTTGCAGTAACGGGTCTCATTAGAGGCAACAAGGTAGTTATCTTTGCTTCAGATCCCACAATTAAAAGCGGTGCACTTGGTGTTGATGGCTCTAAAGTTATCGTGACGGCTTATAAAGCGGCTATGGGCGCGCAAGTTCCCATTATCGGCATGTGGCACTCAGGTGGTGCGCGTTTAAGTGATGGTGTCGCATCACTAGATGCCTTCGGCGAAGTTTTTCAAACAATGATTTCTGCAAGCGGTCGAATTCCACAACTCTCTCTAGTCTTAGGACCCACTGCAGGTGGCGGTGCTTACGGGCCTGCACTAACCGATGTTGTTGTACTCGCACCAGAAGGTCGCATATTTGTAACCGGTCCTGATGTTGTAAAAAGTGTTACAGGTGAAGATATTGATATGGCCTTACTTGGAGGACCTGAAGCGCACCGGAAAAATAGTGGCCTTGCACATATTATTGCTGCAAGTGAAGATGAAGCCATCGATGATATTCGTGACTTAACTGCACTCTTTGCAAATCAAGGCTTTATGAATCCAGATGTAGAAGACATAGATCTATCGGCCTTTGTTCCAGACTCAAAGGTTCGCGCGTATGAAGTGCACCCTCTTGTCGATGCAATTTTAGACAAAGAGACTGAACATATTGAACTCTTATCTATGTGGGCTCCTAATATGACAACAATTATCGGTCGCTTAGGCGGTGCCACTGTTGGTGTACTCGCAAATAATCCCGTGCACATTGCAGGTGTATTGGATGCTGCTGCTGGTGAAAAAGCAGCGCGCTTTGTCCGTACATGTGATGCCTTTGGTATTCCACTCATTGTGATCGCTGACGTACAGGGTTTCTTGCCTGGTGCAGGTCAAGAATGGGAAGGTGCAGTAAGGCGCGGTGCCAAGTTGCTCCATGCTTTTGGTGAAGCAGTAATTCCACGCGTTACTTTGATAACTCGTCGCGCGTACGGTGGCGCTTATGTTGCTATGAACTCAAAATCTCTCGGTGCAACGCGTGTTTTTGCTTGGCCGAACGCTGAAGTCTCTGTCATGGGCGCAGTTGCTGCTGTGCGTGTGTTGCATCGACGTTTACTTGCCGACATCCCAGCCGAGCAGCGTGAATCCATGGAGTTAGAGCTAGCTGCCGAACATGAAAAAGTGTCAGGTGGAGTTTTAAAAGCAATTGAAATCGGTGCAGTCGATGAGATGATTGATCCGCATCGCACACGAAGTACAATTGCAAAAACTATTGCTAACGCACCACATCGCCGTGGAAGCCACGGTAATATTCCGCTTTAGTTAGTTCTTAAAAGTTACAGAGACTGTGGCAGTGACGGTCTTCTCAATTGTTGACGTGTCGTAGGCACCAAAATCGGCAGTCATTGTTGAATCTGGAGTTGTGATTTGAATCGGACCGGCTTTCACATTTACAAGCGCGCCTAGTGAACTACCAACGGCTTTAGTGAGTGCTTCGGCGCGAACTTTGGCATCTTTCATCGCATCACTCATTAATTTTGGACGAAGTTCTGGCAAGTTAGAGATGTAGTACTGAGGGCCATAGTTATTTACGTGAATTCCGGTCTGTAGGAGCGAACCAATTCCTTGACTAAGCTTTGAGACTAATTGAACATCTTTAGTTCGTACTGTGACATCGCGATTTGCACGATAAGAAAGTGTGCGCCCAGTTGCATTTCCATTGACATACTCTTCATTTGCATTGGTAGAGACTGGACCGAGAGTAAGTGAATCGGCTGAAATTCCACCAGCAGTTAAGTACGACGATAGTGCGGCAACATCTGAATCTACAGACTTTACAGCCCCACCTACATTTGATGCCGAAAGACTGACCGATAAAATCCACACGGCGTTATCTGCCGTTGCACTTGTCTTGGCCGACCCAGTGACAGTGATTCCATCGCTACTGCGAGATGCAAATCCTGATCCGACCTTCATCAATCCGATTCCTAGTGCTAATGACAAAATTACTGCAGATATAATTATTGTTATAGCTTTGCGACGCTCTACAGTAATAATCGGTGACTCATTGAATTGGCTCATATCTTAATTATATGCGGCTAAATCGCACGAAGCGTTGAAACTTCTTGGTGATTGACCCCACGAAAGCCCTCTAACTCGAATTCCCAGTCACTTCCAATAATCTGGGCTATTCCGGCACGAATCGAGTCTTCGTCATGATTGTTTCGCAAGACCGTCTCTAGTTGGTCTTCATTAATAACCACTGCGCCAGATAAGTCAGTGACTGCCCGGTGAATTCCGAGCTCTGGAGTGAATCTAAAAAGCTCTCCTCCATTATGCGAATCTTCTTGCACTTCAAAGGTGATGTAATGCCAACTACGTAGTGAGCTAGTAAGTTGTGCACCTACACCTTGGCGATCACGCCATGTGATTATCGTCTTGAAAGTTCCAGCCTTCAAAGCTTGAGCCGTCCAATGGCATTGCACGGAGGCGCCCAATAATTCTTGGATTGCCCAATCAATGTGTTGTCGCAACGCAGAGGGCGCACTATGAATAGTCAGTTGTCCCCGGACGGCTAAAGCCTTAGAGGGTGAAGTTAAACGTTGCATCAAAAACTCCTAGCAAGGACGCCGATTGCGACCTTCCCCGGCCGCCTTTAAAGCACTTGCTAGTGTCTTAATTACACACCTGTAACCCTCAAACTGTCCAGTCCCACTTTAGGTTTACGGGCGGGTAGGCGCTACAGTTGGCCTCAGTCCGACGCTTAATCAGTACCCGTTTCATGTAATCCATATTCGGTATCGCTGGCGCAAGAGGAAGACCGTGGTCGAGGATCTCTCGAACACCCACATATCGAAGGAAAAGTAAAACATGGCAACAGGTACAGTTAAGTGGTTCAACTCTGAAAAGGGTTTCGGTTTCATTGCAGTTGATGGTGGCGGACAAGATGTATTCGTTCACTACTCAGCAATCCAAGGAAACGGTTACAAGTC
>QYPG01000053.1 GCA_007279945.1 Streptomycetaceae bacterium | reverse complement strand
CCGCCTCCTAAGCGGTAGGTCGCAGGTTCAACTCCCGCCGGGGACACTTAATGTTTTAAAGTAAAGCGCTGCATCCAGTCTGGCGCCCACCAGTTGCGTTCACCGAATAAACGCATAAGTGCTGGAACTAATAGAGCACGGACTAACGTTGCATCGAGAATGACTGCGAGTGAAACTCCAAAGCCCAACATTTTGATTGATGTAACGCCACTTGTTATAAACGCTGCGAATACAACAGCGAGTAAAAGTGCAGCAGCGGTAATAATGCGTGCCGAACGTTGTAGACCAACGGCAACTGCTTCGACATTGCTTTTACCGTCTAAATGCTCTTCACGAATGCGAGATAGTAAAAATAGTTCATAGTCCATTGAGAGTCCAAAGACTACGACTGCTACCAAGATCACCGAACCAGTATCTAACGTCCCCGTAACGGTGAAATCACCAACCAACCACTTCATGTGGCCATCGATAAATATCCAAGTAATTGCGCCTAACGTGGCTACCAAGGACAGGGCATTCAGTAAGACCGCTTTAATTGGCAAGATGATGGAGCCAGTAAAAACGAAGATGAGAATGAGGACAGTGAGTGCAATCCATCCCAAAGCCAAAGGTAAAGTCTTAGCAATTCCATCTTGTGAATCGGTGAAATCAGCAGCTGCTCCACCAATCAGAGTGCCAGCAGGCTTATCTAGCTTTCGAATATCGTGAATTACCTGTAATGAAGTAGTGCTTCGAGAAGGTACTGAAGAAATAACCTGCACTCGAATATCTTGCTTATAAGTTTCAATTTTGCCAACGCGGACAATTCCGTCGACTTTTTTAACGCTTTCTAAGAAAGCGGTAATTTCGGCTTCACGCCCAACACCATGTGGCACTACAACCTCAATTGGGCTACCAATTAAGCCATCAAAGCGGGTCTCAACTACTTGTGATGCAATTGCAGCTGGATTCGATGCAGGTAAAACTCTCGAATCAACTTGGGCAAAAGAAATATTAGTAACTGGGGCAGCAAAAATTCCTAAGACAACTAAGCATGCGAGGACTACTGGAACGGGACGCTGCATTACATTTCGTGCAGTTCGGGCCCAACGGCCATCCTCTTTAGGTGTGATTGCACTCTTTCGAACAACACCTTTATCAACTTTTTCACCAAGAATTTCTAACAGAGCGGGTAGTGCGATTACTGCACCAAGAACAGCAAATGAGATAACCGCAACGCCTGCATAACCAAAAGATTTCAGGAACTCAATCGGGAAGAAGAGTAGTGACGCCATCGTTACAAAAACTGTGAGTCCAGAATAGAAAACGGTCTTACCTGCTGTTGCAACCGTTGTCACTACAGACTCTTCAACACTATGGCCGTTATGGAGCTCTTCACGGAATCGATTGACCATCAAGAGTGCGTAATCAATACCTAGGCCTAGGCCTAGGCCAGTAATGAGATTAAGGGCAAAAACGCTCACGTTCGTGAATATGGTTAATAAGTAAATAAGAAAGAAAGATCCAAGAATGGCAGTAACACCAACAAACAAAGGCGTTGCCGATGCGACAAAGGCTCCGAAGACAAAGAGAAGCAGTAGGAATGTCAGTGGAATCGCGATTGCTTCGGCAACAACTAAATCTTTTTCAATTTTGTGGTTGATGGCATATGTAATAACGCCAGCACCAGAGGCATAAATATGTACGTTCTTGTATTCACCATCAAACTGCTTTTGCAAAGATGCACCTAATGAGCCAAGGGCATCCCAATCAAAAGCATCCATATCTGAATACACCAAAATGAATCCAGCCTTGCCATCGGTAGATCTCATCGTTGGCGCTCCACCAGTCGACCAATATGAATAAGTCTTTGAAACCCCTGCCTGGGCCTGAATCTTCTTTTCAATTTCACGGGCAGTGGTAATAACTGATGGATCATCAATTGAAGACGATGCCGAGTCCACAACCATGACTGCAACGGGTTCTTCTGCGCCAAATACATCTACGACATATTTAGCAGCTTGGGCAGATTCACTCTTTAAGTCTGAGTAACCGCCTGAATCGAGTCGGCTAAAGGACAATGTTCCGACAGCGCCAGCCACGATAGTTGTAATGACGAAGGTTAGAAGAACTAATTTGCTGCGCTTAACTATGAACTTTCCGAGACTCTCAAACACGACGTACTTCCTTTTCTAAGGTTAGAATAATGATATGAGCGATCTCTTTCCTTCAGTTACTTCAGATGAGATCGACCCCGAAGCAGCTGCCGAACAAGCTCGGCGCGAAGAAGAAATTAAGTCAGATAAACCACCACATCACGAGAATTAATCAGTCTTAGGCGCCGGAGCTACCGGCGCAGGGGTTGGCGTCGTTGTTTTCTTTACTACGGAATCTGTTTTATAAAATCCCGAGCCTTTAAAAACTACACCGACGGCGGTATACACCTTTCTGATTTCTCCCTGACACTGCGGGCATTGCGTCAGCGAATCATCAGAAAAGGATTGGAACGCCTCAAACTCATGGGCACAGGTGTTGCATGCATATTGATATGTAGGCATCCTTGCTCCGATCTGAGGCGAATTGCACCCTCGCGGGGGTAGATGCCAAGTCTAAAGAAGTGAGACGATAGGTGCGAATCGAGGCTGGAAAGGGAGGAGTTTGCGATGAAAATAAAGCTGATCTCAGCCTTTCTTATAGTTTTTGCATACCTTGGCATGGCAAGTGCAACTGCCAACTCTTTAATTACGACCAATCCCATCAGCGGTTCAACTCTCACGACTGGGCCTAGTTCGGTAACTCTCACGACACAAGTAGCGCTCTTACCAGATGCAAACGAGTTAACTGTTACAGATCCTGAGGGAACGCGCGTTGACGATGGAACAATTACGGTCGATGGAGTGAGTGCAACCGTTGGCTTAAGCACCTTAACTCTTACTGGAATTTATCGAGTTAATTATCTTCTCTATTCAGAGGGTGATGCCCCGCTAGAAGGCTCTTTCACATTTAATTTTTCAGCGCCTAGTATAATTTCACCAAGTGAACCAACTCCAACTCCAGCACAATCACAAACGCCAGCAAGTAGTAGTTGGGGAACTAATGTATTCATAGTTTTTATTCTCATAGTGGCTTTCTTTATTCTGATCGGATTGTCGCTTTATGCGCGAAAGCTCTTCAAAGATAGATGATTGCATTTTCGACAATTTTTAAATATCTGTCGCTCATTGGCAGTTTTACAACAATTGGGACCCTGCTTTCAATGGGATTTTTACTTCTAGATGTTGAAGGAAAGCTTTCAACTTCGGCGATAAAGCTCAAGCGGCTATTGTGGGGTTCAGCGATCACGTGGGCGGTTGGGACGGTCGGCGTAATAATATTTACCCTTGCAAATATTTTAGGTCAATCGATTTCGGTTGCACTTGATCCAACCGTACTTCGTTCATTTATAACCCAAATTACGCTTGGTCAGTATCTGTTTTTTCAAGTAGGTATCGCTCTCTTAGTCGCATTATGGGCATTTCGAGTTCAACGTGTTATGTCCGCGGTATTTCTCTTAATTCTTTCACTTATCGGTCTTGTGGCACCTATTTTCCAAAGCCACGCAGCTTCTAGCGGATCTCATGGTTTAGCAATTGGATCACTAATAATTCACGTAATTGGATTAGCTTTATGGGTTGGTGGAATAATTTCAATAGCATTACTTGATCCAGAAGATCGTCCAATTGCAGTGCCGCGCTTTAGTCAGCTTGCCTTGTGGTCAGCAATTGCCGTTGTAGCTAGTGGTGTTATTAACGCGTGGGCCCGTTTAGATTTTAAGCAGGCATGGACAACGGCATATGCCTACGTGGTGATAGCCAAGAGCATTGCAACAGTTATTTTGATAGTCATTGGATTTAGGCACCGAAAAAATTTGGCAAACCGAAAGTCAATTGATTGGAAAGCCTTCTCAAGACTTGTTTTAGCTGAAGCTTTTATTATGGTCTCCGCTGTAGCCATGGGTGCTTGGTTATCGTCAAACCAGGCACCAAATAGACCGACGCGTCCAAAGTTTGATCCTGCAGTTGCGGTTGCAGGCATCTCTACACCGCCACCACCAACATGGAGCCGAATCTTCTTTAGTTACGAGCCAGATGCATTAATGATTGGGCTTCTTATAACTGCAATTGCTCTATATATAAAAGGTGTTCTTGTACTTACCCGACGCGGAGATAGTTGGCCACTAGGGCGTACCGTTGCATTTGCATGCGGAGTTGGAGCAATAGATTTTGCAACAAGTGGTGGCCTTGGTCTATATGCTCACTTTGCATTTTCATATCACATGGTTGCCCACATGATTTTGGGAATGATTGCCCCGATTGGAATCGTATTAGGGGCACCAATAACTTTAGCGCTAAGAACTCTGCCGCAAGGACGAAATAAAGCCGAGAGTGGAGTTCGGGGCACTCTTCTGGCCGCACTCCATTCCAAGTTAGCGGTTTTTTATACGAACCCAATTGTTGCGCTTGCATTCTTTGATGGATCAC
This sequence comes from Streptomycetaceae bacterium, assembly GCA_007279945.1. Classification (GTDB taxonomy): domain Bacteria; phylum Actinomycetota; class Actinomycetes; order Nanopelagicales; family Nanopelagicaceae; genus Planktophila. The sequence goes on along the minus strand of QYPG01000053.1, from coordinate 26,922 downwards.
TTTTTGCCCTGTACTTCACAGATTTATTTGGCAGCATGATGCAGAGTCATGCTGGTCACTTCTTCATGAATATTCACTTTATTTTGGCAGGCGTCTTGTTCTTCCACGTCATCATTGGCATTGACCCGAATCCTCGCCGTGTTCCGCATTTAGTAAGGATTGTGATTGTCTTTGCCGCTATGAGTATTCATGCATTTTTCTCAGTTGCATTAATGTCATCTACCACTCTTATTGATAAGGGCTATTTTGCTTCCATGCAGACCCCATGGTTGACGGATTTATTAGCAGATCAAAAACTCGGGGGCTCAATAGGTTGGGCGATGGGCGAGATTCCGATACTTCTTGCGCTAGTTGCTACATTTATAAGTTGGGTCAAAGATGATTCCCGGGAAGTTAAACGAATCGACCGAAATGTAGCCCGTGCCGCAGCTATGGGTAAGCCAGATGAATTAGCTCAATATAATAACTACCTACAACAACTAGCCCAACGCGATAGAGATGAAAAATAATGGAAAATCTATTTACACTACCCAGCGAATATAAAGATCTGCGCGAAAGCGTTCGAGCTTTAGCGCAAAAGGAGATCGCTCCATTTGCGCAAGCTGTAGATGAAGAACATCGCTATCCGCAAGAGGCCGCTAACGCATTGCAGAAGGCTGGACTTTCCGCATCCCATGTACCAACACCATATGGTGGCGATGGTGCAGATGCTCTAGCAACCGTGATTATTATTGAAGAAGTCGCACGAGTATGTGGTGCTTCATCACTTATTCCCGCCGTCAACAAACTCGGTTCATTACCTTTGATTTTGGGTGGCAATGAAGAGCAAAAAACACGTTGGCTTAGTCAACTTGTAGCCGGCAAGGGATTTTCTTATGCGTTATCAGAATCAGATGCGGGCTCGGATGCATCTGCGCTTCGTACGAAAGCCACACGCCAAGGTGATAGTTGGTTAATAAATGGAAGTAAAAAGTGGATTTCAAATGCAGGTGTCTCAGAGTTTTACACGGTTTTGGCGCAGACAGATCCAACACTTAGCTCTAAAGGAATCACAGCATTTATCGTCGAAAAATCCGATCCCGGAGTCTCTTTTGGTGCTCCGGAAAAAAAGATGGGATTTAGAGGATCGCCAACGCGAGAAGTTTATTTTGATAACGTTGAATTAAGCGATGATCGGCGTATTGGCGAGGTTGGAGAAGGTTTTATTTTGGCAATGAACACTCTTGATCACACGCGTATAACTATTGCGGCGCAAGCACTTGGTTTAGCTCAAGGTGCATTAGATACTGCGGCTAAGTATTCACACGAGCGAAAGCAATTCGGTAAAGAGATTTTTGATTTCCAAGGAGTGCAGTTTATGTTGGCTGATATGGCCATGAACATTGAGGCCGCTCGTGTACTGACATATGCAGCAGCGATAAAGAGTGAAAATAATGAGAAAGATTTACGCTTTTTCTCTGCAGCTAGTAAGTGCTTCGCTAGTGATACTGCTATGAAAGTGACACAAGATGCTGTGCAGATTCTTGGTGGCTACGGCTATGTTTCTGATTACCCTGTTGAGCGCATGATGCGCGATGCAAAGTTAACGCAGATTTATGAAGGCACAAATCAGATTCAACGCATCGTGATGGCGCGTAATCTTCCAACTATTTAGCGTTTGAACCGGACAACCATCGATGGCGTTGCTGCAGCGTCGAGTGGCATATCGTGTGATTCTCGCGGAAGAGTCATTGCAGTTAACTCTTCGGTATGGACTAAACCAATTTTCCAACCAGGAAGATATGCAAGAGCTCGATCATAAAAACCACCACCTTGACCTAATCGGTAGCCATCCTTATCAATGTGTAGTGCCGGAACAACGACTGCTGTTAGCTCGCTAAAATCTACAGTTGCTGGGCCGATCGGCTCCTCTAAATTCTTGGAAACTTTTAGTTTTTTCAAATCGCCATCCCAATAAACCCAATCAAGAGTTAGGCCATTGACCCTGGGCAAAAGCAGTTTCTTACCTGCTTTTAAGAAAGCTTGATTAATCTCATCGGTGCTCGGTTCATCCCCATACGAGACATAAGAAGCGATAGTTGTTGCATTGGCAATTTCTGGGGATTTCAAAATCACATTGAAATTAGCGGGAGAGAATTTTTGACTCCGCTCGCGACGTAAACGGGTGCGCAACTCTTTCTTAACTGTGTTCTGACTCATCCCGTTCCTCCAGTATTTTGCGGGCTTAAATCCCAAAAAAAGCAGGCCTTACAAGTATGGTGTGATTATGGCAGAGCACACGCGGGTAGATGAATTTCTCACCTCTCTTCTCGCCATTTGCAAGCCTTTAGAGTCATTTGATATGCCGCTCTTGGATGCACATGGGGCGACTCTGTCAGAAGATGTTTTTGCTGGCGAGCGCCTTGTCATGCGCAGTGGAAGCCGCATCCGATCGACCCAGATCGGGCTTGCCGCCTCAATCGGTTTGGATCATTTGCCAACGCGTCCGCACCCTCGAGTAGTTGTTCTATCGGCCGGCCCAGATTTAGTAGAACCAGGCGTTGCACTAAAAGGCGACGAAGAGTATGAAACAAATTCATGGCTACTTACAACTGCCGTTCGCGAAGTTGGGGCTGTTGCATATCGAGTTCACTCAATTCCCGATGATGAAGATGAATTACTCAGTGTTATTGAAGACCAGTTAGTTCGAGCAGATTTAATTATTATTAGCGGTGAACGCCACGATGATTCTTTTGACCTTATTACACGCGCACTCCTGCGAATGGGAGAAATCACCACCGTTGATCTTGCAATCGAAATGAGCGGCCGACATAACTATGGAGTCATCGGGCCCGATAAAACACCAGTTGTGACCCTGCCAGGTGATCCGATAGCTGCATATGTCTCATTTGAACTTTTTGTTAGACCAATGATTCGTACGATGCTAGGTGCTGCAACAATTCATCGGCCATCGATTAAGGCCAAGCTTGAAAAAGCTATCGAGTCTGCACCAGGATTACGTTCTTATATCCGAGCCTCGTTATCTGAAGATGGTAATTCGGTAGTGCCGCTGTCGGCGCAAGAAGAGTTTTCAACGCTTTCGGATGCAACGGCTTTTATTGCGATTGGTGAAAAAGACGAGCACGTGAAGGCCGGGGAGCACGTCACGGTCGTGATTCTCGAACGCAGATACATTTAAGTCGATTATGGGACAGCCCTGGCCAGTCATACTCAATGGCGATGAAATCTACTTGCGCCCTCTAAGGTTTCGCGATCGAACTCAGTGGAACCATGTGCGTGGCGAAAACCGAGCCTGGTTATCACCGTGGGAGGCAACGGTTCCACCCATCGATAGCCAGAGCGCTCTTCCGTCATTCTTTGACATGGTGCGCACGCTTAACTCTGAAGCCCGTTTTGGACGTTCATTCTCATTTGCTGTGTGGCATCAACGAAATCTGGTTGGCCAAATATCACTCGGCGGAGTTATTTATGGGGCACTTCGCGGGGGCCATATTGGTTATTGGATCGATAAAAACTACGCCAATAAAGGCTTTACTACGGCAGCGGTAGAAATCCTGTCGGCATACGCCTTTGACGTTCTAGAGCTACACCGCGTGGAAATAAATCTGCGTCCGGAAAATGCTGCTTCTCGTCGAGTTGCTGAAAAAGCGGGATATACATTTGAAGGCGAACGTCCACGATACTTACATATTGATGGTGACTGGCGAGATCACATCACATTTGTGAAGGAAAATTCCACGCTGAAGTAGTGCTGAAATCCCAGAAAAACCACTCAAACTCCTTTATCTTTATGCATCATGGCTTCTGGACTTATTTATGTTGCGATTATCGGCATGTGGGCGGCGTACTTTGCCCCACGCTGGATTCACGACCGCAACGAGTTTTCTGGAAAATCAGTTGAGCGCTTTAAAGTTGCACTAACGGTTGTTGCAAATTCTTCATTACATACAGACACCGGCGTTTTACATGTAGATCTAGATCGTGAAGCAAAGATTGCACAACTTCTATTACGTCGCCGAATTATTTTTCTCTTGTTAACATCATTACTTATAACAACACTTATAGGTGGGTTTATGAATACGATGCCATTTCTATATGCACTTGTCCCTGCTACCGGCGTTTTGATTTACATCGCCAATGTTCGACGACAAAGTGTCGCTGACAGCATTCAACACCGCCGCATACAACAGTTGCATCGTCGTACCGCTGGAGTCTCTGCAACAAATTTGGCGGAAGTCGTTACTCCTAAGAATAATCAAGAGCATTGGATTCCATTAACTGAACGTGAACTCAAAGGTGTAGTTATTTTGCCTAAGGGAAGTGCAGTAGAGCGAAATACGTGGGCGCCAACTGAAGTACCAATACCAACCTATGTGAGCGCCCCTAAGGCAATTGTGCCTAAACGAGTAATTGATTTAACAACACCTGGCGAATGGAGCGAAGAGCAAGAGCGCCTTGAACGCTTAGCGCTAGCGGCAGTGTCACCATCACGTGATGAAATATTTGATCAACAATTAGCCGATGAAGCTGTGGAAAAACTCAATCAAAGTCGTGCGGCAAATCAGTAATTAAATCCAAGAACTTAACCACATACGTTTAAACCAAGCGTCATATGTGATGACCTCACCTGTAAATAACGGCAAGAAGTAAATAAAATTCAAGAAGATAACGATTACTGCCGCAGCCACGATCGCTTGCGAGTAGCCAGATTTCATAGTGCTATCAAGAATTAACTTTGCACAATAAACAACTGCCAACAGCATAAAAGGCTCAATAATTATGGCGTAAAAAGTGAAGACGGTTCGCTTCTGAAAGAAGAACCAAGGTAAGTAGCCTGCACTTATACCAAGAAAGATTAGATTCAAAGCAGGGTCAGATTTCTTAAGAACTAAACTCCGTAACCAGAAACCAAGTGTGACAACAATAGCTAAGGTGCCAAGCCACCACAAAATCGGTGTACCGATCGCAAGAACTTCCTGAGCACAATCTTTGACACCACAAGCTTTGGGGGAGTCATAAAAAAATGAAGTCGGTCTTCCCATAATCATCCATGACCAAGGATTAGCTTGGTAAGAATGTTTTTCAGTAAGTCCGGTATGAAATCCCAATATTTCTACGTGATAGTGCCACCACGATGCAATGACATTTGATGACCATTGTCTATCCCAACCACGAGTGCTAAGAAACCACCCAGTCCAGGTAGTCGTGTAGACAGTTACAGGAAGTAATCCATATTGAATAATCTTCTTTAATGTTGGCTTAACTAAATTTTTTCCAGAATGTGCACTGAACACTCGGTATAACGAGACAAGTGCAATTATCGCTAAGAAATATACTGCACTCCATTTAGTACCTAATGCAAGACCAATAGAGATTGCCGCCCACCAATGTCTTTCGCGTTGCCACAAATACACGGCGAGTAGAACAAAGAAAGTTAAAAAGAGATCAAGTAACGCAGTCCGAGAATGAACTAGCTCTAGGCCATCCATCGACATTAAAGCGGCACCAATGGCGGTGAGCAGCGGTGAATAAAAAAGAATGTGTACTAATCGTGCAAAAAGGAGAATAAGGAGAGTTCCACAAATTGCCACGGCAATTCGCCAACCAAACTCGTTATCTCCAAATATTTTGATGCCACTTGCAATGAGCCATTTCCCAACTGGGGGGTGAACGATAAATTCAGGTTTATTTCCGGCTACTTCAACGCCATATTTGAGAAAGTCACGTGCCCCATCGACGTAGTAGACCTCATCAAAGATATAGCCCTTAGGCGTAGCTAAATTAATCAATCGAAGTAGCAGGGAAAGCAGCGTGATGACGATTGGGGCTACCGCTGCGATCATGTGCATAATCGTATGGGCTTACAGCCCTAAAATTACTGAGATAATGAGCCTATGTCTTTGATCCTAGCTGCGACCCCACTTGGTAACCCCGGGGATGCCACAGCGCGCCTTAAGAAAGTGATTGAAGAGGCCACGATTATTGCCGCTGAAGATTCGCGCAGATTTCACCGCTTATGTACAGATATCGACGTAGTTTTTACTGCGCGCGTTATGTCTTTCTTCGAAGGAAATGAAGAGGATCGCACACATGAACTATTACAAGAGCTTTCAGCAGGTGCAATTGTGTTAGTTGTCTCTGATGCCGGAATGCCAACAATCAGCGATCCAGGTTTTCGTTTAATGCGCGATGCAATTGCAGCCGGTGTCGATGTTCACGTTATTCCAGGGCCAAGTGCGGTAACTATGGCAGTTGCACTTTCTGGTCTACCAACCGACCGTTTTACTTTCGAAGGTTTTCCTCCACGCAGCAGTGGCGCACGCTTAGCAACATTTGAAAAACTTCGCTTTGAAGAGCGCACGATGGTTTTCTTTGAAGCACCCCACCGACTTGGTGATTCTTTAGGCGATGCAGTAAATGTTTTTGGAGCGCAGCGACAAGGTGCAATCTGTCGCGAAATGACTAAGCGCTATGAAGAAACGATCCGAGGTGCATTAAGCGAGCTTTCAACCTGGGCCGATACGCATGAAGTTCTCGGCGAGATCACACTTGTAGTTGCTGGTGCCGATAAAGATTCTGCTTCAGTTACCTCTGACGATATGGTTGCCAGAGTCCGTGAATTTGAAGGCGCCGGCATGGATCGTAAAGGTGCAATCGCCGGCGTTGCCGCCGAATTTGGGATAGCTAAGCGGCTTGTTTATGCCGCCGTCGTCGATGCGAATAAGATGAGCACGTGAGCAAATCTTTCTACTTAACGACGCCTATTTACTACGTCAATGATGCGCCACATATAGGACATGCCTATACAACGGTTGCCGGTGATGTTCTTACACGATGGCATCGCCAAAAAGGTGAATCAGTCTGGTTTTTGACCGGCACTGATGAGCATGGTCAAAAAGTTATGCGTACCGCACAGGAAAACAACACTGCTCCACAAGCCTGGGTAGATCGCTTAGTAGAGGATGCATGGAAGCCGAACTGGGCCAGCTTAAACATCGCTAATGATGATTTTATTCGAACAACCGAAGTTCGACATACCGAACGTGTTCAAAAGTTTTTGCAGTCATTAAAAGATTCTGGTCATATTTATGCTGGAAAATATGAAGGCCCATATTGCGTAGGTTGCGAAGAGTTTAAATTACCTGGTGACTTAATCGAAATCGATGGGAAAAAATGCTGTCCGATTCATAGCAAACCAATAGAGCTTGTAAATGAAAATAACTGGTTTTTTAAACTGTCAGCTTTCACCGATCAACTTCTAGCCCACTATCGAACTAATCCTGATGCATGCCAGCCAGAGAGCGCACGTAATGAAGTCATTTCATTCCTAGAAGGTGGTGTCTCGGATCTTTCAATCTCTCGTTCGACATTTGATTGGGGAATCCCTGTACCGTGGGATACGGATCAAGTTGTCTATGTTTGGTTTGATGCGCTTCTCAATTACGCAACTGCAGTTGGTTTAACCGATGCACCAGATAGCCCAGGTGGGAAAAAGTTTGTATCCACATGGCCAGCAGATGTTCATTTAGTTGGTAAAGATATTTTGCGCTTCCACGCAGTAATTTGGCCAGCAATGTTGATGGCTGCAGGCATAGATGTACCCAAGAAAGTCTTTGCTCACGGCTGGTTGTTAGTCGGCGGTGAAAAGATGAGTAAGAGCAAACTGACTGGAATAGCACCTAAAGATATTACTGACCACTTTGGTGTCGACGCCTTCCGCTACTACTTTTTAAGGGCGATACCTTTCGGAACCGATGGCTCTTTTTCTTGGGAAGATATGGCGGCTAGATACACGTCTGAGTTAGCAAATGATTTTGGCAACCTAGCTTCACGATCTGCGGCTATGGTGGAAAAATACTGTGGTGGGCTAATACCAGCAGTTAGTTCGGATGCCGGACTCGAAGATGCTCTTCGTACTGCAGTTGAAAAAGCTGATGCTGCAATGTGCGCATTAGATTTTCAAGGTGGAATCCTGGCGATCATGGATTTTTGCAAGAAGGTAAATGGTTATGTCACCGAGAAAGAACCATGGATACTTGCTAAAGATCCAGCAAACCAAGCCTCACTCGAAGGCATTTTATATAACACCGCGGAATCTCTTCGCGCCTTAGCAGTATTGTTACATCCAGTGATGCCGGCAACGTGTGAAATCTTGTGGGAGAGCCTAGGAGTCCAATCGACACTCGGTGCACTGAGTGCACAAAAAATTAGTGATGTTGCAACGTGGGGTCAGCTTCTACAGGGCTCGCACGTTACTAAGACGCCAGCTCTCTTTCCTCGTCTAGAAACTAACGCTTAAGAACAATGGCTGATCGGCATAACCGCGACATCGATCGCCAACGTGCACCATTACCAGAACCGCTTCCATATCCAACGGTTGATGCCCATGCACACATAGAGATCATCACTGATACCGCGCCAGATTCACAAGAAGTTGCCGATGTAATTGCCGAAGCAAAATCCGTTAACGTGGATCGCATCGTGCAAGTAGGTTATTCAGCCGAACAATCTAAATGGTGTGTAGCCGCAGCTGAAAAATGGAATACATCTGTTGTGGCCGCGGTTGCGCTACATCCAAATGAAGCACCCGTTGTTAAAGATCTTCAAGCCGATTGGGCCGTCATTGCCGAACTTGCACACCATCCACGAGTCCGTGCAATTGGTGAGACTGGTTTAGATTATTTTCGAACACCCGTGGAGTTACGACTCCGTCAGCAAGAGTCTTTCAAATGGCATATTGAGCTAGCTAAAAAGACTAATAAAGCCTTAGTAATTCACGATCGCGATTCACACGATGATGTTTTATCGGTTTTACTTGAAGTCGGCGCGCCTGAAAAGACTATTTTTCACTGCTTTTCAGGCGATGTTGCCATGGCAAAGGTCTGTATCGAACGCGGATATGTTTTGTCCTTTGCCGGCACGTTGACCTTTAAGAACGCCCCAGCTCTGCGCGAAGCCGTAAAGCTTGTACCGATTGATCAGTTATTAGTCGAAACCGATTCACCATTCTTAGCTCCCATGCCGCATCGCGGTGCAGGCAATACTCCGGCACAGATTGCAACGATTGTTCGCGCAATGGCGCTGGAGCGCAACAGTGATGTTGGAGAATTAGCTGTTGCACTTAGTAATAATGCTGAGCGTTTATTTGGAAGTTTTGCACCATGACCTTGCTTGGGGCTAAACAAATCCGTGAGCTAGCAGCCGCGCTTGATTTAAAACCCTCAAAGTCACTTGGACAGAACTTTGTAATCGACTCAAATATCTGCACGAAAATAGTTCGTACTGCCCAAGTTGGCAGTGATGACATCGCACTCGAGATCGGCCCAGGTTTAGGTTCATTAACTCTTGCACTCCTGCAGAGCGCCGCATCGGTCGTAGCTGTTGAAATTGATGACCGACTTGCACGAGCGCTACCAATAACGATTGGTGAAAATTTTGAGCACCCCGAAAACTTAACTGTCATTCATCAAGATGCTTTGACGCTATCAACTCTTCCTTCTGCGCCCACTGTCTTAGTTGCTAATCTTCCATATAACGTTTCGGTGCCCGTTCTCTTACATCTGCTTGAGAAATTTCCAACACTTCGCACAGGTGTAGTTATGGTGCAGGCTGAAGTTGCAGATCGGCTTGCCGGCCGCCCGGGCACAAAGGAGTATGGAATCCCAAGTGTGAAAGCGGCATGGTGGGCCGATGTAAAAGGGGCAGGGGCCGTCTCGCGTTCGGTGTTTTGGCCGGCACCAAACGTTGACTCCAAACTGGTCTCATTCACACGACGTCCAACTCCGGGAGATGAAGTTTTACGTAAAAAAGTTTTTACAATTATCGATACTGCCTTTGCTCAACGTCGAAAAATGCTGCGTTCAGCACTCTCGGCACTTTATGGCTCCTCAGCGGCGGCCGAAGCTATTTTAATTAAGGCGGGAATCGATCCTACGCTTCGCGGTGAAGCTTTAGAGATTTCAAGTTTTTGCGCTATTGCCGCCATTGCGCCTGACATTTTTTAAGCAACGTAATAGGGTCAATTCATGCCAGTTAAAACCGTGACAGTGCGCGTACCTGCAAAGGTTAATTTACAGCTCTCGGTTGGTCCACGCGAGGCCGATGGTTTTCATAATCTAGTTACAGTCTTTCAAGCTATCTCAATCTTTGATGAAGTGACCATTACTTTAGCTCAACCTAATTCTGGTATTTCAATTTCAATCAGTGGAGATCACACCCATGGAGTCCCAGCCGACGATAGAAATTTGGCAGTAAAGGCAACTGAATTAATTGCTAAGGAGTACGACTTAGATATCGATGTTCATATCGATATTAAAAAATCCATTCCAGTTGCTTGCGGCATGGCTGGCGGTAGCGCCGATGCTGCAGCAACAATTGTTGCGATTGATTATTTATTTTCACTTGGAATGAATCGCGAAGAGATGTCAGAAATCGCTGCACAGTTAGGTAGCGATGTTCCATTTATGTTAAGTGGCGGTACAGCTATTGGTACTGGACATGGTGAACAGCTAACGCCAGCACTTTCTCGCGGAACCTATCACTGGGTATTAGCGCTTTCTTCGGTTGGGCTTACTACACCTGCCGTATATGCAGAGTGCGATCGGTTGCGAGCAGAGTTAGAGATTACTGAACCACAGACACACGAAGTTTTAATGCAAGCTTTATTAGCGGCCGATCCTAAAACTGTTGGCGCATCGCTAACTAATGACTTGCAAGCCGCAGCCTGTTCACTTCGTCCAGCGCTTCGCTTAGTTTTAGATGTTGGCCAGGAGTACGGCGCCCTAGGTGCACTCGTATCGGGTTCTGGTCCAACAGTTGCCTTTCTTGTAGCCGATGAAGAGGCGGGCCTTGATTTAGCCGTTGCATTAACGGCCAGCGGAGTAGTTGGCAGCGTTGCTCGTGCATATGGGCCAGTCGGCGGGGCAAAAGTACTTACCTAAATCAGTGGCGCTCACGTAGCGGCACGGTGGTCATCAGCACCACCTTTTATGAGGGAGAATACGGGTTCCGCCATTGTGTAGTGGCTAGCACATGGGCCTTTGAAGCCCAGGGTCCAGGATCGATACCTGGTGGCGGAGCAACTAAGCAAAGGCCACCGATAGGATTCACTCGTGGCCGTTGAAACCGTGATTATCCTGGCAGCAGGTGAAGGCACGCGGATGAAATCTACTCAACCAAAAGTTTTGCATAGTGTTGCCGGCCGTTCCTTATTAGGACATGTCGTTCACGCAGTCTCACAACTTTCCCCAGGCGATCTGCGCATAGTTGTTGGCTCTGGGCGCCACAGCGTTGAAGCCCATATCGCCGATATTGCACCTTCGGCGACAACGGTATTTCAAGAGCATCGCGGCGGAACAGGACATGCAACGCAGTTAGCCCTTGCTGGAAAAACACCATCTGGAACCGTTTTAGTTCTTGCTGGGGATACACCATTGTTGACGGGGCAGTCACTTGCACGGTTTCTAGATGCACATGGTGCAGGAAAATTTGCAGCATCAGTGTTAACTGCCGATCATCCAGATCCAACTGGATATGGTCGAATTATTCGTGATGGTGCCGATGAACTTTTGCGCATTGTTGAAGAAAAAGATGCAACTGAGGATGAAAAAATAATATTTGAGATCAACTCTGGCGTATATGCATTTGACGGGGCAGCGCTAGCTGGTGCGATTTCCAAAATCACTAATTCGAATGCACAAGGCGAACTTTATTTAACCGATGTCATTGGAATTCTTAAAGCACAAGGCGCATCAATTGCCGCAATCGTTATCGATGACTTTACTGAAATCTTAGGCGTCAATGATCGAATTCAACTAGCTGAATCAGCTGCACTTCTGCGTGATCGCATCAATGAAAACTGGATGCGTGAAGGTGTAACTATCATCGATCCAACGACCACGTGGATCGATTCAACGGCTCACCTATCTACGGATGTAACGATTCATCCGGGCAGTGCAATTCTCGGTTCAACCCAGATCGCCTCTGGAGCTGTTATTGGGCCTCGTACAACTCTGACCGACTGTATAGTCAAAGAGGGTGCGAGCGTTCTGGAATCTATTGCTACAGGCACGGTCGTTGGAGAAGGCGCTACGGTAGGCCCATTTACATATCTGCGAAATGGAACGGTTTTAGGCGATGGCGCTAAGGCCGGCGCCTTTGTAGAGATGAAAAACTCCACCGTTGGCAATGGTTCAAAGGTGCCGCATCTTTCATACGTCGGTGATGCAACAATCGGTGAGGGCACAAATATCGGGGCGGCAACTATTTTTGTTAACTATGACGGCGTAGAGAAGCATCACACCACCGTGGGTGACCATGTTCGCATCGGTAGCGACACCATGTTGGTGGCTCCAATCACTATCGGCGATGGGGCATATACGGCAGCGGGCTCAGTGATTACCGAGGATGTTCCAGCCGGGGCGATAGGAGTTGGCAGAGCTAAGCAAAAAAATGTATTAAGTTGGGTCCTGCGCAAGCGCGCAGGTACTAAGTCTGCACAAGCAGCCGAAGCTAGCGATACGAAGGGCTAAATATGGGCGAGATCCGGTTATCCTCTGAAAAGCGATTGCGTTTATTTACCGGTCGTGGATACCCTGAATTAGCCGATGATGTTGCTGCAGAGCTTGGAATTCAATTAACGCCAACGTCTGCATATGACTTTGCCAATGGCGAAATCTTTGTTCGCTTCGAAGAATCAGTGCGTGGTTGCGATGCATTTGTTTTACAGTGTCACACTGCACCTGTAAATAAGCAGATCATGGAACAACTCATCATGGTCGATGCTCTCAAGCGCGCATCTGCCAAACGCATTACCGTTGTTGCACCTTTCTATGGTTATGCACGTCAAGATAAAAAGCACCGTGGCCGTGAACCGATCTCTGCACGATTGATGGCCGATCTTTTTAAGACTGCTGGCGCAGATCGCTTAATGGTGGTAGATCTTCACACATCACAGATTCAGGGATTCTTTGACGGCCCCGTCGATCATCTCTTCGCACTTCCAATGTTAGCCAACTATGTTGGTAGCAAAGTTGATCGCTCACGTTTAACAATCGTCTCACCTGACTCTGGTCGAGTGCGCGTAGCTGAACGTTGGTCAGATCTATTAGGTGGCTGCCCGATTGCATTTATTCATAAGACACGTGACCCACGGATTCCAAACGAATCCATTACCGGTCGTGTAGTTGGCGATGTACAGGGCCAAACATGCGTGGTTATCGATGACATGATCGATACCGCAGGCACAATTACTAAGGCTGTAGATGCACTTTTTGAAGCCGGGGCTAAAGATGTAATCGTTGCGGCAACGCATGCAGTTCTGTCGGGGCCAGCCATTGATCGCCTTAAATCCTCAAAGGCATCGGAGGTTGTTATTACAAATACCCTGCCAATCTCAGAGGATCAAAAATTCGATGGCCTGACCGTGCTATCAATCGCCCCACTTATTGCGCGCGCGATTCGTGAAGTCTTCGAAGATGGCTCAGTTACCAGCCTCTTTGATGGTCTTTCTTAAGCGCAATTTGCACAATCTCGGCCCCACAGGCTAACCTTTGGGCTGTTCCGGCGAGGGTATGAATTACTTCCGTAATCGACGGTGTAGGAGTTAAATCCTTTCTGGAACTTTGTGAACTAACCGAAGTTTCCACTATGAGGAGTAATAAAAATGGCAGAGATCACTATCAATGGCGTCACTCGTACCGAGTTTGGTAAAGGCGCATCTCGTCGTGCACGTCGCGATGGATTAGTTCCTGCTGTTATCTACGGTCATGGTGAGAAGCCACAGCACATCACACTTCCATCACGCGAACTGGGTGTTGCACTGAAGCAGTCAAACGTTTTGCTCGACATCGTTATCGATGGAAAGACTGAGCTCACGCTTCCAAAGGCGATAGTTCGCCACCCGCTTAAGCAGATCATTGAGCACATCGACTTAGTACTTGTTCGTCGCGGCGAAAAAGTTGTCGTCGCAGTTCCAGTTCACGCAATCGGTGAACACGATCGCGATGGCGTTCTAGAGCACGTTAACAACACCATCGAGGTGCGCGTTGAGGCAACTGCAATTCCAAGCTTCTTCGAACTCGACATCAATGGTCTTGCCGCAGGTACATCGCTATATGCCGGAGACGTCAAGCTTCCATCTGGCGTAGAACTTGAGTCAGATCCAAAGATGATTGTTGTTCACCTGTCAGAGCGCTCAACTGCCGTTGAAGAAGTGGCGCCAGTTGTCGCTGCGACTGATGTTCCAGCCGTTGCCGCTGATTCAGAGAAGAAGGACGCTTAACCCCTTACGCTTACCGTCATGACGTGGTTGGTAGTGGGGCTGGGTAATCCCGGTGATCAATACGCTGCCACCCGTCATAACGTAGGTCAGATGGTCATCGATCAACTTATTCGTCGCCATAGCATCAAGTTATCGTCGCATAAATCGCGTACCGATGTTGCTGCCTACAAGTTAAGTAATGGCGAGTATTCAATAATTCTGGCCAAGTCGAAGAGCTATATGAATGAGACTGGTGGTCCGATAAAAGCGCTCGCTAATTTTTATTCAGTTGAGCCAGAAAATATTATCGCTCTGCACGATGAACTCGATATTGCCTTTGCGACCATTCGCAGCAAGTTAGGCGGCGGAGATAATGGCCATAATGGTTTGAAGTCCATGACGTCAGCCTTTGATACACCTGATTATTACCGTGTTCGTTTAGGAATCGGTCGGCCAATGGGCCAACAAGATCCTGCAGATTTTGTTCTCAAAGCATTTTCAAAGGTTGAACAAAAAGATTTAGCCGAGTTCATTGAACGTGGTGCAGATGTCGTTGAATCCTTAATTACTCAAGGATTAGAGCGTACGCAGACCGCATTCAATAGCTAAAAATCAACCAGTATTTCTCAAGCCCGCGGCAACGCCATTAATTGTTAATAGTAAGGCTCTGCGCAAAATGGGATCAGCTAAATCTCCAGCCTCTCTTACTCGCTTAAGTAAGTTAATTTGGAGCAAATGGATTGGAGATAAGTAGCCATCACGCACGTGAAGTGTGCGAGCAAGGATGGCTTGATCTCCCAGCAGCACACTTTTCTTGGTGAGTAGAAGAATCTCTGCAACGGTTAAATCAAACTCAGCTTGAATATCACCTAAGAAGTGATGGAGCTCTTTGGGTACAAGGGCATTTACGTATCTACGTGCTAGAACTAAATCAGTCTTAGCCAGCGTCATTTCTACATTGCTGATGAAGGTATGAAAGAAGTGCCAATCTTTGAGCATCGCATCTAAGACTTCGGATTTTCCAGCCTCACGTGCAGCCTTCAAACCGGTACCTACTCCATACCAACCAGGAACAATTTGGCGTGATTGAGTCCAGCCAAATACCCAAGGAATAGCGCGCAGCGAATCTAATCCCGCCTTAGCATCAGGGCGACGAGATGGACGTGAACCTAAAAATAGATTTCCAAGTTGTTCTACTGGGGTTGATGCATAGAAATATGCCGGAAGATCTTCATGATCAATTAATTGGCGATAGCGAACAAAGGAGCTATCGCTGACTAACTGCATGCACTCGCCCCACATTGCCAATGCTTCTGGACTTTGTCGCGGACCGCGATTTAATACCGTCGCTTCTAAACTTGCGGCCAGAGTGAGCTCAACATTTTCTCGTGCAAGGGATGCAAGGGCATACTTATCGCTTATAACCTCACCTTGCTCAGTCATCTTAATCTGTCCATCAACACTGCCCCACGGCAGAGCAATCAGTGCCTCATATGTTGGTCCGCCACCTCGACCAACTGAACCACCACGACCATGGAACAAGCGCAGTTTCACACCGTGCTTCATTGCAACATCGCGCAGCGAACGTTGTGCTCTGTGAATCTCCCACTGGCTGGTTGCGATTCCAGCATCTTTATTAGAATCTGAATAACCCAACATGACTTCTTGTACATTGCCACGTAGTGAAACTACAGATCTATACGTTGCATTACTTAAAAGTTTCTCAAGAATTTCACCTGCGGAGCGAAGTTCGGAAACGGTTTCAAGTAGGGGTGCAAAACCAACTCGCACTGATTTATTAGCAAGATCTACAAGTCCTACTTGTGCGCCAAGTACAACTGCAGCAATTAAATCATCGGCACCTTTAGTCATTGAAACAATATATGTTTCAATCGCCTCAGGTCCAAAGCGCTCAATTAAATCTGTAATCGCAGCAAAAGTATCAACGGTATTCTTTCCGGCAGCATCTAAGGTGCTGATCTCAAATTTGCTTCCACTCTGCAAAAGAGCGGTAAGAATCTCAAATTTTTCATCATGAGTTTTCTCTAAATAGCCAGGGATTTCTAATAGCTGATTCAAGACGTGGTGATGAGCATCAGAGTGCTCGCGAATATCCATGGTTGCATGCGTAATTCCAAAGGCGGCCACAGTGCGAATTGTGCGCTCAAGTAAGCCCGTAGCAATCAATTCACCTTTGTGTTCAAAGAGTGAATCACGCATCAAAGTGAGATCAGCTAAAAGCTCGGCAGTATCTTTGTAATCTCGATGCTCGACATGTGGACCATCTGCGGCGTGACGGTTTCGAGTCATCGCCAAGCGGTGCACGATGGCCGTAGCTTTGAGTCGATAAGGCTCTTCGGCATTTAAACGTAAGAATCGCGCTTCAAACTCAGGGATGTGTGCAAGATCTTTAGCCACCGATGCGCTTAATTCAGGTGTCGCACCAACAATGCGCGTAGATACTGAGAGCAGCTGTCGAAGCGCATCCATTGCAGCGATTGTCACTCGTATTGCGTGGCCCACTTGTAAGACCATTGCATCAGTGGTTACTTTGGCTGTCACATTTGGATTACCGTCGCGGTCGCCACCGATCCAACTGCCAAATGAAAGCGGACGTGCAGTAACTGGAACATCGACTCCAATTCGTTTTAACTCACGAGCAAAGTCATTAAGCACTTCTGGAACAGTTTGGCGAAACAAGTCATCTAAGTAATACAGCGCATTCATCGCCTCATCAAGTGGCTCAGGTCTATCTAAGCGAAGCTCGTCGGTCTGCCACAATAAATCTATAGTCTCGGCTAAACGATCACCTTGAGATGGATCACGTGGATTATTTAGTAAATCTGCAACACGACCCATTTTAGTGAGTACTGATCTGCGTGCAGCTTCAGTTGGGTGTGCTGTAAAAACAGGGCGTACCGACATTTCATTAATCCATGCAGAAATCTCTTCACGTGTTAATTCATGACCAGGTGTTTGTGCAATAAGTGCCGCTTCGATTTTGTTGACCGCACGGGTTAACCACGATCCGCCTTCTGCACGTGAATCTGCAAGTACTCGCGCACGGTGAACTTGTTCGGCCACGTTAGCTAAATGAAAGTACGTACTAAATGCACGAACAAGTTGAACCGAACCTTCAACTGAAAGCGATGCTAGAAGTTCAACTCCATCGCCTTCACGAACAGCTTTGCGAACTTCTTCTACTAGGGCCACAAGTTCTGGGCCCTCCTGCCGAACCAAGGTTTGACCCAGCAAATCACCTAATCGGCGAACATCGCTGCGTAGGCCCGCTTCATCTGCGGCTACTGCGCCGGGCTGAGTTGTCATTGGCCAATCCTCTCAGTTAGTCGGTACATGACAAAATAAATTAGACTCACTTCTTGTAAGCCCCCTCCCATTGGGAGTTGGGGCCAATAGACGTTTGGGGGCAGTGCATGCGCGGTTTACTTAACGCTACTGGGCCTTCGGCATCTCATATCGTGGCGCCAGCTCCGCTGTATCCATTTTTAATTGCTGCCCGCGCCGATGCGACGCCAATTCTGGTTATCACAAGCTCTAGCCGAAGCGCGGAAGATTTAGTGAACGAGCTCAGTGAACTTCACAGCAACGTGATGGAGTTTCCAGCTTGGGAAACTCTGCCCCATGAGCGCTTAAGCCCCCGCAGCGATACGGTAGCTAAGCGAATTCAAACCTTATACGCGCTAAATTCTGCCCATTCCACTAATCCAATTGTGGTGACGCCAGTTCGTGGAGCAATCCACCGAATCATTGCTGAACTAGGTAAAGCCCCGTTGATGAAGTTAGAGATTGGAAATGAGCAATCCCTCGATGAACTTGTAAGACACTTATCATCACTGGCTTATTCCCGAACCGATTTAGTAGAACGTCGTGGAGAGTTTGCAGTGCGCGGAGGAATCGTAGATCTCTTCTTACCACTGAGTGCGCATCCGATTCGAATTGATTTCTTTGGTGATGAGATTGAAGATTTAAGTTATTTTGAAGTTGCCGATCAACGCACATTTGAACCCGTCATTGGAAGTGTTGAGATTTACCCCTGCCGAGAACTTTTATTGACGGCACTGATTAAGGCGCGTGCGCTAACTTTAAAGTCAGAGCTTCCTGCAGCTGCTGAGTTGCTGGAAAAAATTAGTGAGGGCATAGTCTTCGAAGGCATGGAGTCTCTAATTCCATTGCTCATCGATGAAACAGAGACGCTTCTGGCACGTATGCCAAGGGATACTCAGGTAATTTTTATCGATCATGAGCGCATCAAATCACGTGCGGGCGATTTGCTGGCAACTAATGAAGAGTTTCTCAATGCATCATGGTCGAATGCAGCCCATGGCGCAGTTGCACCTATTCACGATGGTTCAGGAACATATATGTCGTGGGGTGAACTTGCCGACGAGCTGGCACGGTGCGGATTACCCAGTAGCTCACTAAGCCCATTCGGAAGTGACTTAGCTACCGATACTGAATTTTTAGATTACAGCGCAATTGATCCGATGCGCGGAGATTTGGATCGAACAATAGCTGCGCTACGTGATGCTGTGGATGCCCACTTTACCGTTGTTTTTGCAACTCACGGCCATGGAATGTTAGAGCGATATGCAGGGATATTTCGAAATGCAGATTTGCCGGTGCATGTAGTTGAAAAACTTCTTGCCAAACCAACTAAAGGAAGTGTGCATCTGACTACGTCGGTAATCGCACATGGATTTGAAAGTGCGAGCGATCAAATCTTTTTCATGACCGAACGAGATTTAACGGGTAGTAAGGGAAGTGTTAAAGACGGGGATCGACTACCGTCAAAACGCAAGCAGGCAATTGATCCCTTAGAACTGCGAGCGGGTGACTTTGTTGTACACGAGCAACATGGAATCGGTCGCTATGTAGAGTTATTACAGCGCACCGTTGCCGAAGTAACGCGCGAATATTTAGTAATTGAGTATGCATCAGCTAAACGAGGCCAACCCGGTGACCGAGTCTTTGTGCCAACCGATGCGCTAGAACAAGTGAGCAAATACGTTGGAGGCGAAGCTCCAACTGTTCACCGTATTGGTAGCGGGGAATGGCAAAAAGCCAAGAGCCGTGCGCGCAAAGCCGTGCGCCAAATTGCTGGTGAGTTGATCCGTCTCTATGCAGCACGCACAAGTTCGCCGGGCTTTGCATTTTCTCCCGATACTCCATGGCAACGCGAACTCGAAGACTCATTTTCATATATCGAAACGCCGGACCAGTTATCAACGATTGATGATGTGAAGCGAGACATGGAGCGTCCATATCCGATGGATCGAATTATTTGTGGCGATGTTGGCTACGGCAAAACCGAAATCGCAATTCGGGCGGCTTTTAAAGCAGTACAAGATGGCAAGCAGGTTGCGGTCTTGGTTCCAACAACGTTGTTAGTACAGCAACACACTAAAACCTTTGCCGAACGTTATGCCGGCTTTCCACTTAAAGTAGCGGGGCTTTCGCGCTTTAACTCCGCCAAAGAGAGCAAAGAAGCTTTGGATGGATTGCTCAAAGGCACTGTCGATGTTGTGATTGGTACACACCGAATTCTCTCTAGCGATGTTGTTTTTAAGGATCTGGGGCTGGTAATTGTCGATGAAGAGCAGCGTTTTGGCGTAGAACAAAAAGAGGCGCTGAAGAAAATGCGCACAACGGTGGATGTCTTGGCCATGTCGGCAACACCGATTCCCCGCACTTTAGAGATGGCTGTTACTGGAATACGTGAAATGTCGACGATTACAACACCACCGGAAGAGCGACATCCGATCTTGACTTATGTAGGTCCCGCTGAAGAAGGACAGATTACTGCAGCAATTCACCGTGAACTTCTGCGCGATGGTCAGATTTTCTACTTACATAATCGTGTTGAAACTATCGATCAAGCTGCATCGCGGATTCAAGAGTTAGTACCTGAGGCAAGAATTCGAGTTGCACATGGGCAGATGAGTGAGGGCGCATTAGAAGATGTCATTTTAGGTTTTTGGAACCGCGACTTTGATGTCTTAGTTAGTACAACCATTGTTGAAAGTGGTTTAGATATTCAAAATGCTAATACATTGATTGTTGAACGTGCAGATCGCTTCGGTTTATCTCAGTTACATCAACTTCGTGGTCGAGTTGGACGTGGACGTGAACGCGCTTACGCATATTTTCTCTATCCTGCTGACCAACCACTATCTGAACTTGCTCATGAGCGCTTGACTACGATTGCAGCTAATACTGATTTAGGTTCGGGTATGCGTGTTGCACTAAAAGATCTAGAGATTCGCGGCGCAGGTAATTTATTGGGTGGCGAACAATCTGGCCATATTGCCGATGTAGGTTTTGATTTATATATGCGCATGGTGGGTGAGGCCGTTAATGATTACAAAGCGGGCATTATTGAAACTCAGGAAAAAATTAGTGATTGCAAAGTTGAGTTACCGATTAATGCCCATTTATCTACTGAGTATGTGCCAGGTGAACGTTTGCGATTAGATCTTTATCGCCGCTTAGCCGATGTTAAGAACCCTGCCGATGTCGAGTCGATTGGCGCTGAACTCCTTGATCGTTTTGGTGAACTTCCAGAAGAGGCACATGCGTTGTTAGGGGTTGCATCTCTGCGTGCGCTAGCAAAGGCGGCGGCATTAACCGAGGTCGTGATTCAAGGTAAGTTCCTGCGATTAGCGCCCTTGACGCTGCCTGAATCCAAGCAGATGCGCTTGTCACGTCTGTACCCAGGTTCACTCTATAAATCGGCTACCCGCACGGTTTTAGTGGCATTAAAGGCGGGTAATGCGTGGAATCCGTCCGAGAGTGCGCCTTTAATAGTGGATACTTCTCTTCTGGCCTGGGTCGTAGAGGCAGTCAACCAACTAAGCGAAGCACCGAAAGTGAGTTCATTGTGAAGAAGTTTCTGGCCGTAGCCGCCGTAGTAAGCGCCCTTTTAATCTCTGGCTGTTCCCAAGTAGGAGCTGCAGCAACTGTAGGAGATGTAAAGATTACGCAAGCCAAGGTCCAAGCTAGCGTTGATTCAATTCTCGCCGCACGCGTTGGTGTTGACACATCCCAGATGCAGATTGAAACCGGCGAAGCACTTACTCGTGGTCAACTTCGATTCTTTGTTTTAACTGCATTGCTGCAAGCAACTGCCAAAGATTTAAAAATTACTGTTACTAAAGCTGAGATTGATACACGTCGCGCCAGCATCACCGACCAAGTTGGTGGAGCTACTTCACTTCCTGGCGCTCTCGTAGGTGCAGGAATCGCAGCAGCGAATCTAGATACATATATTGAGGCGATTTCATTGTCAGACAAAATTAGTAAAGCTCTCACCGCAAGCGGAATTGCACAAGCCGATATCGGTGCCGCCGTTCAAAAGCTTGTTGTAGACAAGGCCACCAAACTTGGTGTCACTGTAAATCCACGTTATGGCAAGTGGGATCCAAAAGTTGCAGATGTTGTTGCTACTGATCCTGCAAGCTCTGCAGTTACACCTGCAACTAAGTAATTAATTTCGATGCAGGGTTCACAACTTCAGCGCTTAGTTGAAGTTATGGACCGGCTCCGTTCTCCTGGCGGTTGTCCATGGGATGCCGAACAAACGCATGAGTCACTTCTTAAATACTTGCTGGAAGAGTCATATGAATTTGTCGATGCCGTTCAAAGCGGCAACCGCACAGATATGCGTGAGGAACTCGGGGATGTATTGCTACAGGTCTATTTCCATGCCCGCATAGCCCAAGATGACGCAGTAGATCCATTTACGATTGAAGATGTTGCCAAAACTATCGCCGATAAGTTAATTCGTCGCCACCCGCATGTATTTGAGGGCTTAGAAGTTGATAGCGCCGAGGATGTTCTAAAAAATTGGGAAGCTATAAAGCGAGCTGAAAAAGGGCGTACGTCGGCCCTCGATGGCATTGCACTGGCACAACCGGCGCTGCCCTTAGTTGAAAAGCTTTTGTATCGCGCACAAACCCACAATGTTGAGCTGGATATTCCACAGAGCATGGATGGCCTTGCCGATGAGAGCGCGGTGGGACAGGCGCTACTCGCCGTTATTGCATGGGCGCATGCCAATGGAATCGATGCCGAAGCCGCGCTGCGCAAACAGGCGATGCTCGTAAGCGAACAGATCGCGGGCATCGAGGCACGGTAGGATTGAGCCATCAAAGTTTGTGTGATTTCAGCGTTGAGGTCTCACCCGGCACAAAGATTTAAGTGACGAAGGAGAAACGCTATGGCAATAATCGAAGCTCTTGGAGCCCGTGAAATTCTCGACTCCCGTGGAAATCCAACGGTAGAAGTTGAGATTGCGTTAGAAGATGGCACGCAAGCACGTGCTGCAGTTCCAAGCGGTGCATCTACTGGTGCATTTGAGGCTGCTGAACTTCGCGATGGTGGTAGTCGCTACTTAGGCAAAGGTGTTGAAAAAGCAGTTGCATTTGTCAATAACGAAATCGCTCCAGAGATTATTGGTTTTGATGCACAGGATCAGCGCGTTATCGATGCCGCGATGATTGCACTTGATGGAACAAAAAATAAATCGCGTATGGGTGCTAATGCAATTCTTGGCGCATCACTTGCCGTTGCTAAAGCCTCAGCCGAATCAGCTGACCTTTCACTCTTTCGCTACTTAGGTGGACCTAACGCACATCTGTTGCCGGTTCCGATGATGAATATTCTCAACGGTGGGGCACACGCCGACACCAACGTTGATATTCAAGAGTTCATGATTGCCCCAATTGGTGCACCAACATTTCGTGAATCACTGCGCTGGGGTGCTGAGATTTATCACGCACTCAAAGCTGTTCTTAAAAAGCGCGGCTTAGCAACATCAGTTGGCGACGAGGGCGGCTTTGCACCCAACCTTGATAGCAACCGCGCAGCCCTGGACCTGATTCTGGAAGCTATTGCTGCTGCAGGGTTTAAGCCTGGCACTGACATTGCACTTGCAATGGATGTTGCTGCTACCGAGTTCCATGAGAATGGGAAGTACAAGTTTGAAGGCGCGCTCAAGACATCCGATGAAATGATCGCCTATTACACATCACTAGTTGATGCATACCCAATCGTCTCTATTGAAGATCCTTTGAATGAAGAGGACTGGGCAGGCTGGACAGCGATGACAACTGCGCTTGGTTCACGTATTCAAATCGTTGGCGATGATTTATTTGTAACTAATCCAGAGCGCCTTGCAAAGGGAATCGCAGGCCATACTGCAAATGCATTGTTAGTAAAGGTAAATCAAATTGGTACGTTGACTGAAACTACCGACGCAGTTGAAATGGCGCACCACGCTGGTTATCGCACAATGATGAGCCATCGTTCAGGTGAAACTGAAGATACAACCATTGCCGATTTAGCTGTTGCGCTTAATTGCGGACAGATTAAAACAGGTGCACCAGCACGTACCGAGCGCGTGGCTAAGTACAACCAATTACTACGTATCGAAGAAGAGCTTGCCGAGGGTGCCCGCTATGCAGGCCGCGCTGCTTTTCCACGATTCAAGGCTTAAGCAGGCGGAGCCATGGCACGTCGACGAAAACTTAGTTTTACGCGTCGACGTTCATCGAACCGTTTATTTGCACTCTTAGCGGTTCTATTTTTTCTTACACTGACGCTTGCGCCACCGATAAAGCATTACTTTACGCAGCGTGCGCAAATTAGTGCTTTAAACGCTCAACTAAACTCTGACAACAAAGCGTTAGAAGCTGCGCGCAAGGAGCTTTTATTGTGGCAAGACCCTGAATACGTAAAGTCACAGGCGCGGGAACGCCTGCACTTTGTTCTGCCAGGTGAGCGTCAATACATCGTGACCGAAGGTAACCCATCTGCAACGCAAACAACGCCAACCAAAGTTGCAAACTCTTTAACCGATGGTCAACCCTGGTACACGCGTTTGATCGCATCGATAAGTGAAGCTGGCAAAAGTTGAGAGAAGTAAGCCAATCTGATTTAGATTGTATTGAAAACCAGTTAGACCGCACACCTCGAGATGTGCATGCAATTGCATATCGTTGCCCGTGTGGTAAACCTGCAGTCGTTGAAACTCCACCGCGCTTAGCCGATGGCACACCGTTTCCAACTTTTTATTATGCAACCTGCCCGCGTTTAACTGCAGCGATTTCCACCTTAGAAACCACGGGTTTAATGGGGGAGATGAACGAGCGTTTAATACGTGATGCAGAACTTGCTGGGGCATACCACGCGGCCCATGATGATTACATCGCAGCACGTTCAGCACTTGGAATTGATGTTCCAGAAGTAGATGATGTCTCTGCTGGTGGAATGCCAACGCGTGTTAAATGTCTGCACTCACTTGTTGCGCACTCATTAGCTGCAGGTCCTGATGTGAATCCACTGGGCGATGAAGCCCTCGCTGCACTTCCACAATGGTGGCAGGGCAACCCATGCGAGTAGCGGCCATTGATTGCGGCACAAACTCAATCCGTCTACTAATTGCCGATATTGAAGGAGATATTTTTCGCGAAGTAATTCGCACCATGCAGATTGTTCGCTTGGGACAGGGCGTAGATGAGACTGGAGAGTTTCACCCTGATGCAATTGCGCGCACGCTAGCTGCCGTTGATATTTTCGCTGCAGAGATTGCTAAGCGCGGAGTAGAAAAGATTCGATTCTGCGCAACTAGTGCCACGCGCGATGCCACTAATCGCCATTTATTTGTCGATGGTGTACGCGAACGTCTTGGTATAGAACCGGAAGTTATTAGCGGAGACGAAGAAGCAGCCTTATCATTTTCCGGAGCGATTCAAGATCTGTCGCCCAACGATGGTCCATTTTTAGTCGTTGATATTGGCGGGGGATCCACCGAGTTTGTTTATGGAACCACACATGTTGAACATGCAAAGAGCGTCAACATAGGTTGCGTCCGTATGACTGAGCGCCATTTCACGCAGGACCCTGCCCCAGAACATGAAATTGATTTAGCGCGAGCTGATATTCAAGAAGCAATCGCTAAGGCTGCAGCCATCGTTCCGATCACTAGCGCTAAAACACTTATTGCCGTTGCCGGTACAGCAACCACTGTTGCTGCAGCTGCGCTAGATTTAAGTGAATACGATCGATATGCCATCCACTTAGCCCGAGTCAGCGCTGAAAAAACACATGAAGTTGCACAGATGTTTCTCACCTCAACGCGCCAAGCCCGACTAGCCCTTGGCTATATGCACCCTGGTCGCGTTGATGTGATTCCAGCCGGGGCATTAGTTCTCTCAGAAATCATCAAGGCAACGGGGGCTACCCAGTTCACTGCATCTGAGTCAGATATTTTGGATGGAATCGCACGCTCGATTTCGTACTAAAACTGCAGGAGTGGCTTATTACACGGAAAGTCTCATAGGGGACCTCCCAAGAAAACTTTCACAATACTCAATACTTCTGGCATGAGAAAAATACCTAGCCTGATACTTTGCCTCGCCATCATCATGATGGGTGCAATCGCACCCGCAAAGGCCGATGCACCCGTCCTGACTGATGTAAACATGCCAGTCATCGCTTCAATGACAGGTAAGTTCGTCAGCAGCGCTACGAGTACTACGCCGTATCTAGAAGTAACTATGGGTATTCAAGAAAAAGTAAATTCACTCAGCACGATGATTTTGAAAATTCGACCAACTACATGGATAGCTAACGCTCCAACGTATCTTCAGAAATCAACCGAAGTTGCTTGTAATGGACAGTTCGATGTTCCGAGTTCATTTACTCAAGTTTCTCGCGTTGCAAATGCAGGTGGTTTCTTAGAAACAATTACCTTAAGGTTGCAAAAATCCGATGTGAAAGTTGGAAGTATTTGTTTAGGAAGCTATGGAATCTATGCGGTGAGTTTGACAGACTCTGCGAACCATAAGATAAATGCATACTGGGGAACATTAAGTGGAATTCCAGGAAAGTTCGGATGGTCAAGTACGGTTCATGCCGATGCAACAATTCCTGAAGCCAGCATCACACCGGTGTGCCAAAAAGCTTTTGGTACTGCACGTGCGTATTGGATGGACTGCGTAACAGCTTTCGATTACAAATCAGTTATTGCAACCTACGATAAGGCTGCAGTAGATAAGGCCGCTGCAGATAAGGCCGCTGCAGATAAAGTAATTGCCGATGCCGCAGCTGCCAAGGTTGCTGCTGCAAAGGCCACGGCTGATGCAAAAGTTAAAGCTGATGCCGCTGCAAAGGCTGCAGCTGATAAGGCAACTGCAGATGCAGTTGCCGCCGCTGCAAAAGCTAAGACAGACTTAGCAGATACCACCGCGGCATTAGCTAAAGCCAATCTTGACAATAAAACTCTGCAAGCACAGTTCGATGTACTGACATTGGCAACTGACACGATCAAGGTACAGGTGGCTTCGTTAACTGCTCAGGTTGCAAGTATTCAGAAGCTGCTAGCAACGTCTAATGCGCAGATCACCAAGATTTGTAGTGTGAAGCCAAAACCTAAAGGTTGCTAAGACTTTTTACGCGTAATAAGCAGTACTAAAGCCCTAGTACACTCGTGCCTTCACGTGGCCCCGATAGCCCAATGGCAGAGGCAGAGGACTTAAAATCCTCCCAGTGTGGGTTCGACCCCCACTCGGGGCACCAGTTAGCTCATAGTTCGGATAGAGAGCACTGGAGTAAATGGGTGAATATTGAAGCGATATGAGAGT
>QYPG01000047.1 GCA_007279945.1 Streptomycetaceae bacterium | reverse complement strand
AGAGCGGCAGAACTGTATTTATTAGTGGCGCAGGAAGCCCGACCGGGATTGGTTTTGCAACCGCTAAAGCCTTCGGTGCCTTGGGATACAAAGTTGGAATCACGTCGACCACAGATCGAATTTTCGATCGCGTGAGTGAGTTGGAGGCTTTAAATATTGAGGCTATTGGAATCGTCGCAGATTTAACTTCGCCGCAAGAAGTAGAAAAAGTAGTGGTAGATTTCTTGAGCAGATTCACAACTCTAGATGTCCTTGTTAACAACGCCGGTATGGCCTGTGTTTCTGACTATTCAGATGGTGAAGATGGCGGAATTGAAGATTACACACTTGATGGTTGGCACAAAGCATTTGCTAGGAATGTGGACACGACAATGTTGCTAACTCAGGGATTTCTACCAGCAATTAAGTTGAGTGCTGCAGGTCGAGTCGTTATGGTCTCTAGTTCTACTGGCCCAATAATGGTGATGAGAAGTACTGTGGCTTATGCATCTGCAAAAAGTGCGCTTACTGGTTTGACTAAGGCTTTGGCCCTTGATCTCGCGCACCTTCCGATTACAGTAAATGCCGTTGCACCTGGTTGGATATCAAGTACAACTAATTCTGAGCACGAAATCAATCAGGGTAATGCAACACCAGTTGGTCGACGAGGTACTCCTGAAGAGGTTGCAAGTGCAATAACTTGGTTAGCTAGTCCTGGAGCTTCATATGTAACAGGACAAACGATAGTGATAGATGGTGGAAATTCTTTGGGAGAAGAACGCGCCAATTAAAGAAAGCACAAAGGGCGCCGGAGTTAACCGACGCCCTTTGTGATTACTACTTAATTAGCCAATCTTTTTCACACGTCCATCAAGGGTGGGGAGTTGAGTGACCTTTCCAGCAGCCATGTCGGCCTTTAACGCATCCACAAAAACATCGAGAAGTGCGCCAAAAACCTTTGCTTTTGCAGGTGAGAAGACATCTACATATCCATCTCCGCCGTAAATCATGTAGTCGAGAGTTGTAAGTGTGTACTCGGTTGAGTCCTTGGCGATTGCAGTTCCGTCGTTCTTTGTCACCGTTACGATGCGAGCACCAAGTGGTTTAGAGGAATCGAACGTGAACTTCAGACCAGATACTTGTGGGAAACGTCCATCTGCGGGGTAGTTTCCACCAACACCGTTTTCAAGGGCTTTCCAAAGGTTTGCACCCGATACAACGGTTGTCGCAACCTGATTGCCGAATGGATACACAGTGAATGCATCTCCAAGGGTTACATCCAACGGACCAGTGCCTGTGCGGACTAAAGCAGTATTAGCTGGAATGTAAGTCTTAGCTGGGAAGGTATCGCGGATTCCGCCACCATTTGTGATTGCGAAATCAGTCTTGTATTTGGAGCGAAGGGCATCTGCAATGTAATCACCCATTGGGTTTTCTCCCGAGCGCTCCACTGAAGGGGAGCCACCACGTGGGAACACTCCCGATACTTGACCAATTTTCACATCAAGTTTTCCAGTTAATTGATCTTTGTATTTCTTAACTAGGGCCGCACCTGTTGCATCAGCTGTTGTAACTGTGCTTACTACGCCAGTATTGATAGTTGGGGCGGCAGCTTTTAATACATGCTGAAGCGAAGAGCCAACTACCTTGCCATTTTTAACACACACTTGGCTACGTGTGTATTCGACGCCGGCATTACGGACTTCACCGAGCAGAACTGGTGCCTGAGAACGAATTCCTGAAGGGATCAATGTTGAGAATGTCTGGTGGCTGTGGCCACCATAGATAACTGCCGCACCTTTAATCTGTGCAGCAAGATTGTTATAGAGACCCTTTGCGACACCATCGGAGTTTTCGGTCCAACCTTGGTGAATCAGCACGATGACAACCTCTGCACCGGCAGCCTTTGCAGCCACGATTGCTTTATTTACGCCAACTACACCTGGATCGATTTGAATACTTTTTTTAGCCCCTGATGCATCCTTGTAATCAAGGTTGCCAGGAAAGACCTGCTCTATTGTCTCTGGAGTATTTGCTCCAACGACCCCAATTTTAAAGCCTCCGCGATCAATGATTGTGAAGGATTTTGCGGCCTTATTGCCTGACTTCAATACAGCCAATGATTCATCGCCATAGTTAGATACGACCCACTGGAAATCCGATGCACCGATAACTTTTTGGACGTGAGCAAGACTGCGATCATGTTCGTGGTTACCAAAAGTTGAAGCATCAACTTTCATAAGGTTCATTGATTCAATTGTTGGCATCTCTTCAAACTCAGTTGAAATCGGTGGTGCTGCGCCGATGTTATCTCCTGATGAAAGTGTGATTGTTGCCGCTGCCATCTTACGATCTGCTTCAAAATTACTCATAAGGAGCGACGTTCCAAAGGAAGCGCCTGTTTCAATTGCGCCATGAAGATCGCTGAACTGTAAAAGCTGCAAAACACGATTGCTAGGTGATGCCACTTTAACCAATTGATCTACGGTAAATGACTGCTTTGACACTCCCACTTTTGAGAAACCATAAGCATTGACAGCCTGCACAAATGGTGTTCCCGCTGGTTGGCCAACAACGACAGGCATTGTTACAACCGAATGGTTACTTGCTGGGACAAAGATTGGGCATGAGCCGGCACCAGCTGATACAACATAGCCGGTCACTGCGGGAGTCACGTCAGTAGCAGGTATCCATTTAACAACCACGCCGCTAGAGCCAATATATGAAGTAACAGCGGTAGGTGCGCCAGGCAGTGAGTAAATTTCTGCATGCGCGGTAGGAATTAGTAGGGATACTAATACTGCGGTGGCTGTGGCAAGTGCGCCGAAGCCAGAGGTTTTACGAGGATTTAGGTTTTGTTTCATGAATGAATCTAACCAACGAGGTGGCGATAAAATTCAAATGGTCGGTTACAACAAGGTTGCGTAAAGGTAAAGACTTAACGTCAGTTCAAGGAAATTACTGAACGTCTATTGGCGGCCCGACCCTCTGCTGTTGTATTACTTTCAACTGGCGAGGATGCGCCTTCGGCTAGCAGACTCACTGAAATCGGCATTTTGGCCAGAATTTGCTTAAGGTACTTGAAAGTATTTACGGCCCGAGCTCGAGACAAGGCGCTATTGAGGGCATCATTTCCCTGTGAATCCGTATGGCCGGCAACTTGGAGCGATGTAAATCCCTGTACTTGCATGGTTTTAGCAAGAGCAGAAATCCTCTTTTTATCAATCAGCGTTAGCACCGAGGAGTTCAATGCAAAATTGGCAACAGTAATATCTATGTGTGCGCTTGGTGACTTAAACACTGTTGGTACTAGTTGAGATTTAGTACCTTGCTGATTTACAGCTACTACTGCAATTCGTGCTTTTGGTCCTAATAGTTGCGGAATTACACATGAATTTGAAGTTGTAGAGCAGACGATCACATTTGCCAAAGTAACTTCGTACTTTTCGGCATCGCTCTGCTTCCGCCAGCTCACTCGAACTGAATGCGAAGAAACTAGCTGAGTGGTCGCTCCCTGAACCACAGCGGGTTGTCCGACTACTTCTCTGCCATTAAATGAAATTGGCAAGGTGATAGAGCTGGTTGAACCTTTTTTATCTGTCACTGAAATAGAGGTGATGTAAGTACCACTCTTTAGGTTGGTTCCAGATACTGAAAGAGTTGAAACAGAGGCAACTAACTTTGTTCCGGTGGGGAATCCAATGGCTTTCCAATTCTTATAGCCTCCGGCACCGCCAGTGGCTCTAAATATAATTCTCAGCGGTGTTGATTTCTCATAAGTAGTTCTACCTGTGTATTTGATCGTTGGGCCTACAGGTGTGTGCAGCTTACGAATAGTACTTGTAACTTCAAGGGAGCCTATAGTTTCAACAGCCCACAAAAAGTAATCGGTGCCGGGATTCAAACCAGTAATTTCAGATGTTACGACGTCGTTCGAGTTATCAGTTATTAGGCTTGGAGTTGGATCACTAAAGCTCACGCCT
Organism: Streptomycetaceae bacterium; assembly: GCA_007279945.1. GTDB lineage: Bacteria > Actinomycetota > Actinomycetes > Nanopelagicales > Nanopelagicaceae > Planktophila. Next base: position 10,132 of record QYPG01000047.1, on the reverse strand, counting down.
GGTATTTGTGTGCACTCGTAGTTCGAAGTACTTAGCGATACACAAAATTCTACTCTCGCATTTATGCCTGGCCATTGGGCGGTTGCAAATACGGAGGCTTGCTGGCTTTGAACATTTGCGAACTCTTCTAATGTAACTCTCATCCGCGGAGAGACAGTGATAGTGGTTGTTTTTGTAGCAGGTAAATAACTACTATTTCCTGCCTGTGAAACCGTTATCAAACACTGCCCCGCCGATAAAAATGTAATTACACCTGTCGCAGTAACTGTACAAACCCCTTCAGAGCCGGTTGCAAATGTAAGGGGGAGGTTAGAGGATGCACTCGCAAATAAGGAGAGCTCTGGGTCACTGTAATAACTCAATTCTGGAAGCTCGCCGATTGAAATAGATTGGCTTTGTGGCACAGCAATGACAATAACTGGAGCAACAGGCGTTACGGGTGCAACTGGAGGCGCAGGTGGTGAGCCACCGCCATCACCCCCGCCTGTGCTTCCGGCTGTAATAGTGAAGTTAACTGTTATTGAGCTCGAAATATCAGCGTTATCGGTGACTGTAAAGGATGCGCTGAAATTACCCGCCGCTGTCGGTGTCCCGGAAATTGCAGCAGTTGTTTCTGCAGAGACCTGCGATAACCCAGTTGGTAGCCCGACCGCGCTCCAGGTGCTGTACGTACCACTTCCATCTGAGGCCGTTAAAGTTCCCGACATCGCAGTGCCTACAGTTCCAACCGTGCTGCCTGAATAGAGCACTGTTGGGCCCGAGAGAGTTGTAAAACTAGATGGGGTTGGAGATGTGTAGGAACTACCCGCAGTGACAGTAATCCAATAATAATAGAGTGTGCTTTTTGTTAACCCGGTAGCCGTTAAATCAACCGTATTTGATGATGTGGAAGTAACTTGCGCAGGTGTATTTCCGGAAAGTGTCGTACATGAAGATAGGGTGGGTGTGAGTGCGTTGATACAAAATGTTGGTGTGGCATTTGCCCCTGGAAATGGAACTGTCGCATTTAACTTTGCACTAGTTCCCTGAATATTGTTTGCAGGATTTAAAGTTGATGAGAGATTAACACCAATTGGAACACTCAAATTAGCCGAAGCAGAATTATAAGAAGTTCCAATACCGCTTTGAATCGCTTCTAGCGTGCATGTCCCCGCCTTTAAAATATGTACTACGCCGGAAGAGACGGTGATACTACAAACTGTTGGTGTACTTGTTGGACTAGTCCACACAGGTACTAGCCCTGAGTTGGCAGTTGTGAATAGTTGAAAATCTGCATTTCCGTAGGAAATAGCGCCGGGATCGCCGGTAATTGAAACGCTCTGACTTAATGCTGGGGTCATAAAGTTTGCACTCAACGCAATAGGAGAAGAGCCATTGGCATTCGTTGCTATGGCTTGCACCTTATAAGCGGTTTTATACGCTAGCCCAGATAGATTACAGGTTAGGGTCGTAGCAGGCACCGTGCAAGAGGTTACAGCACCTCCGCTACCTGAACTCAATAGTGCGCTGGCTGTGTAGCCAAGTAGTGAACTTCCACCATCAAAGGTTGGCGGAACCCACTCGACTTTCATGCTGGAGACGATTGAGCTACCTGAGGATAAATTTGTTACAGTCAATGAGCCAACAGCAAGTGGTGTTCCGGCAGGGGTTCCAACACCTTGGTCTGCATGAGCTCCAATTTGAATGAATTGCAGTGAGGTCAAAATTAGAATAGCCGAAAGTACCTTTGAAACCTTAAGCATCTTCATTAAAAAACCGGCCCAATCAACGCCAATGTGCGACCGATCGCTTGTGTTGAAATCGTATAATTAGAGCCGTTAGTCAGGGTCGTTAAGGTATATGAGTACGTTGACCCAACAAGTGTTAGAGCTGAAATATTGACAATTGCACGGCCCCAAGTACTTCGGTGGGAAGAATATTCTGTAGTTTCATTAATGGTTTGAGCTGAATCTTCACCACTGTCCGTGAGCCACCATGTAATTGAGTACTGCGATATCGGTGATCCGCCATCATCTGACGCTGCCGACCATTGAACTACCAAGTTGGTATCACCAGGCGTGATGTTTATTGCCTGCGTTGCAGTTGGATTACTAGCTAAAACCGTCACTACTACTGAAACTGAAATTGCAGCTTGGTATGCCGAAGCAGCGCCGGTTTGAGAAATCAAAACTATGCATGTTCCAGCAAGGTTGACCGAGACTGTTCCATTGGAATCCACCGTGCAAACAGTGCGCACTTCTCCTCCTGGCCACGTATCTGTACGTGTAGAGGTTGAAACGGAATATGTAAGGGATAGCCCAGAATCTGACGTAGCCCCTAAATCAAAACTTATATCGGAGTGATAAACGGTTCGAGTAAGGGAACCCGCTGAAATTGTCTGCGTTAGACCCGGCTTCCAATCGACCGTCTTATAATCAGAACTTGCCTCACCAACAGCGTTATAGGCAGTGACTTTGTACTTATATAAAACCGACCCATCTAGGCCATTTATTAAGCAATTTGTTGAGGCAGTGGCACACGATCTTCCAGAGCTCACTGACGTTGCATCCACATAGGCCTCGGCTTTATATCCAGTGATCGATGTTCCTCCATTTTGAGCCGGCACGGACCAGTTAATACTCACTGTTTGATTGTGATTATCTGTGGCATCAACATTAAGGGGAGCGCTAGGTGCACCAAGTGGGGCCGCGTTGAGCGTATTGCTAAATGAAGATTGTGTTGCGTCGGTAGTAACCACTAAGACCCTGACGTAATACATAGAGCCAGCAGTTAGGCCTGTAATCTCTACGTTTGTTGAGCCGACTGAAACTGAGTGTAAGTCAACTATCCAGTTTGGGTCTGAAGAATAGTTCACTGTATAACTCGCAAATGTCGATCCACCTAAATTAGTCACAGGGCTCCAGGCAGCGGTGAGTTTTGATGCCCCTGCAGTTAATCGAGTTAGCTCTGGAGAATCTGGAGTTCCAGCGGTAATAGAGAATGAACCGGTCTTTGTGTTAGAGATGTTGTAGATAGAGGTTGCATTTGAAACCAAAGAAAATGCGCAGGCTCCGACTTTTGTAAAGCTAATGATTAAACCACTGACGGTACATATGCTCGATGTAGAAATTGTCGCTGTAATAGATAGTCCAGAGTCATTGTTCGCGTCGAGAGTAATTGAAGAGCTTGAAAAAGGATACGTGCTCGCAGGGTCGGTTAAAGTTATATTTTGTTCTCTACTAAGAGTGGCAGCAGGCGTCGATGCCGCCGAAACAACACTAGTTCCTGCACTATTGACCGCCTGTAATTTGAAGGTGTAGCCCGCTTTGTACGTTAAACCTGAAATCACACAGGAATAACCAGCGATGTCTTTGGCGTTGTCTTGGGCAATAACACAATACGGTGTGGCACTACCTCCATAGGAAGTGATTCTGTAGGCAGTAATTGGAAGCCCGCCTGTTGCAGATCCTGTACTTGCAGACCACAAAATCGTCATCGATCCATTTATATTATCTGTTTTTGTAACGGTTGGCGCTATAGGTTGCGCAGGTGCTTGAACAGTAGAAGGAGCGCTTTGGACTAACGCTGTCCCTGTTCCAACCCCATTTATAGCCTCTATTGCAACGCTGTAAACAACGCCTGAATCAAGGCCGTTAATTTCGCAAGTTGCATCGGTTGCATTGCTTGTGCAGAATTTGCTTGTATGCGAGACGGCCGTTGCAGTAGCAATGTAGGAAACAACTGGATCCCCACCATCGTTTAAAGGTGGATCCCAAGAAACAATGAGTGCTGCCATACTCGATCCACTATTGAATGAAGCTGTAATCGTCGCAGCTGATGGTGGTCCTGGAACACTAAAGGTTGTGGCTGCCGAAACTTCGCTCATTACTCCTGCACTACCACTTGTAAAGCTTGGTAAAACTTTAAAGTAGTACGTGGTGCCCGCCGTATAATTTGTACCTGAACCCGTTGTAATGAAAGGTACTGGATCAATCGAATTATCATAAATAAGAATTGAACTAGTACCCGCAATATCGGTTTCATAGATTTTGTAGTTTGTTACCGCATCAGTGTCGTTTGCCACCGGAGCCGTCCAATTCAAAGTAATGCGGTGTGATCCTCCGCTTAAACTCGCCGTCGCCTCTAAATCACTCACCGCATAATCTTGAACGGCATAAGGCGTTCCGTTTTTAGAGCTGAAGGTGAATTGGTCTGCGTTAGATACCGTGACAGTTACCGAGTAGACCGAGCCAGCATTTAGTGAATCGCAATAAGCTGTTGTACTACCTGTCGTGATGCATGGGGTCCCACCAATGGCAACAGCTGGTGAGACTAAGAGTGCCCCGCCGGTATTTGTCGGGTTTGTCCAAGAGACATTTAATATTAATATGCTTGGAGATACTTTAACGATTGGTGCGCCAGGTTTACCAGCGGCAATATTTATTGTGAAAGTCTTTGAAGTTGCATCCCTAAACTCGGTATCTGAGTCTGCACTAGAGCCAGGGCTTGTGATAGTAATTAAACAACCGCTACCTACCCGCACAATGTGCATTACCCCTGAAGACCCAACAGTTATTGCTGAACACCCAGAAAGTGTATATACCGGTGATTCCCCGCTTGAGACGGTCGCATTTATTTGTTGTGTACTTGCCGCTGAACCGTACGTAAATGTAAGGGTGTTGCCGGAGGCGACAGCCGTACTCCCAATTGAAAGTAGAGAAATACTTTTTGCTAATCCCGGTGTTGCCGATGCAATATTGCTGATGGCTCCAACACCGGAGGCGTTGTTTGCATAACCCGAAACATAATAGAGCGAGCTGGCCTTTAGTCCTCTGATTGTGCAGGTATAGAGCGACGAACCGGTACTAAGGACGTTACATGAGCTAACCGCTACGCCACCCGACGTCAATGAGGCGCTTATTTGATAAGAGGTTATCGCCGAACCACCAATATTATTTGTCCCAGTAACAGCGTTCCAGCCAACATCTATGGCGCGACCATCGCTTACATTAGCTGCCGCAGAAGTAACAGTAGGCGCAGCCGCAGGTGTAACCCATGTTGCACTCATACTGTTTGAAAGATCAGAGTTTCCATCATCGGTATTTGCCGTCACAGTAAAGCTATAAAGAACGCCCTTTGTAAGACTTAAAGAACCTGCACTCAAAACCTCGGCGCGAAGCGAGGTCGTGGTTATCGGTGCTACTCCACTTCCGCTTGCCACAACCGTGTACGCCAAACCAGATCCATACCGCGAGGGCTTATTCCATGAAATTGTGATGCCATTAGAGCCTATGCTCAAAGAAGTAAGTACAGGTGCCGTTGGTTTTGCTGCAAGAACACTCAAAGTGAGTATTTTTTGACTGGCGGCTAGATAGTTTGAACCTGTACCATCTTGATCAAATCGAATTGGGCAGATACCGCCAGACATGAAATGCACAGCCCCTGTTCCTGAGACACTGCAAACCAAACTGGCTCCAGAATCAACTGAGAATTGAAGCGATAGGCCACTAGTACTTGATGCGAGTGTTTGGGTATCGGGATCTCCAACTTTGAAAGTCGATCCGACCTGATATGAGACCACTATTGAACCGATCGAAATAGTTTGAGTTAGCTTCGAAATGCTTCCTGATGTGGCGGATGAAAGAGCGCCTTCGCCTTTTGCATTTGTTGCGCTTACTTTAAAGTTATACGGTTGGGCATAAGTCAGTGCTGCGATGGAACAGGAGTTACCCGAGCCCGATGTAACACCGATTGAACACGAACCAACTGCAGAGCCGGCACCGATATTTGCATAGGCGGTGTATCTTGTAACGTTTGCCCCGCCCATTTCTGTTGATCCAATAAGAAGAGTCCAGCTCACTACAACTAAACCATTTGATGAATTAGGTGTAACGCTTGGTCCTGATGGCGCTGTCGGTGTTGTTGAAGGTGTGTACGTTCCCGATGTAACTACCCATGCAGAGCTTCCGCTGGAGTTACCAGCATTTAAACGTAGTTTGTAGGCAACACCATTTGAAAGACCAGTAATCGTAAATGTCATAGCACTTGTTGATCCAGCGCTCACCCACGTAGAACCAGCGTTAAGTGAGTGCTCAATCCTGTAAACGGTAGGCGCCCCGCCGCTGGTTGGCGCCGTCCATGTCGCAATTATTTGAGCCGCCCCTGGTGTAATTGTTGAGAATGCTGGCGATCCTGGGGCTACTGGGGCAATGACAAATGAAACAGTATTTGTACCCGTGAGAAGGGCATAATCGGCCTCTTCCTCATCATCATCAGTCTTGCCATCCTGAAGAATACTAACAACACAAGTACCCGATCCAACTATGTGAACGTACTTTGATTCCTTTATAGAGCAAACTCCAGAGCCCGATGAGATTGAATACTTAGGACGCAATCCCGAACTAAGTGAGGCGCCAATTGAGAAATCTGAATCGCCCACTTTCTTTTGTGCAGAGCCAGAAGTAACAGATGAAGATGCATCGTTAACAACATTTGTCTGTGCATTAGTAAATGTTGGGATGGTTAGAGTTTGAGGTGTGCCTGTTACGGGGACATGTAAAACTAACTCGCTAGAAGTGCCAAAGGAGCTAACTGCTACTAAAGAGAGGTCAAAATCTCCTTTGGTTTTCGTGTCTTTTATTACACAAACGTAACTTTCTTCCGAATCCCACGATCCACCTGTACGTGTTATTGAGCAACTTTTATGTTCTGAGTCATGCTCATGATCATCACTTGATTCACCGTGAGTCTTGAGAGTCGCGATGTAACTTTGAATAGTGTTGCCACCATTTGCCCCTGCTGTTTGGTTCCTATAAATCGTGACTGTAATTTGACCCTTAACAGTTGCATCAGCTGAGCCTGCGGTGAGCGCAGAGGGAGCCCTGGCATAGACAAGGGCAATTGATTCTGAGGAGAACTCACTTGAGCCAAATGAGGTCATTGCTAATACATGACAAATGTATGAAGTTGCTGGTGTTAAGCCAGTTGCAGTTAAATATAAAGAGCCCTCATCTGAATGTACGGTCCCACTAACTGTTGTGTAAGAACCGCCAACCGGCTTACATTGGACAACATATGAATTTATATTGAATCCACCATTTGCGGCGGGTTTCGTCCACCCTATATCCATTCCGCCGTGAGCTAACACTGTAGAGACAGATCTAGGGGTGCCGGGAAGTGAACCGGGTGAACCAGTAACTGAGTTTGACAATGGACTTACTCCACCGCCTGAATTTTTTGCACTAATAGAAATCGTATACGTTCTGCCGTTAGTGAGCCCCGTTATTTTGTAGCCCAATGATCCAACAGATATTGGAACCACTCCGTTGGAAGAGTTCTCTTCATGATCATCCTCTGACTCACCATGAGGTGCAGTGTAGGAAATATAGTAATAGGTTAAGGGAGTCCCGCCAGAGCTTGGGGCTGTCCATGAAAGATTAATCGTCGACGAAGAAATGCTACCCAAGGTCAAAACAGGTGCATCAGGCACGCTTGTAAATAGTGAGATTGTTAATTCTCTACTCGTTGTAGAACCCAACGCGTCTGTCAGAACGGCCGAAATTTTCTTAGTTGTGGCTGAAGCGTCTGGTGTTCCCGATATTAATCCCGAACTACTCATTGATAGGCCGATTGGCATGGATGCGCTTCCGCCTGTTACTAACCACCCATACGTTGTGACTCCACCAGTTGCCACTAGTTGCTGTGAGTAAGCAACTCCATATGTCGCGCTGGGCAGAGAAAGCGTAGTAACAGCTAATTGGGAGTTGATAACTGCTGAAATAGTTTTCGCCTCTGAGGCAACTCCATTTTGATCAATTGCGATGACGGTGAAACTAGTTGATGCGGTTGAAACAGTTGGAGAGCCACTGATGATACCCGATGTCAGTGTTAGCCCCGCGGGCAAAGTAGTTCCAGAGCCAACACTCCAAGAGATCGTTCCATATCCAGTTGAGCCGACAGATAAAGTACTGCTGATCGAGCCGCCTACAGCTGAAGTTGGAAGTGCTGTATTAACAACTACTGGTGTGGGTTTTACTGTTATAACAATTGGTGTAGAAATCGAAGAATAAGTCGACTGGGTATTATTAATAGGCTCTGTTGTATCAACCGTGTAGTAGTAACTTCCCGCATCGGCAGAGCCAACCGTAGTAATCGTATAAGTCCAGGCCGAAATTTTTAGAACATCTGGTGAACCAATTTTGTACCATTTTGGTGAAAGCGTTTCACCCGTTGAGCCGACAGCTGCAAAGGTGAGTGAGTAACTACCCTGACCGACCGTAAGAGTTATTGCTCTGGTGGGCGATGAAGTAATTACGGCCCGTCCTGCCGTTGAAATGTTCTTGTTTTGAGTAATCGCCTCGCTATCGCCTAAAAGATTTGTAGCTTTTAACTGCACAGAGTAAGAGGTGCCGTTTGTTAGTCCCGATATCGTAAAACTCGAGCCGGAGGAAACATTGCTCCATATTCCGTAGGTACCAACACTTGATCCAGTCATAATCGCGTATTGATATTTGTACGTTACTAAATATCCACCACCATCTATTGAGCTAAGAAAACTTGCAATAAGTGATGTCCCTGCCGAACCTGAAGCTAAAGTTAGGGTTTGTGGCACGCTCGGCGCTTTGCCTGGAACCGATGAGCCCGATGAAAGAATGCTCGTCAAACCCGTTCCAGCACTGTTAGTTGCCGCAATTCTGATTGAATATGCAGAACCATTAGAGAGAGATCCGATAGTAAAGCTCGAACCCGAGCTCCATGTTGACCACACACTGGCTGATCCACCGCTTAATGAGTAGTAATAGCCAGTAATTGCATTATTACTCCCCTCTGCAGGCGTAGGTGGAGTAAATGAAACTACCAAGCCGCCATCGGTTGCCGTTGTAGAGACAGATGTCGGTGCCGCTAACTGCGTCGCTATAGTTCCGAAGGCTGCCGCTGTATAAATAGTCGATTCTGTACCGGTTTTGCCCGCCTCATTTACCGCGTAGACATAGGCCTGATAACTTCTACCTGGTAACAGCCCAGTTACAACAAGTGTTGAAGTAGTTGCCGAAACCGATCCAGTCATCAAACTTCCATACGATGCGCTACCTGTAACTAATTGGTATGAAACAACATATTTGCTAATTGGTGAGTATCCGGTCGAGGCATCGCCACTTAAACCAGTCCAACTTAACCTCAACTGACCATCACTCAAACTTGTACTGTTAAGGCTGACACCTGTCGGTGCAATTGGATTAGCGGTTCCTTGACTCACAATTTGGCTAAATGATCCAGTAGAAGTTGAGGCACCATTTGAATCTGTACCTATTAATCGAATTGAATAGGTTCCAGCAGAGCCAGTAAATGCTCCTGAAATCAAAACTGTTCCGCCTGAAGCGGTTCCAAGAGTTAACCCTGTTGGTCTTTGCAAAACTCCGCCCGTTGTAACCCAGTCCACGGTGTAGCTTCCAGATCCACCTGAGATTGAAAAACTCGCCGCATATGGCGCGCCAGTGATTAAAGATTCTGTAGCAGAGCCCACGCTAAATGAAATCACGGGAGAAACTGTCAAAGTTCCAGCAACTGCAGTTGTTGTCGCAGTTGTTGAACCGCTCGCTAACGTAGTTGTTACATTGACTGAATAACTACCTGTATCGCTTGTGGTCAAGGAGCCAGTTGCATACGTCGCATTTGTTGCACCAGAGATTGGTGTCGCCCCCACGTACCACTGAAAGGTAAGAGATCCAGCTGCCACACTCGCCGAACCAATTGACATCGTTGTCGACTGCCCAGTTGTCCGCGTGGTATTTGTTAGGACCGCACTTCCAACTGATGCCATCGCTACTGCGCGCAAAACTATTACGTCATAGCGCTTAGTGGTTGTGCCATCTTCGGCAGTCACGGTGACTGGGATTGTATTTAGCCCTGGGTTAACAGCAATGGAAATACTTGCACTTCCTGCCGAGGTAACGGCAGTGCTTCCAATACTTAAGTGCGCCCCGGGGTCTGTAACCCCTGCCGCCAGAGATATCGATGTAGAGCCTGCGCCAACAGCGTAGTTATAGAGCAGAGTTGCCGATGTAAAACTTGGCGCTAACGTACCGCCGCCAGCACTTCCGACAGCGAGTGAACTTAGCGTTGCAACAGTTGATGCAAGAGTAGGTACGCTATT
>QYPG01000054.1 GCA_007279945.1 Streptomycetaceae bacterium | reverse complement strand
GTTGCAACCGGCTCAGGTATGTCGGCCATGTTTGCCTCTCTTGCATGTTTAGTTGAACAAGGTGATCACGTTGTTGCATCTGCAGCAATGTTTTCATCCTGTCACGTTGTTATTACAGAGTTTCTACCAAAATGGGGCGTAACTTTTGAATTAGTAAAGGGAAATGATCCCGCCGCGTGGACGAAAGCATTAAGTAAGCCAACTAAAGCGGTATTTATTGAGACTCCAAGTAATCCCTCAATGGAAATTGTTGATATTCGCATGGTCAGTGATTTAGCCCATAAAGTTGGAGCAATAGTCATTGTTGATAACGTCATGGCATCTCCTGTATTGCAAAAGCCACTTCAATTAGGTGCCGATGTAGTTATGTACTCAGCTACAAAACATATAGATGGTCAGGGACGTGTTCTTGCTGGAGCAATTCTTGGATCATCTTCATACATTCATGAAAAACTTATGCCTTTCACGCGCCATACTGGACCATCACTGAGTCCATTTAATGCATGGGTGCTTGTTAAGTCATTAGAAACTATGGAGATGCGCGTTGAGCGAATGGCGGCTAACGCTCAAGCTGTTGCTGAATTCTTGGAATCGCGAGTTGAGATTAAATCTGTGCGCTTCCCTGGACTTAAATCTCACCCCGATCATGCCCTTGCAATGAAACAGATGAGCGGCGGTGGAACCACTGTAGGCATTGAATTTGTAGGGGATCAAAGCCAAGTCTTTGCCTTTATGAACAAGCTAAAAATCATCGATATCTCTAATAACTTGGGTGATAGCAAGTCACTTATTACTCACCCAGCTTCATCGACTCATCGCCGCTTAGCCCCTGAAGTCCTGGCAGAAATGGGTATTACTCCATCGGTGCTTCGCTTATCAGTTGGCTTAGAACATTCGAGTGATTTAATAAAAGACTTAACTCAAGCACTCAGCTGAGCAGCTACAAGTACTAACGATAACAAACTTAAATAAGTTATTGACCATTGAAAAATCTTTCCTGCGGTCTTAGCATAGTCAGGTGAGTTTTCTTTAAGCTCGATAAGTTCACGCGCATATACCAAACCTAACAAAACTGTTACCACTAATGACCACGTTGGCAATGACGCTGAAAGAATTAGCCACATAGATGATGTGATCATCAGAATGGTATGGAACCACATTTCACGATGCACGCGAGCTTTAGTTGCTACAACTGGCAGCATCGGAATTCCAGCAGCCGAATAATCATCCTTGTATTTAATCGCTAGCGCCCAAAAATGTGGTGGGGTCCAGAAGAAGATCACCATGAAAAATGCGAGCGCCGGAATTGACAGTGAGTTTGTAACTGCAGCCCAACCGATAAATACAGGCATACACCCGGCTGCTCCCCCCCACACAATATTCTGCGAAGTTCGACGTTTCAAGCCAACCGTGTAGACAAGAACATAAAAGGCAATCGCAACCAATGAAAGTAAAGTTGCAAGTGGCGTGGTAAAAATCCAAAATAGAATTAGCGAAAGGAAGCCGATAAAGGTTGCAAAAATAGTTGCTTGTTGCTTACTTAACACTCCAGTCACTATTGGTCGCTTAGATGTGCGCGCCATTAATTTATCAATATCACTTTCAATCACCATGTTGAAAGCATTGGCACTACCTGCCGATAATGTTCCAGCAAGAATTGTCATTGCAACTAAAGTAAAAGAGGGTAGGCCTTTGGCCGCTAAAACCATGGCCGGTAGAGTGGTGACTAGAAGCAGTTCTACGACCCGAAGCTTCATAAGATCTAGATATCCACGCGCGGCCATGTTCACTCGCCAAGATTACTCAGCAAATGCCGCTCGTGTTCACAGTTCCTTCTCAGCCAAAGGAGTTACTTTGCAACTAACGAAAGGATCTCCATATGTCTCCAGATCAAAAGCCTGAATGGTTTGAAATCGCAGATACTGACAACGCCGCTTCGCCTCGCAAAGTGGCTAAAACGATTCCACTTCTCGCGTTAGCAGCGGTTGTTGCCATTATTGGCGTTGGTACAGTTTTTACGCAGACACAACAAGAGTCCCCCGCTAGTGCAGTTGAAAATGTAACTGCGCTGTCTCCGAAAACAGATCCAGTGGCGTCATCCACCCAGCCTTCTAATGTTATGGCTTCATCAACCCCCACTGCAGGTTCAGCATCAATGGAGCCTACAAACCCAAATCCATTATTAACTGTAGAAACAGTTTCTACTGCAGCTAGTGCGGAACCAACTGCAGTGCCTACACCTAAGGCAACTGCAACTGTAAAAGCACCCGCACCAATTAAGAACCCTTCAATTGGAGTCAAACCCCCTACAGGTGGTGAACACGAAGGAGATGAGCATAAAAATGGCGGCGACGATGAAGGTGAAGGCGAGGACGACTAATCGTTAGCCATTACAGTTAGGGCATGCGCCGTAGCTTTTTAATTTTATTAGTTACAGCATCACTCTCTATATTTTTAATTCCTGTACAGAGTGATGTAGTTTCTAGCGAAACAAAAATGTCGCTTGTGACAACAATTACTGGGGCAATATCTCCAAAATCAGTCCGATCATCAGGTACCGGGCTAGTAAGTGCTCACAACATGATGTATAACCACAGCATCACGATTTATGACGCTAATACTTTTGCATTAATTAAAACTGTTCCGGACTCAGTACAGTTATCAAAGTTTGGTTATTCAAAGTCCCCAGCGCTATTTAAAGGTGCGCCGGTTGAAGGTTCGTACTCCCCCGATGGTAAATACTTATACGTCACTAATTATGCGATGTATGGCAAGGGTTTTAACCATGAGGGGCACGACACGTGTTCGCCAGCTTCACACTACGACACCAGTTTTCTATACCGAATTGAGCTAGAGAGTTACACAATTGATGCTGTCTATCCCGTGGGCTCAGTACCAAAAGTTGTGGAAGTAACCCCAGATAATAAGTACGTCTTAGTCTCTAACTGGTGCTCATACGATCTCAAAGTTATCTCAATTGCGAGTCAAAAAACTGTTAAAACGATCAAGATAGGTCGATATCCCCGAGGAATCGCTGTTAGTCGCGATAGTAAAACGGCCTACGTTGCCGAAATGGGAGGCAGTCGCATTCATGCTATAAATCTTGAAGACTTTTCAATTACTTATATTCCTATTGGAAGTAACCCTCGAGCAATAGTTCTATCCCCCGATAATACAAAACTGTATGCAACTATGAATTTGTCGGGAAAAGTTGCTGCGTGGGACCTAGTTTCGAATAAGAGTCTCGGTGCTGTAAAAACTGGAAAAGCTGCGCGTAGTTTAGCTATTTCAAATGACGGAACTGCATTATTTGTTGTAAATTTTGAAAGTGACACTATCTCTAAAGTTCGAACTAGTGATCTTAAAATCTTACAAACTTTTAAAGTCTGTAATGAGCCGATTGGTGTCACATATGATTCTTCAACATCTAGGACGTGGGTTGCTTGTTATGGTGGGTCAATCAAAGTCTTCGATAATAAATAGTTAAGGGACTGGAGTAGCTTCAGATATCTCTGCTGGAATATTTGGCGCAGCAATTCTGCCCAATAATCGATCGATTGCTGCTCGTGCTTTATCGCTAGCACGCGTACTGCGTGGGATCTCATCGGCCAAAATTGCGAAGATATATTCACGATCACTTGACTCCACAAATCCCGCTAAGGTAACTGTTCCATTCAAGCTCCCGGTCTTAGCGTGAATGAGGCCTACGGCACTTGGCGCAGTCGTGATAAATCGATTTTTCAGTGTCCCCGATATACCGCTAACAGGAAGAGATTTATAAAGTAGCGCGAATTTTTCCTCTTTACGTGTCTCATAGAGAAGTTGCCCGATGATTTGGGCAGATGCCCTGTTCTCTTTTGATAACCCACTTCCATCAGCGACAACAAGCTGCGAAGCATCTATATTCAGGCGATTTAACAAAGAATGAAAGGTAGTTGCGACACCTAGGTCAGTTAATCCATATCCGGCAGCCTTAGACGCTAACCGCGCCAGACGCTCAGCTAGCAAATTATCACTCCACAGTAATGTGAAATTTAAGATTTCTTTTACCGTTGGTGACTGTGATGAAAAAACTGATTCTCCTTCAGCGGCTAACGCTGTATCCCTACTGACGGAGCTGAAAGTCGGTTTGAATCCTCGCTTAGCCCAAAACTTTTTTAAGTTCGCAATATCTTGAGAGTACAAACCGTAATACTTAACTGAAATATTCTTGAGTGAACCATGATTTGTAGACTTCAAAGCCACCATGGAATAAGTGGCAAACCGTGGAAGTGAAGTCCTATGCATTTTCTTGGCTTCAAGATTATTTAAACTAAGCCAAGGATCAAACGAGCCTTCAATGACAAGGGTCTTAGCATGTGAACCCAAGTAAACTCTAGTCTCAAATGTAGCTCCGGGATCTAAATATTCAAGAGTTGCTGCTCCAGACAGTAACTTCATAACAGATGCGGGCTTACGTTGTGATTGAGAGTTTCTTTCGTAAATAACTTCGCCCGATATGCCATCAATCAAAACAACTGCCGGGTTTGCTAATGCGGGTAGTTTTAAAAACTCATCAAAGACAGCTGGAATCGAGGCCGCTGATAAGACAGCTTGTGCTGGTAGCGCTGAAAGTGCAGTTGTTATTGCAAGTACAGCGAAAAAGAACTTATTGCGCATCGGCCTATCAGTGCCACAGCGATGCGATAAGAATATTGGTCATCGTTAGACCAATTAAAAGGAGCCATGTGTTTTTTGCCAACTCAGGTTTCTTAACATTCTTATAACTGATGCCAAGAATCGCTAGGAGTATGAGCAGTTTTATTCCAATCTTTGTGTGGTTGAGTGTTTCATCTGGATGCGCCGTGTTAAACATCCCTACCATCACTACACCCGCTACCAACGCGGTGAGTCCAACATGCAAGATTCCAGGGCTTAACTTTCGAGGGCTCTTATTCCACTGATGGAGCAACAAAGAGAGAAGGACAATTACACAGAGAATATGAACGACATAAGCGAAGGTGTTGATAGCAGTCATGTAATCAGTTTAGAGTGACACCGTGTCTTCTCCAACTACCTCCGCCACCATTGGCCCAGGTGAATTCTTCCCAGTTGTAGGTGTTGGGCCTCATGAAAAACCATGGCCTGAAGGCGATCAATTCGATCCTGAACTATTGCTGAATGGTGACCGAAGAAATGTCCTTGATCATTACAGATACTGGACCGTTGAAGCAATTGTCGCTGACTTAGATTCGAAACGACACAAACTGCACATTGCAATCGAGAATTGGCAACATGATTTAAATATCGGCTCGGTAGTTCGAACAGCAAATGCTTTTAATGTCGCTGGTGTACATATCGTGGGTAAGCGTGATTGGAATAAGCGCGGAGCAATGGTGACCGATAGATACCTCAGTGTTTTCTATCATCCAACTGTTGAGGATTTAGCGGTGTGGTGTAAAGAAAATGAGATTCCTATCATTGGAATAGATAATGTTCCTGGATCGAAACAGTTAGAATGCGCTCAGTTACCCGAAAGTTGTGTGCTTTTATTTGGTCAAGAGGGAGCAGGAATGTCAGATGAAGGAATTAATGTGTGCGAAGTTCTCTATGAAATCAATCAATATGGCTCCACGCGTTCGATGAACGCATCGGCTGCCGGAGCAATTGCCATGTATCACTGGGCATTGCAGCACCTACCTAAATGATGAAAACATGGTTGACTCGCAATTTAATTCTTTTAACTCTCATCTCACTTGCTCAAGATGCAGCTAGCGAACTTCTATACCCATTACTTCCAATTCTCTTAACTGGTGTCATCGGTGCCGCACCTCTCGCACTTGGATTAATCGAGGGTTGCGCAGAAGCTGCAGCTGGATTCACAAAGCTAATAAGTGGTAAATCAAGTGATCGCTTAGGCAGGCGCCCCTTTGTTATCTCGGGCTATTCGTTAGCTGGGGTCGGCAAAGCTCTAGTTGTAGTTGCAACAGGATGGCCCTTAGTTTTATTAGGTCGCGTTACAGATCGAATTGGAAAAGGCATGCGTGGAGCACCACGTGATGCCTTGATCTCGGACTCAGTAGATAAGGCAAATCTAGGTAAAGCCTTTGGTTTTCATCGCACGGGCGACAATATTGGCGCAGTTATTGGACCTGGGATCGCACTTATCGGCTTAGCGATGCTCGATGGTGATGTTCGAGCCGTGGCAAAATGGGCCTTGATTCCAGCGATTATTTCAGGGCTGCTTACGCTTCTGGTGAAAGAAAATTTTATTAAGAAGCCAAAGATTAAAGTAGAGAAAAAAATACATCCTCAACTTCCATCACCTTTGAAGCGCGCAATCGCAATCTTGGTTCTCATTCAGTTAACAAATATTCCAGATGTACTACTTCTTCTGCGCTTACACGACATAGGTTTTTCTACTAACGGGGTTGTGCTTTCTTACATGCTCTTTAGCGGCGTGACCGTTGTTGCAGCTTTTCCAGGAGGATACATTGCCGACAAATTATCCCCTCGGGTTGTATATGCAGTTGGCCTATTAGCTTTTGCCATCGCTTATGCAACTTTGGGTTTCACTAATAATCATCTGATCGCACTTATTGCACTCGCACTCTATGGATTATTCCCGGCTCTAACTGATGGCGTTGGCAAGGCATGGATAGCTGGATTAAGTGAAGATAATCATCGTGGTCGCGCTCAAGGTGTTTACCAAGCGTCGATGAATTTCGCAGTCTTAGGCGCTGGGATCTGGGGTGGTGCTATGTGGAGTAAAGGCGAAATTCAATGGCCACTCATCGTTGCTGCATGTGGCGCACTTATTGGTGCGATAACTCTTGCAACAAGCCACTTACGGCCCGTTCGATCATAGTGAGAGTTTCTTCATAAGCTTCTACAGACTGATTATACGGATCCGGTACTTCTAGTTTGAAATAATCTTGGGACTGCGGATCAATCATCTGTAGAGATTTATCAAAACTTCGCAGATAAAAAACTTTGCTTCTCGATTCATCGCTATCGGCAAGCGTCATTACGTTCTGCAAATTATTGGAATCCATCACCAAAATTAGATCGGTAACGAAGAAATCAGAGGCTTGAAATTGGCGCGCCGCATGGGTGTATTCATAGCCAGCGCTGCGCCATACGTGCTCTGATGTTGGATGTGCACCCTGACCGACATGCCATGCACCTGTGCCAGAGCTATCAACAGTGATACGGGGGCTGGTCCAATCGGCTGTGCGATTAGAGAGCACCGCTGCGGCCATTGGTGAACGGCAGATATTGCCCATGCAGACCATTGTTATACGTACCTCGGGTAGGGCTTTTAAATGCTGTATCAAGCCTCAGACTCTACTTCTAGCGACTCTTGCACGGATTTTAAGCGTCGTTCAATCTCCTCGGCCTCTTCAATACGACCCTGCATACGGATGATCTTTGCAATTCGAGATTCAACATCAATAATAAACTCAAAGTCTTTAGGCTCATCGTCGGTAACGACTGAAAGCACCTGTTCTAGTGTTGCTAAACCATCATCGAATTTCTCTAATAGAACTTGGGCTTTACCAAACTCAAAGAGTGCGAAAGTCTCACGCCTATGATCATGCCCAGTTTCAAATACATCAACAGCTCGACGTGCGGTCTCCAAAGCGAGCTCGCCCTCATTGAGTTCAATCAGACATGAAGCCATCTTTTGATCACACCTAGCGACATGAATCACCTCTTTGTTGCGTTTAAATAAAATACGCGCTTCTTTAAAAGAATCGATAGCTTTCTCGTAGTTCTTTAACTCGCGCTCTGCGCAACCAATAAGATGTAAATCATTTGCTGCGCCAATTTCATTGCCATCTACTAAATGCTCTTGTGCGCATTCGCGCATTGTGTCTACCACTTTGTCATACTGCTTTGATGTGTACCACCATTCACCAAGTGTGCAAGCAAGCTCTAGGGCAATGGGAGATTTATTTTCACGCAAAATTTCGACCGCTTTACTCATTGCAGTTGCAGCTTCATCCATCCGCTTTAATTGATTTAAGTTGTAGCCAATTGCTGAATATGCCTGGGCTAATCCTTCACTAGGTGCATTTGCACCGAGCGTCGAATATATGTCGCGCGCGGTTTCAGCTAGAGCTAGAGCTTCGTCGTACTGTCCGCGAGCATAAATACGCGCACTGAGTTCGTAATATGTGCTGGCACGTTCTTCGCCATCGACTTCAGGAATTCGATCCCAGAGCATCTCCTCCGTGATGATTTCTTCCATGTCATCGTCTTCGCTCACGCAGCCCGCCTCTCCTGTGCAAACTCTTTACGTGACTCTATACGCAAATACTTACAGTCACGCGTGATTCAGGGCTTCACATGAGCTTTAGGGCGGGCTGCGCCACCGTTAGGGAAGGATTTCAAATAGACAGTCCATCCCGGCTGCTTTACCCTTTCTACCTGCAAATCATTTGCATCTAGGGGGCTCATGAACGTCGTTATAGCTAAACCAGCCCCTGCCTCCCAGCGCCTGACCCGTGATGAATGGCAACGTATGGCAGCTATGTTCGGCTTCATCCTCTTCTTACATGTTGCCGGTGCTTTGCTCATGTGGAAGGCCACAACGGGCAATTACATTCTTAGCGACGGATCACTCTTTGGTTGGGGAACAGCTGCACTTGCATACACACTCGGTATGCGTCATGCATTTGATGCCGATCACATCAGCGCTATTGATAACACAACGCGTAAGTTAATGTCTGAAGGTAAGCGCCCGTTAGCTGTCGGCTTTTTCTTCTCCCTCGGACACTCATCTGTTGTGTTCGTTTTAGCCATGTTGCTTAACTTTGGAATCAAAGCCCTTGGTTCGCAACTTAAAGACGAAAACTCCTCACTGCATCATTACACCGGATTAATCGGTACAACCGTGAGCGGAACTTTCTTAATGCTTATAGCAATTCTAAATCTGATTATTCTAGTTTCCATTGTTCGAGTTTTTATGCAGATGCGCAAAGGTACATACAGCGAAGAAGAGTTAGAAAAACATTTAGACTCTCGCGGATTTCTCATGCGCTTTTTTGGTCCAATCGCTCGACGCATTGATGCATCATGGAAGATGTATCCTCTTGGAATCTTATTTGGT
This sequence comes from Streptomycetaceae bacterium, assembly GCA_007279945.1. GTDB lineage: Bacteria > Actinomycetota > Actinomycetes > Nanopelagicales > Nanopelagicaceae > Planktophila. Next base: position 3,092 of record QYPG01000054.1, on the reverse strand, counting down.
CTTGGCTTCGATACTGCAACAGAGATCGGCTTGCTTGTTTTAGCCGGTTCTTCTGTAATTGCCGGTTTGCCATGGTGGGCAATAATCTCGCTGCCTCTATTTTTTGCTGGCGGAATGAGTTTGCTCGATACCATCGACGGGTCTTTTATGAACTTCGCATATGGTTGGGCTTTTTCAAAGCCAGTTCGTAAGGTCTACTACAACATCATTATTACTGGCTTATCTGTCTCGGTTGCATTCTTTGTTGGTGGATTAGAACTATGCCAAGTATTTGCACGACAACTCGATCTCACTGGTGGTTTTTGGGACTACGCCTTGGCATTTAACCTGAACAATGCGGGCTACTTTATTGTGGGTTCATTTGTAGTTGTGTGGAGCATCGCATTATTGCTGTGGAAATACGGCAAAATCGAGGAGCGTTGGCACAATAAGGCCCATGCAGCTCAACTTGCCCGAGGTGAACAAAGCAATCACACTGCAGCTGGCATAGATCTTGGGCCAATTAATGCTGGTTTTATAATCGATTAAATATTTTAATGCGAGCCTGACCAATAGCTGCGCCAATTAGAACAATGGCTGCACCTACAGGTTCATACCAACTTACGTGCTCGCCTAGAAAAATGATTCCAACTATTACCGCAACTACCGGAGTTACATATGTAACCGTGCTTGCTATCGCACTTCCTGCAGCCTCCATAACCTTAAAGTTCCAAATATATGCAAACCCACTTCCAAATACTCCAAGGGCAATCATTGCAAGGACTGGTCCTGGCCGATACTCGTCTTTTGCAATGCCATCTATTAAATAAAAAGGTAAGAGTGTGAGCGCACCGGCAGAGACTTGCACTGCCGCTAAGGCTTCAGGTTTTAATTTATGTGGCAAGACGAATTTACGGGAATATGGAAAGGAAACTCCGTAACAAGTGACCGCCAGAAGTAGAGCGAAGACCGCGACAATTGGATTAGTTCCTAAACCTTTCCATGCACCTAAAACTGTGAGCACTCCTAGAAAACCAATCAGCAAACCCACTACTTGATATTTCTTAGGTCTTTCTTCACGAAAAGCAATCATGATGGCAAGTAAAGTCATTAAAGGGGTAACGGCATTAATGATTCCAGCCAAGATAGAGGTCACTTTAGTTTCGGCAAAAGCAAATAGGACTCCAGGAATTACATTAAGCAGTAGCGAAACAGCCCACAGGTGAAGCCAGAGTTTTTTATCTTTTGGTAGGTCAATCCCTTTAAAGCGCGCCCAAAAGACGAGAGTTAGAGCGCCGAGGGATACTCGCCCAAAAGCCACGCCTACAGGGGTTAAAAACTCCAACCCCAGCTTTATGAAGATAAAGGAGCAGCCCCAGACAAGGCCCAAGGCGATGTAGAGGCCGATCCAGTTAGAGCTGTTTTTATGGGTAAGTGAGGGCAAAGGCACCGAGTAATGATGACACAACCATCCAGACCCACCAAACACGAACAATGTCTACATGCCAATGATCTGACTTATAGAGCCCAAGTCGTGCACGGTTCCAATTTCCTAGCGAAATAAAGATTGTCAACATAATGTGGACAAAGTTTAATATTGCAAACATATAGAAACATGAAACGTAGGCACCATCAGAGAAAGTAAATGGAGCCGAGGCAATAGTATTAAATTGGTAAACGATTGCTACTACTGATGCAACTAATGCAACCAAAGAACCCAATTTAAGTTGAGTTTGATTTGCAGCACGAGCACCTTTAAGGCCGTAGAAATGCGCCAAAAGTCCGAAAGCTACAATTGCGGTTACTGTCCAGCCGGCGCTAGAAGAGAGCGGCATGATTGCTGGATGTTCAGATGTTGCCGCAGGCAACCACATGTCATTAACGTTTTGTCCGCGCAGATAGAAGTAGACAAAGAGCATACTCAGAGCAAAGGCAATATCTGCAACGAGCAAAAGAATTACTCCCAGGCGGTTGCGACTTCCCACTACATCGGGGTGTTCGTGATGTGCATGTGTCTCGACACTCATGGTTTTGCCTTTCCATATCCGTATGCATCTGATGTAACTACCGGTAAGACATCAAAGTTCTCAAGTGGGATCGGATATCCGACCGTCCATTCAAGTGTCTTTGCCTGCCATGGATTCTTCGGCGCTTTCACGCCGCTCTTCCATGAAGAGATAACTCCGTAGAGCAAGACCAACATTCCACCCATAACTAAATAAGCTCCTGCAGTTGTAATCATGTTTCCGGTATTAAATGTCGATGCATAAGATTCAACACGACGTGGTTGGCCGGCAAGCCCAACAGCAAACATCCCAAGAAAGGCGATATTAAAGCCGATTTGCACCATCCAGAATGCAACCCAGCTCAGTTTTTTATCAAACATGCGTCCAGTCATAGCTGGGAACCAGTAGACCAAGGCTGCAAGTGCGCCTGTTAAACCTGCGCCCATTAACGTGTAATGGAAGTGCGCAGTCACATACATTGAACCGTGCAAGAAAGCATCAGCTGGAACATCTGAAAGATAGATCCCTGTGATCCCACCAATCATGAAGTTCCATAGAAGAGCAAAGATGGACAAGGCTGGCATTGTCATCCAGAGTCGCCCACGCCACAACGTACCAACTAGAACTAAGAACAACATTCCAGTTGGAATCGAAATAAGTTCGGTCGTTAACATAAATGGAGTGTTAAGAAGTGGCGCCCACCCTGACATATACATGTGATGAGCCCACACCAATGCCGAAAGTCCAGAGATTCCAGCAATTCCCATCACTGCAACGTTAAAGCTAAATAATGGTCGTCGTGTAAATACTGGCGCCATCTCCATAAGAGCTGCAACTGCAGGAATAAGAATTACATACACCTCTGGATGACCCATGATCCAGAATAGATTTTCATATAACCATCCACTGCCGCCACCTGCAACGTTATAGAACGAAGTATCGAGTGCACGATCCATCGCTGACATTATTTGCGACAGGAAAAAGACTGGGAAGGCAGGAAGTGCGAGTACAACTGATGCGACTACGCCATAGATAAAGATTGGAGTGCGATTCCACGTCATTCCCTTTGCGCGCATCTTCACAACAGTTGTGGTGATATTTGCACCG
>QYPG01000038.1 GCA_007279945.1 Streptomycetaceae bacterium | reverse complement strand
TCGGGAAGAGTATCGGCATAGGCCGTGAGATCCATCATGGCGCTTCCAACGACAGCTATAACTGATTTACTCATGGCGATAGGCTATCGGGTATGAATAAAACTTCAATGATTCTAGATGTCGATACTGGCGTCGATGATGCATTTGCCGTGCTTTTTGCCGCTATGCATCCGGCAATATCTCTCTTGGGAGTCACATGTGTCGACGGCAATACCAATGTGGATCAAGTTGTGGCTAATACATTGAAAGTTTTAGATGCAGCAGGGGCTGTGGATATTCCTGTGGCTCGTGGAGCTGTTCGCCCCCTGTTAGGTGAGTCAAAATATGCCGAATATGTTCATGGCGCAGATGGAATGGGAGATCTAGGAATCCCACCATCAAAGCGGGTGATAGACAAGCGGTCGGCAGTAGAGCTCATGCGAGATTTGATAGAGAGTTCAAGTGAGCCGGTTACTCTTGTTCCGCTTGCACCTCTAACGAACGTTGCACTTTTCTTACGAGCATTTCCTGAGACAGCTAAGAAGCTACATCGCATTATTTTAATGGGTGGTTCTACTTCGGCAGGTAATGCTACAGCTGCGGCAGAGTTCAATATTTGGCACGACCCAGAAGCAGCTGCAATCGTCTTCCAAAGCGGTGTTCCAATTACCATGTACGGCTTAGATGTTTTTATGCGGCCAGGTGTCACTCGCGAAGAAGCTGAAAGCCTTAAGCGATCCACCGAACCTTCTGCTCAATTTGGGGGTTCACTCATTCACGCATTTATCGAACGGTTGGGCGTATCGCCAATAACTTTGGGAGATTATGGCGCCGTTGCAACTGCAATTCATCCTGAGTTCTTTACTACCGAGATGTTTGATGTCGTGGTTGATACTTCATCTGGTCCGGCACGAGGACAAACAATCTGTGATCGCAGAGATTCATTTCTTAAAGAGTTAGAGCCTTTGGACTTAGAAGATTCAGCTAAGGTGCGAGTAGTCATGGATCTAGATGTCGAAGCTGTCCGTCAATTATGGCTAAGAACCATTGATAAAGGCTGGTCTTAGAGCCCTATTGGGTGCCAGACAGTCTTGGCTTCCATAAAGGCAAGAATACGAGCTGGATCGTGGGATTTGAAGGCGAAGATACGCTTCAAATTTTCCGCCCCTGACGCACGAATCTCAGCGTGCTTCTTTGTAGCTAGCCCAGTGATATCAAATCCATCAATGTCCATATGAGATGCCATCCATGGCGCAATTTCATCTTTCATTCCAGTCAAAATATTAATGACACCTGCCGGCACATCGCTGGTTGCAATCACTTCAGCAAAACTCATAGCCGAGAGCGGGGCTTTAGAACTTGCCAAAACAACGAGCGTATTTCCGGAAACAATAATTGGCGCTATGACATCGATCAATCCCAATAGTGATGGAGTTTCAGGTGCAATGGCTGCAACGACCCCCATACTTTCAGGAATTGTAAAGTTGTAATAAGGGCCAGCAACTGGATTAAGGGCGCCAGAAAGGGATGAAATCTTGTCAGACCAACCGGCGTACCAGACTAAGCGATCTACAGATTCGCTCACTTCTTTTTCGGCCTTAGCTTTTGTGGCACCAGTTACCGCGATAATCTCGTCAACAAACTGCGCGCGCCGACCTTCTAGCATTTCAGCAAGTCGGTAGAGAATCTGTCCCTTGTTGTAGGCAGTGGCTTTATTCCATCCATGATGTGCTGCACGTGCGGCTACAACGGCATCTTTTAAATCTTTGCGCGAAGCTAAACATGGGTTAGCTATGAATGAACCTTTTGCACTTTTAACTTCATATGTACGTCCCGACTCAGTGCGGGGGAATACTCCATTAATAAATAACTTATAAGTCTTTTTGACGTCGATTCGATTACTCATGTCCGACTCCCTTCAAATAAGCGCTTAATCCGTGTCGTCCACCTTCTCGACCCCAGCCAGACTCTTTATAACCGCCAAATGGTGATGTTGGATCAAACTTATTAAATGTATTTGCCCAGACAACTCCGGCGCGCAACTGTTGTGTTGCCCAGAGAATTCGTGAGCCCTTCTCGCTCCACACACCGGCTGATAAGCCAAAAGGCGTGTTATTTGCCTTATCTATCCCCTCTTGAGGGGTTCTGAAAGTCAGAACTGAGAGCACCGGACCAAAGATCTCTTCGCGAGCTATGCGGTGGGCTTGAGTAACACCAGTGAAAATAGTTGGTGCAAACCAGAAACCTTTGCTTGGCAGTTCACATGGTGCACTCCAGCGCTGGGCACCTTCGGCATCACCTGCAGCTGTAAGTTCAATTATCTTGGCAAGTTGTTCTTTAGAGTTAATCGCACCCACATCGGTATTTTTATCCATTGGATCACCGATGCGTATCTTTGCCATTCTTACTTTTAACTTCTCTAAAACTTCATCGGCGACGTTTTCTTGCAGAATCAATCGAGAGCCCGCACAACACACATGGCCTTGATTGAAAAAGATTCCATTAACAATGCCTTCTACAGCTTCATCGATAGCCGCATCGTCAAAGATGATGTTGGCCGCTTTGCCGCCAAGCTCCAAAGTCACACTCTTAGGAGTTGAAGCAACTGCCCGAGCAATTATCTTGCCAACTTCAGTAGAGCCAGTAAATGCGATCTTATCAATTCCAGGATGGTTAACTATTAATGCGCCTGTTGAACCATCGCCAGTAACAATATTGACAACACCTGCAGGAAGTTCAGCCTGTTGACACACTTCGGCAAATAGCAGTGCGGTCAGTGATGTGCTTTCGGCAGGTTTTAATACAACGGTATTACCAGTGGCAAGTGCAGGCGCAACTTTCCATGCCAACATGAGTAGTGGAAAGTTCCAAGGAATAATCTGACCTGCTACGCCATGTGGCTTTGTTGAAGTTCCAAGACCTGCAAACTCAAGTTTATCGGCCCACCCTGCATGATAGAAAAAATGTGCAGCAGCTAATGGAATATCGACATCGCGTGATTCACGGATTGGTTTTCCATTATCTAAAGTCTCTAGTACTGCAAACTCTCGTGCGCGCTCTTGCATGATTCGCGCTATGCGAAATAAGTATTTTCCACGCTCTTTACCGCTCATTTTTGACCACGTAGTTGTGTAAGCCTTGCGTGCAGCTTTTACGGCGGCATCGACTTCAGCCTTACCCGCTAAGGCGATGTGGCTTAAGACCTCTTCGGTCGCAGGGTTAATGGTGGGGAAATGCTTGCTGCCTGCGACGAACTTGCCGGCAATAAAGTGGCCGTACTTAGGTTTAATCGAAACGATCGCCCGCGATTCGGGGGCAGATGCATAATCAAAGCTCACTGGAGTCTCCATTAATCGATCGTTACGTAGGCAGGACTAGCGTAGTAGCCAGTATCCATTTTCATACGCTGCATGAGTAAATCATTGAGTAAAGCGCTAGCACCAATGCGAAATAGCGATGGTGTGAGCCATTCCGGGCCGGCCGTCTCATTGACTAGGACCAACTGCTTGATGGCATCCTTAGTATTTCTGATCCCACCTGCAGGTTTTACTCCGATTCGCTGTTGGGTCATAGAGTAAAAATCGCGTACCGCTTCAAGCATTACTAAGACCACAGGAGCGGTGGCAGCTGGTGCAATCTTACCGGTCGACGTCTTTATAAAATCTGCGCCTGCGGCCATGGCCAAGAAAGATGCTTTACGAACATTGTCATACGTGACTAGTTCGCCAGTTTCAAAGATTACTTTTAAATGCGCACGGGTTCCACACAACTCTTTAATTGCAACAATCTCATTAAAGACATCGATGTAGTGACCACTTAAAAAAGCTCCGCGGTCGATCACCATATCAATTTCAGATGCTCCAGCATCGAGTGCATCTCTGGTATCACGTAACTTAACCGGCATCGATGCGCGGCCAGAGGGAAAGGCAGTGGATACTGCCGCAACACCAACGTGTTGACCTCCCACTAAATCTAAATGCTTGCGGGCAGTTGCAACCATGTCGTTATAAACGCAGACTGCACCAACACTTGGAACAGTTAGATCTGTTGGATCTGGGCGAACCGCCTTTGTACATAGCGCCTGCACTTTTCCGACGGTATCAGCGCCTTCGAGGGTAGTTAAATCAACCATCGAAATTGCCATATCAATTGCCCAACGCTTTGACGTAGTTTTGATACTGCGCGTTGCCAACATTGCAGCACGTGCGTCGGCGCCAACCTGGTCTACGCCTGAGAGTGATCCTAAGTAATTCTTCAAAGATGTATCAGTGCCATCTACTAATCCATAGAAACTCACGATAACAACTCCATTAAAGGAGCACGCAGTTGATCTAGTACACCTTGTGCAGTCGATGAATCTTTTTCAACTACTTCGATGTAGCACTTCATCTTTGCCTCAGTGCCACTTGGACGAATAATAATTCGAACATCTCCTTCAAGCCACAAGCGGATCCCATCCGTTGGCGGTAATCCATCCGTTGGCTGTGCCAGATCATCGATTGATACTACATTGCGCCCCGCGATAGATGTTGGCGAATTTGTACGCAGTGAGCCCAGAATTACTCCAACTTTAGAGAGATCGGTTAGTCGAATAGAGATCTGGTCAGTGGCGTGGAAGCCATGGCGTTTCCACACTTCATCGAGTAAGTCTTGAAGAGTCTTTCCCTGTGCAGCTAAATCACTTGCAATCTGCGCCAACTTTATCGCTGCCGATATTCCATCTTTATCGTTGACCGTCTGTGAATCTACACAGTAGCCGAGAGCTTCTTCGTAGCCAAAAGTAAGCCCGTGAATTTTCGCTAGCCATTTAAAACCAGTCAGAGTCTCTTTAAACTCCAACTTATAGTGTTGCGCGATCTTACTTAAAACCGATGAAGAAACAATGGAGTTAGCAAAAATGCCATGTGAGTTTGTTCGTGCAATCGATTCACCAAGAATAACTCCAAGTTCATCTCCTCTTAGCATGCGCCAACCAGTGATCGGATCTTTGAGTGCAGCCGCACAACGATCCGCATCGGGATCATTAGCAATAACTAAATCAGCTCCAAAGTTTCTGGCGGTTTCCAACGCTAAATCTATTGCCCCAGGCTCTTCTGGATTTGGAAATGCAACTGTAGGAAAATCGGGATCGGGCTGTGCTTGGGCATCAACCAGGATCGGCGATTGAAAGCCAGCCTTGTGAAAGACGCGCAGCAGTGTTTCAGTACCAACCCCATGCATCGCGGTATAAACAATCTTTAAGTTTCCTGGTTTTGTTGCAATTGCCGCCGTAATGTTTATGTACTTGTCAATAATATCTTCATTAAGTACGGTCCATTTTTTGGCACGAGGTTGGGCCGCCAGAGATGTTACTGCTGCAATCTTGGCTGCAATAGATTCATCGGTTGGTGAAATAATTTGTGAACCACGATAATTAATCCCATCAGCAGTGCCACCTAAATAAACTTTATATCCATTATCTTGTGGGGGATTATGGCTAGCTGTAACCATTATGCCAACGTCGCATTTCAATTCATTTGTTGCAAATGCTAAAACGGGTGTTGGAAGTGGCCGCGGTAAAATAAAGACTTTCATTCCTGCACCACTCATAATTTCAGCGGTTTCAAAGGTGAAATCTTCAGAGCCATATCTGGCGTCGCGACCAATAACTACCGAGCTTAAATTGCGCTCTCGCATGTAGGCAACTATTCCCGCTGCAGTTCTGCCAACGACGGCGCGGTTCATTCCGGATGGTCCTGGGCGCACTGGCCCACGCAGGCCAGCGGTACCAAACTGCAAAAAGCCAGCGAATGAGCGCTTAAGTTCAACTTCGTTATTGGTATCTAACCAAGCTTGTACTTGGGCTGCAGTTTTTGGATCTGGATCATCAGCAATCCATGCTTCTGCTTCGGTACGTAGATCCATGTACTTAGAATAACTTTGGAATGACTGCTTTGAGAAGAGCGCCCATACGATCTGCTGCAGCTTTTCCAGCGGCGATAACCTCTTCATGGTTGAGTTTTTCACCGGTTACACCTGCGGCAGCATTAGTTACTAAAGAGATTCCTAAAACTTCTGCACCAAGTGCATGTGCGGCAATTGCTTCAGGGACTGTGGACATTCCCACTAAGTCAGCACCCATTGTTCGCATCATCAAAATCTCTGCGGGAGTTTCATACGTTGGCCCGCGCCAATGAACGTAGACACCTTCTTCAAGGGAGGCATCTTCCTTTTTAACAATTGCGCGAATTCGTTTGCTGTAAAGATCAGTTAAATCAACAAAGGTAGCACCTGATAATGGTGATACTGCGGTGAGAGAAATATGATCACGGATCAAGACTGGCTGTCCAACTTTGTATGCGGTATTTATTCCACCGCATGCATTTGTAAGGATTACAACCTTGGCACCCGCCTTGACTGCAACTCGAACGCTATGCACTACTGGCTCAACACCTTTACCTTCGTAAAGATGGGTGCGACCAAGAAAGACAAGCGCGCGCAACTTTTTGCCATTGCTTTCGATCAGATATGAGCGAACTTTTCCAGAGTGTCCAACAACGGTCGGTGGTAAGAATCCAGTGAGCTCTTCTGCGTTGCATTCATATGCAGGCGAACCAAGTGCGTCAACTGCACTTACCCAACCAGAGCCCATGACAAGTGCAACGTCGTGGGAGGCAACCCCTGTGCGATCGGCAATTTCGGCAGCAGCTAATTCAGCAGCAGCTAATGGATCTGTATAAAGGAGTTCGCTCATGCGTCAATAATGTCACACAGTTTGGTTCCACTTGAAACTGTGGTTCCAATGACTGCAGTGAGATTAGTGACGATTCCTGACTTATGAGCCATTAATGGCTGCTCCATTTTCATCGCTTCAAGAACAATAACTAGATCTCCAACTTCAACCTGTGCACCTTCTTCAACTGCAATCTTTACTACGGTTCCTTGCATTGGGCTTGTTAAACCAGCAGAGTTAGAGGCGCCTGTCATTCCTGCTTTGGCGCGATGGCGCTTAACCACTGGTTTTAGCGCATGTACCAAAATCTCAAAACGCTTGCCGTTGACTTCGGTAATTAAATGTTCTGCTGGCAAATGTGATTGCAATTGTTCCGCAGCAGCCATAAAGGCCGGTATTTCATTCACGAATTCATTTTCAATGTAGCTTGTATAAACTTTAAAATTCTGCGTGTAAGCAGGATCTTCAACAATTGCGCGGTGAAAAGGTAGGGCAGTTGCAAGGCCACCAACTGTGAACTCCGCCAATGCGCGCCGTGCACGTTCAATAGCCTGTTCGCGAGTTGCCCCAGTAATAATTAACTTTGCAAGAAGCGAATCAAAGTTGCCACCAATGACGTCACCATTTTTAAAGCCAGCATCTACGCGAACTCCAGGACCTGTTGGAATAAGCCATTCGGTTATACGTCCCGGTGCGGGAAGAAAAGACCTACCTGGATCTTCGCCATTAATTCGAAACTCAATTGAATGGCCACGAATAACTGGATCATCAAAACCGAGGGCTTCACCCATTGCGATACGAAACTGTTCGCGAACTAGATCTATTCCAGTTACTTCTTCACTCACTGGGTGTTCTACTTGCAAACGAGTGTTAACTTCTAGGAATGAGATAGTTCCATCTGCCCCCACAAGAAATTCACAAGTTCCGGCGCCGATATAGCCAGCCTCTTTCATTATCGCTTTACTCGAACGATAGAGCTCTTCATTTTGAGCATCAGTTAAAAATGGCGCTGGAGCTTCTTCAACTAATTTTTGGTGGCGGCGCTGCAAGGAACAGTCACGAGTACTTACTACAACTGCGTGTCCATGCATATCGACAAGTACTTGAGTTTCAACATGTCGGGGTTTGTCTAAGTAGCGCTCGACAAAACACTCACCGCGACCAAAGCCTGAAATCGCTTCGCGCACTGCAGAGTCAAAGAGTTCGGGGATCTCTTCCATTGTCCGCGCAACTTTTAACCCACGCCCACCACCACCATGTGCGGCCTTAATCGCAACTGGTAGGCCATGCTCTTTAGCAAAGGCAGTGACTTCGGCATGACCGGCAACTGGATCTTTAGTTCCAGCAACCAGAGGCGCACCTGCCTTAGAGGCGATTTTTCTAGCTGAAACTTTATCTCCCAATGCACGGATTGCAGCTGGTGGGGGGCCAATCCACGTTAAACCAGCGTCGATGACCGCTTGAGCGAAGTTAGCATTTTCAGATAAGAAACCATACCCAGGATGAACCGCATCTGCTCCAGCTTGAAGTGCTGCTGAAATCAATTTCTCAATATTCAAATATGTTTGCGTGGCTGTAGTGCCATGCAGCGAGAAGGCAGAATCCGCCATCTTGGTATGAATAGCATCGCGGTCTTCGTCTGAATAAACCGCAACAGATTCCAAGCCATGATCTTTACACGCACGCATAACTCGTACGGCGATTTCGCCTCGATTAGCTATGAGTACGCGCTTCATTGCATCACCTTTACCTCTGGCCACGAATAACCAAGTTGTGCCAGAGCTTTACGAATAAATGGCATTGAAATGCCCACAACATTTGTATAGTCACCTTCAATGTTTGGGATAAATGGTGAGCTATAACCATCGAGAGTGAAACCGCCTGCAACATGAAGGGGTTCACCGCTAGCTACATAATCATTGATTTCATCATCGCTCATCAGATCAAAACTAACTTTTGTGGTGACAATACTTGAAATCTCGCGATCTTTTGCAGTATCTATTACACAGTGGCCTGTATGTAGCAACCCAGAGTTTCCTTGCACGCGTTTAGCCCTTTCTGCTGCAATCTCTGGAGTTCCGGGCTTTCCAAGTGATTGGCCCTCAAATTCAAATGTCGAGTCACACCCAATTATTATGGCTGGAAAATCTATTTGCTCACGAACTGTATGAGCTTTAGTGATTGCCAGCGCAATGACCATATCTGCTGGCGAAAGTGCATTAAAAAAATCCGTCTCTTCATCGACATGGCTCACCATTACTGAAATAGACAAGCCCGCAGACTCAAGTAATCGGCGACGCGATGACGATGCAGAAGCAAGGATAATTCTTGGCATTAATAAATTACTTCGTGCGTCCAAAGCGGAAGTGGATGTTCATTGGCTTTCTAAGCTGTGGCCGCCCAAATCCAGCCTTACTTATAGTTGGTTCCAGCACTTTCCGTTTGTGCAATGACATCGCAACCTCGATTGCTGCTAGTTCATCGGCTGTTGGCGTGCCGCTGACGATTTGATAGTTCATTACAACGGAATATTTCCATGTTTGCGAGCAGGCAAAGTATCTCGCTTGGTCCGCAAAGTTCTAAAGGCTTTTGTAATGTATGCGCGAGATTGATTTGGCTCAATTACCGTGTCAATTGTTCCCCGTTCAGCGGCAAGATATGGATTAGCCAGCGACTCGTTGTACTCATTGACAAGTTCAGCTCTTTTGCCAACAGGATCTTTAGCCGCACTTAACTCTTTACGGTAGAGAATATTGACTGCACCTTGGGCACCCATGACTGCAATCTCAGCGCTGGGCCATGCAAAGTTAATATCGCTTCCAAGATACTTTGAACCCATCACGATAAATGCTCCTCCATATGCTTTTCGTGTTATCAAAGTAACTAGTGGCACAGATGCTTCTGCATAGGCATACAGCAGCTTTGCGCCGCGGCGAATGATTCCATCCCATTCTTGCTCGGTACCAGGCAAGAAGCCAGGTACATCTACCAAAGTTAAAATTGGAATATTAAAAGCATCGCAAAAACGCAAGAAACGTGCGGCTTTTTCACTTGAATTAATATCTAAAGTACCCGCAAGTTGCGAAGGCTGGTTAGCGATAATTCCAATTGATTCACCTTCGATGCGTGCAAAGCCAACGACAATATTTGGGGCGTATAGCGCATGCACTTCAAGAAATTCACCTTCATCGACCAGTGCTTGAATCAATACTTTCATATCATATGGCTGGTTGGGGGAGTCTGGGATCAGTGAATCTAGAGCTAAGTCACTTGCCTTTTTTTCTAAGGACTCAGTGGGTGGAAGATGAGGCGAGCTATCCATATTATTTGATGGCAAGTATGAAAGTAGCGCTTTTACGTAATCAATCGCATCGGCTTCACTTTCAGCTAAGTAGTGAGAGTTTCCAGTTCGAGTATTGTGAGTGCGCGCACCACCGAGCTCTTCCATCCCAACTTCTTCACCCGTTACTGTTTTAATAACATCAGGACCGGTAATAAACATGTGTGATGTTTCATTGACCATAACCGTAAAATCGGTCAGCGCAGGTGAGTAAGCCGAGCCACCAGCGCATGGACCGAGAATCAATGAGATCTGGGGAATCACACCAGAAGAACGGGTATTAAGGCGAAAAATTTTTCCGTAACCAGATAACGAGGCCACACCTTCTTGAATCCGTGCGCCACCAGAATCATTAATGCCGATCAGTGGAATTCCACTCTTAAGTGCGAACTCGGCAATCTTTACAATTTTTTCAGCATGAACTTCACCGAGGGAGCCACCCATAATCGTGAAATCCTGTGAGTACAAAGCGATAGGTCGGCCGTCAACAGTGGCAGTTCCGATAACTACACCATCTCCATAGGGACGATTTTTTTCCATACCGAACTGAGTTGATCGGTGTCTGGCAAACTCATCTATCTCAGTGAAAGATTCTTCATCGACGAGCATTTCTATGCGCTCTCGGGCGGTGTGCTTACCTTTAGCATGTTGCTTCTCAACGGCGCGGGCCGAACCGGCATGGACTGCCTCTTCAACACGGGCGCGCAGATCTTCGATTTTTCCGGCAGTTGTATGCAGATCACGGCTCATACCCCTACGGTACTAGGCGTGGACATAGAAATGCTAAGAGCGCCGCTAGATAGTCAAGCCATCAATGCCAATTTGACGCAGTACTGGCGAGTAAGCGTGGTCGAACTCACGGCTTCAACACAAAGCGATCTTATTGAATTAGTTACGCAAGGTCGTGCCCAAGCCGGTGATGTAATAGTTGCAGATTATCAAAGTTCCGGTCGCGGTCGGCTTACTCGCAGTTTTGAAGCTCCGCCTGGCTCTGCTTTGTTGTTTTCTTTTTATATTAAACCGTCTCGAGCTAGAAGTGATTGGGGATGGATTCCATTAATGGCAGGTGTCAGCGTTGCACAATCTTTATCCGGAGTTAAAGCGCGCGTTAAATGGCCAAATGATATTTTGATAAATGAAAAAAAGATTTCGGGTTTAATTGCGCAAGTAGTTAATGATGGAATAGTTATTGGCATTGGAATAAATGTCGGGATGCAAGTAAGTGAAATACCAGTACCTCAAGCAACTTCACTTGCAATTGAGGGCGTTCTTAATATTTCGCGGAATGAACTCCTTGCCAATCTACTTGCAACTTTCGAAAATAACTTTAGTAAATGGGATCAAGGAAGTGATGAAATCTGGCCTGTTTATCAGGGTATGAGCGCAACGCTCGGGCAAAGTGTAGAAGTGCATTATCCCGATGGGAGAGTCGAAGGTGGCACTGCCGTATCTGTATCTGCCAGCGGCGAGTTGGTCTTGGCCGATGGAGTTCATGTTCTTGCCGCAGACATTATTCATCTACGATAACCCAGTGAGCGATTCCTTTCCAACAGTAGGAATAATTGGTGCTGGCCAATTAGCGCGAATGAGTATTGCGCCAGCTGAAGCGTTAGGAATCAACCTTTTATTGCTAGCAAATAGTTCAGATGACTCAGCGGCTCAAATTACTAAACACGTAGTCGGAGATTTTAGAGATCTTGAAACTGTTTTAAACTTTGCAAAGAAATGTGATGTCGTAACTTTTGAACATGAACTGGTACCTTTAAGTATTATCAAAGCCCTAGAAGCTGAAGGAATAGTTGTTAGGCCGAGTTCTCAAGCTTTTATTTACTCGCAAGATAAATCCGAGATGCGAAATAGATTAGCTAATTTTTTAGCACCGAAATCACAAGTTGTCACAAGTGCCGACGGCATTACAGAGTATCCACTAATAGCGAAGGCGATTTCTGGGGGATATGACGGCCGTGGAGTATGGAAAGTTAACTCTGAACACGAGCTAAAGGAAATTATCGCGCAATTAGGACGTGTGTTAATCGAAGATTTAGTTGAATTCGATTATGAGATCGCCGTAATGGTTGCACGCTCACCACATGGACAAGCCACAACATGGGCTCCAACGCAGACAATTCAAAAAGATGGTATCTGCACGATGACTATCACTCCAGCTCCAGCGCTATCGGCAGAGTTAAGTGAAATAGCTCAGAGGTTGGCGATAGATATTGCGCAAGAAATAGGTGTTGTTGGTGTAATGGCAGTAGAGCTTTTTGTTAAAGGTTCACAACTCTTTGTTAATGAACTCGCAATGCGACCTCATAACTCAGGTCACTGGACAATTGAAGGTTCGAAGACGAGTCAATTTGAACAACATTTACGGGCAGTCTTAGATCTTCCATTGGGTGATCCATCAATGAGCGCCCCACACGCCGTGATGGGAAATATATTGGGGCAGGATAAATCCGACATGTATCGGCCATATCTACATTTAATGGCTCGTAATCCCCGCCTCAAGTTTCACCACTACAAGAAAGAGGCGCTGAAAGGTCGCAAAATTGGCCACGTAAATTTGCTAGGCGATGACATCGTAGAATTAACCCAAGAAGTTCAACATGCCCTTGATTACATGAGCGGAGAAGTCAATGAGTGATGTTGCAATCATCATGGGGTCAGATTCAGATTGGCCCATCATGGAAGATGCCGCCAAGGTTTTGGATGAATTAGGAATTTCTTTTGATACAGATGTTGTTTCAGCCCATCGCATGCCCCTTGAAATGGTGGAGTTTGCACAAACTGCACAATCAAAGGGTTACAAAGTAATTATTGCTGGAGCTGGGGGCGCAGCACACTTGCCAGGAATGGTGGCATCACTCACCACACTTCCAGTCATTGGTGTACCTATCGCACTCAAGAATCTTGATGGCATGGATTCGTTGTTATCAATTGTGCAAATGCCAGCAGGAATTCCAGTTGCAACTGTAGGTGTTGGTAATGCTAAAAATGCTGCGTTGCTTGCCGCCCGTATATTAGGTGTATCTGATTCAAAGATAAGCGGAAAAGTTAGTGATGCTTTGAAAGAGATGAATTCAGTTGCAAAAGCAAAGGGTGCAAATTTAGCGTCCCGCAGAAATCAAAAGACGGGCTTCTAGCTCCTATTTTTATATTCAATTGCAGGGCAACGATCCATAACAGTGAGTAAACCAGCGTCATGTGCTCGCGCAATTGCATTTTCATCGATCACATCTAACTGTAGCCATACCGCTTTAGCTCCAATAGCAATTGCTTGGTCAACTACTTTTCCTACAAGGGATGAGTTTACAAAACAATCTACAACATCGACAGGTGTGGGAATATCTCCCAGATTTTTATAGCCAATCTGTCCATGCACAACTTCTGCTCTGGGATAAACCGGAATTATTTCATGGCCTTTATCTTGCAATAACTTAGCTACTCCGAACGCTGCACGTTCTGGATTATTTCCAAGACCGACTACAGCCCAGGTTTTCATTCCCAGAACTGCATCAATAATCTCTTGTTCGTTAATCGGAGCGCCCTAATGCGTGAAATCTCCAACCAGCGTTGCGCCATAAATCACGATCCAAAACATTGCGCCCATCAATAATAATTTTACTTTTAACCAGAGTGCCTACAACTGATGGGTTTAGTTCACGGTATTCGCGCCACTCAGTTAAGTGCAGAATCAAATCGGCGTCTTTCACGCATTCTAGAACGTTGGACGAGTACTGCAGGTTTGGAAAACGCTTGCGGGCAGGCTCAATCCCTTTGGGATCATGGACTACAACGCTGGCTCCTGCCGCCTGCAACTGTGCAGAGATATCTAGCGCCGGGGAGTCACGAACATCATCACTATCTGGTTTAAAAGTTGCTCCAAGTATTGCAATTTTATATTGCGTCAGATCTTCAGAAAGCTTACTGCGAACTACATCGATTACGCGTTGACGTGCGCGCAGATTAATTGCATCGATCTCACGTAGGAATTCAAGAGCTTGCATTGCGCCAAGCTCTTCAGCGCGTGCCATAAATGCACGGATATCTTTAGGTAAGCAGCCGCCACCGAAACCAATTCCTGCCTGCAAAAAACGACTACCAATGCGTGGGTCATAACCGATTGCTTTCGCAAGAACTGTTACATCGCCTCCGGCGGCTTCGCACACTTCAGCCATCGCATTAATGAAAGAGATTTTTGTTGCAAGAAATGAGTTAGCTGCAACTTTGACAAGTTCTGCAGTCGGAAGATCTGCGCGAATCCAAGGAGTGCCCAGAGCGATAATCGGTTCGTAGACTTCCTTAAGAATCTCTTCTGCGCGATCATTTACCACACCAACAACAAGTCGGTTAGGTTTTAAAGTATCTTCAACTGCGAACCCTTCTCGAAGAAACTCTGGATTCCATGCCAAATCTGCTTGAGGTGCAGTTAGTGTAAGTTCACTTCGAAGTGACTGTGCAGTTCCAACGGGAACGGTTGACTTACCGACTACTAATGCCCCTTCCTTTAAATATGGTGCAATTGCTGCTACTGCAGCTTTTACGTAAGTAAGATCAGCTGCTAATCCATCTTTACTTTGTGGGGTACCTACGCACACAAAGTGCACATCGGTATTAGCTATGGCTGAAAAATCTGTTGTAAATGAGAGTCGACCAGCCTTCACCTCTTGGGCTAATAAGCTATCTAAACCCGGTTCATAAAAAGGAAGTTCACCTCTTGTGAGCATTGCTACTTTGTCAGGATCTGTATCAACACCAATGACCGTGAAGCCCAGGGAAGACATACATGCGGCATGTGTTACGCCAAGATAGCCGCAGCCGATCACCGAGAGAGTTAAATCCATAGGAGGCAGTTTACTTCAGCGCCCCACATGGGTTTTCATCGGCGGTACGAGTCCTGAACTTATCAATCACAGTTGGCGTGGCCGATGCAGTAGATGATGCCGACGGTGATGGTGTGGCTTCATTAACTAAGGGTAAATCCGCTCGCAAACGCGCAAAAAGATCCGGAGCTAAAACTTTATCCCAAATCACAACAGATCCAAGTCCTGGCACACGTGCGTTTGAATTGCCCAGTGGAATTGTCAAAGTTCGAACTTTACTGGCAGAAAGGTTTTTCAACTGTTTTGCTAGAGTGATTAAGTCACTTTGATTGAGCTGAGTATCAGTTTGAACTGTTGCAATCGCAGCATTGAAAAAATTTAATAATTTAATTGGATTAAGCAGAACACCGGTACTTGTAACTTTCCGTAAAACTGCACTCATAAATTGTTGTTGACGCTGCATACGCCCAATATCGCCCATTCCATCGAAATCACGTGTACGTACATATTTGAGCGCTTCAATGCCATCGAGCGTATGAATACCTGCACTTAGGATTAAGTGACTGTTTGGATCATTAATATTTTTCTTTGTACAAACCTGAATTCCACCCAGAGCATCGACCATTCCAGCAAAACCGGCGAAACCTATTTCAACATAGTGATCTATGCGAATGCCGGTTGCTTCTTCAACAGTTTGAATAAGTAAAGGTGCGCCGCCCCAAGCATAAGCTGAATTAATTTTTCCTTGAGCAGCTGCAACGGTTCGATCTTTATGAATTGTGGATTGGTGAGCAGGAATTGTGACGAGTGAATCACGAGGAATAGAAATAATCGTTGCTTTATCGCGAGCCTTACTAATATGGATTAGTAGCATCGTGTCAGAGCGTGCACCTGCAGCACTTTTGGTTGTACCAACACGCAAAAGTTTTGATTGTTCTTTAGTTAACCCGGCCCGAGTATCTGAGCCAACAAGCAGATAGTTCAGGGCAGTATTTGGCTTATCAGGTCGCTTTGATAATGAACCAAAAACATCAATTCGATTAATTGCTCCGCTGACTTGGCCGAGCCCTAGCCATGAAATCGCTGAAATTACGACGACAGCGATAGAGAGTGATGTAATAATCCGTATAGGTCGCGTCGCTTTCACAGGCGAAGACTACTTCAGCGATACGGTGGTGGGGTTATGACGACATCAGCAAATGAGTTATTTGGCTCACCGAAGCGAGAAATCTCGGTTATTTTGCCGGTCCTCAATGAGGCCAAGTATTTAGAGTCGGCTGTGAATGCAATTGTAGCCTCTGATTTTGATGGCGAGCTTGAAGTGATTCTGGCGATTGGCCCGTCACAGGATGGAACTGAAGATATCGCTAAAAAACTTGCCAGCAGTGATTCACGTATTGTGATCGTCGCTAATCCAACTGGTCGAACTGCAGCTGGATTAAACATTGCCGTTGCGGCCGCACACTTTTCGATTATTTTGCGAGTAGATGGCCATTCTCAAATTCCTAATAATTATTTGTCACTCGCATTTGAAACTCTAGAAAAAACTGGAGCTGTTAATGTTGGCGGAGTTATGGCAGCGGTTGGCCACAGTATTTTTGAGCGAGCTGTAGCAGGTGCAATGCGGAGTCCATTCGGTGTAGGTACTTCACGTTTTCACACAGGCGGATCAGCGGGAGCGGTCGATACGGTTTATTTAGGTGTATTTAGGAGAGAAGCATTGATTGCCGCAGGTGGATTTGATGAACGTTTTACTCGTGCTCAGGATTGGGAACTTAACTTTCGCTTGCGAGCTGCAGGTGGTGTTGTCTATTTTGATCCACGTTTAATTGTGACCTATCGCCCACGATCAACTATCAAAGCCTTAGCTAAACAATATTTTGAATACGGTCGTTGGCGTCGCGTGGTTTCTCGTCGACATGAAGGAACTATTAACTACAGATATTTAGCTCCTCCATTTACGGTACTTGCCACACTGACATCACTGGTTATTGGGTTAAATTTCGGTACGATTTTTCTCATACCTGCCCTTATTTATGGCCTTTTTATTTTTGTAGCTTCTATTAAAATCTCGAAATCAGTAGGTGAACTTCTGGCCATGCCGCTTATTCTTCTAACGATGCATTTTATGTGGGGGACTGGCTTTCTAACGTCACCGAAGTCACTTGTTCCTGAGGTAGCCTTAAGCCCGTGAGTGCACCGCTTCAGATATACGAGCCATTTAAGGCCGGTTTGCCGCCTCTTCGTCGCTACTGGAGATCATTGTGGTCTCGACGCACTTTCATTGCAGAGTTCTCAAGATCAGAACTGCGCGAACAACACTTTGATTCACTGTTTGGTCAATTGTGGCTGATTCTCAACCCGCTACTGCTTTCAGGGGTGTATTACTTGCTGATTATAATTATCGGCGGAACATCAGATAGCACGCGTTATGTCCATTTAACGTCGGCATTATTCTTATTTTATTTAATTGCTAACTCACTCACTGGTGGAGTTAAGTCAATTACAGCCGGACAACGCTTAATCTTAAACACTGCCTTCCCTAGAATTATGTTGCCATTATCTGCAGTGGTGATCGCAGTCTTTAAATTTCTTCCAACGCTTGTGGTCTTTCTCCTTATCCGAGTTATTGTGGGTCTTCCATTTACGTGGCAGATGCTGTGGGCCATTCCAGTATTGGGGATTGCAATTCTCTTAGCGTTAGGACTGGCGATAACAATTTCCTGTGTAAATGTGTACTTCCGTGACATCTCAAGTTTCTTGCCGTATTTGACCCGAACAACACTGTATTTATCACCAATTCTTTATGAGGCTTCAGCACTAAAACCCAATATTCGAGCTCTGGAAGTTTTCAATCCACTTTTCCCAATTCTTGATAGTTGGTCACGCGCAGTAGTCCATGGTCAAACTCCACCCACTGGAAGTTTATTGCAAGCTTTAGCATGGGCAATTGGAATATTTATAATCGGAACTTATTTTTTCTTATCAAGGGAGCGTGAATTTGCCGTCCGCCTTTAATATACATAAGACCAATGAGATCGCCGTTTCAGTGCGTGGCCTTGGACTCACTTATACGACCTCAATCGACCGACGTCCGACTTTAAAAGCAAGAGTGAAATCTTTGGGTCGAGGCGGAAAACAAACTCGCGTCGTTCGTGCTCTTGATAATGTTGACCTTGATGTTGAATATGGACAAGTGCTTGGTGTTATTGGAAGTAATGGGGCGGGTAAATCAACGCTCATGCGCGTCATTGCTGGAATTCTTCCACCTTCACAGGGTCGAGTGGAAGTGTATGGAAGCGTTAGTACTTTGCTCGCTTTAGGTGTTGGATTTAATCCAAATATGTCCGGTCGGGATAACGTCTTTCTCGGCGGTTTAGCTGCTGGTATGAGCCGGGAAGAAATAGAGAAAAACTTTGCTGAGATTGCTGCGTTTTCTGAGCTTGGAGATGCCATTGAGGCTCCGATGCGCACTTATTCATCGGGAATGTTTGCCCGCCTAGCATTTTCTGTGGCCGCGACCGTACGTCCAGATATTTTGATCGTCGATGAAGCTTTAAGTACAGGCGATGCAAAATTTAAAGAGAAATCACTTAACCGCATTAAGGAGTTAAGAAGTGATGATCGAGCACTTATTTTAGTTAGTCATGCGATGGCAACTTTACGTGACGTGTGTAATGATGTTGCATGGATTCACAAAGGTAAAGTTATTCAGCGTGGTGAACCGAATTTAGTAATCGATGCTTATCAAGAGTTTTTACAGGTCGGGAAGAGCGCAGCCATCGATGAGGATGTTTAGAGCTCTTTTCCTTTCTATGCTTTTAAGCACTACTTTAATGCCGAGTGCTTCGGCAGATAAACCTTTAGAGTTTTCTTTTCATGGTTCGGGCTATGGGCATGGTGTTGGTCTTAGCCAGATGGGCGCTAGATCAATGGCTCTCAATGGTCAAACTTCAGAGCAGATCCTTAAGTATTATTATAAAGATGTTGCACTTGAACAGTTAGATGATTCAAGAATCTTACGAGTAAATATTGGTCATCTATTATCTATTGGAAAAATGTCAAGCACTTTAAAAGAAGCACCATTACAAATATTTGAAGGTGATCTTGGTGATCAAAGCTCGGTATCTACATATTCCAAAGCTGATTCCATATCATTTACAGTTGTTGGAACTACGGTGATTCCTCGCATCACGTTTGGAAAATCAAACCAGACGTTAAAAGGAAGTAAAATCTTCACAATTCGCTGGAGCGGAACAAGATATTTAGAAGGCCCAGACACTGTAGTTTCAGTAAATCTCTCAGGCACAACGCATAAATATCGATATGGGCAGATTCAAGTCAAGGCCGTAAAAACTCCAAATGGTTATCGACTCGAGATGACTAACTCAGTACGCCTTGGGGATGAGTATTTATGGGGTATTAGTGAGATGCCTTCATACTGGCCAATAGCAGCCCTTGAAGCCCAAGTGATTGCTTCGCGTTCGTATGCTTTGAGTAGAGCCGGCGCATTCAAAAGCCTTTGTGACTGTGATCTATATGGTGATACGACAGATCAAACATTTTTAGGATACCCAAAAGAAATTGAAAAGAAGTATGGTCCAATCTGGAAAGATACAGTAAATCGCACAGCGGGTTTAGTACTCACTCAAAAAGGCAAGCCAATTACCGCCTATTTCTTCTCGTCTTCTGGTGGTAAAACAGAGTCTGCAATCAATGCATGGGGCAGCGTTAAGGCTTACACCCAGATTGTTGATGATCCGGGCAGTCTTGATCAAGTATTAAATCCACGTTATGTCTCGTGGGATCGAACCGTGCCACAAGAGCTCGTGGCGCAAGCTTTTGAACTTCCAGATGTAGTTACTTTAGAGATCCTTAGCCGCAATGAGAATCAAACGGTTGCTCAAATACGCGCTACGTCAAGTTTGGGTGTTCAGAAGCTACTGCGTGGTGAAAC
The DNA here is from genome assembly GCA_007279945.1 of Streptomycetaceae bacterium. Taxonomy (GTDB): domain Bacteria; phylum Actinomycetota; class Actinomycetes; order Nanopelagicales; family Nanopelagicaceae; genus Planktophila. Next base: position 33,107 of record QYPG01000038.1, on the reverse strand, counting down.
ATTTAGAAGTCGAACAAAGATTCCTTCAGCCTGGTTTACTTTAGTTAGCGTGCAAAATTGAATTAAGTCCGCCCCATGGTCCAGTACGACTAACTACCTCGAGTGCTCCATCAAGTGAGTTTCGTCGAAACAAAACATCACTAGCGCCTGACAATGTTGATGCTTTAACAATCTCACCGTCAGGAAGACGAATTTTTGATGCAGCAGTTATATAAGTTCCAGCTTCAATAACGCAGTTATTTCCAAGCGAGATACCGCAACCAGAGTTAGCTCCAAGAAGTGACTTTTCACCGATTGAAATAACTTCTTTTCCACCACCACTTAAAGTTCCCATAATTGATGCACCGCCACCAACATCGGTGCCATCGCCAACAACGACTCCTGCAGAGATGCGGCCTTCAACCATAGAAGCACCAAGAGTCCCGGCATTAAAGTTAACAAAACCTTCGTGCATGACAGTAGTTCCAGAAGCAAGATGCGCACCCAAGCGAACTCGATCGGCATCGGCAATTCGAACTCCGCTCGGAACAACATAATCAACCATCCGAGGGAACTTATCTACAGAAAAAACTGTCACATGGCCGTGGACTGCTTTCAGCCGAACACGTGTGAGTTCGAAATTTTCTAGCGCACAAGGTCCCACCGAAGTCCATACAACGTTACTTAGCAAACCAAAAACACCATCGAGTGATGCACCATGGGGCTTAATCAAGCGGTGCGAAAGTAGATGCAGGCGAAGATAAGCATCGAGTGCTGAAGTTGGAGCTTTTAATAGTTCAATCTCTATGCTGACCAATTCACGGCTAACACCCCGCGCAGAATCAACACCGACAAGTTCAGCTAAGCCCGCTGGAACATCGCTAACAAGTGCACCCAGAATAGGATTCGGGAACCAGGCATCTAGAAGCTTTCCATCTGCATACGTTGCAATTGCGTGGCCGGAAGCGATTGTCGTCATGGGCTAAGCCTAACCCCTATCCTTGCAGGCATGCGTATCGGTGTTTTTTGCTCCTCATCTGCGACTATCGACCCCAAATATGTAGAACTCGCCTACCAACTTGGTGAGGGAATCGGTCTTAAATCCTGGGAGCTCATAACTGGTGGCGGCCATATTTCAATGATGGGCGCTATATCTCGCGGTGCGCGAGCAGTTGGTGGCCGAACAGTGGGTGTTATCCCACAAGCGCTAGTTGATATTGAGTTTGCCGATCACGACAATGAAGAGTTACATATTGTCGAAACAATGGGCGAGCGTAAAGCGATGATCACAGATATTTCAGATGCCTTTATAACTTTGCCAGGTGGTGCCGGAACTCTAGAAGAGTTTTTTGAAATCTGGGTTGGACGATATTTGAAGTTTCATAATAAACCTGTTGTTATTCTTGATCCATTTGGAATTTATAATCCGTTACATGAACTATTTATACATCTTGAAAGTGAAAATTTTATTAAACCAGGAATGCGTGAGCTGATCACATGGACCACAAATGTTGACGACGCACTGGCAGCTTGTAAAAAATGAGAAGTAACCACATTGCACTATCAATTGTGATTGATGGGCCTATCCAGAAAGTATGGGATGCCCTTGTCGATTGGGAGCAGCAAGGTGAATGGATGCTGGCAACAAAAATCTGGGTTACCTCTGACATCAGAGTTGGAGTTGGAACCCAGATTGAAGCCCATACAGGTATTGGTAAGGTGGGAATCTTAGATAAAATGCAGGTAACTTCATGGAATCCACCCTTTAGCGCCGATGTTTTACATACTGGATCGCTCATCAAGGGGACAGGACGATTTGAATTGATATCAATGAGTGCAAGCCGCACGCGCTTTAACTGGTCGGAAGAGATAATCGCTCCACGCGCAGTGTTCTTAGCTTTATGGCCCGGGATTTATTCCGGTGTGCGTATCTCTCTTTTTAGCTTTGCTCGAACATTCCGCTAAATCAGAGGTGAGCCGAAGGTGAAGGCAATGCCAGTAACCTTGGGGTATGAGCGAACCTGCAACATTGGCCGAGGTCTTAGCCTCGTTGCCAGATGAGGAGCGCTTTATCCTGACTATGCACTACCTGCGGCAGATGTCGCCAGAGCAGATTGCTCAGCTACTTACCGTGCCAGAGCAGGCGGTTATGAGTGTGATTAGCTCGGGAAAGGCGCGGCTGAGCCAGGTTTTGGGGCTGTAGAAGCAGTAAAGCCGATTTCCCACGCACGTGCACTTTGCGAGATACTTCTCCTCTTACCCCTCACACCTCGCATAAAGGAGTCTTCCCATGGCAGCCATGAAACCCCGAACAGGTGATGGTCCTATGGAGGTCACAAAAGAGGCTCGCTCCCTTGTCATGCGAATCCCACTTGAGGGTGGTGGCCGCTTGGTCGTAGAGCTCAATGCAGAGGAAGCCAATAATCTCAGCGCCGCACTTCATGCCGCGGTCGCTTTAGTTAAGAAGTAAAGCAGTCAGGGCGATAGCCTTCAACGCATGTCATCCACTCTTTACGGCGCCTCAGTAAATCTGACCGAAGCCATTAAAGCCGATTCGATCGCCGTAGGTTTTATTAAGAAAGATTCCGACGAGTTTTCTTTTCAAGGCCCAGGGAATCTTATCGCTGAAATCGAAAAACACTTCGAAGTTAATTTAGTTGATGAACTCTCGTTCTTTAAGCCAACTGGAAAAAGTGGTGAGATATTTGAAATTCCTGTCAGCGCAAAAGATGCCACAACAGATCGTTTATATTTAACTTCACTTGGAGATGCCTCAACTCCGGCATTGAGAATCGCTGCAACTACTATCGCTCGAAAAGTACGCGGGAAAAAAGCAACAGTTTATTCAGCATGTGCAATCAAAAAACATGATATCCGCGAGCATGCCATCGCACTAACTATGGGTGCATATTTATGGAGCTTAAAAAGTGGCAAACCTGCCGATGTTCCAATATTTTATGTTGCAACAGATGATAAGGAGACGGTAAATGCTGCTATCACTATTTCGAAGGCGGTTGCGCGCGCTCGCAATTTGGCTCATACGCCTTCTAATATTAAAACTCCTGCGTGGATGGCTTCACAAGCCAAAGAGTTCGCCAAAGGAACCGATTTAAAAATTACTGTGCTCGCCGGAAGAGAACTAAAAGATTTTGGTGGTCTACGCGCAGTAGGAAATTCATCTCCCAATCCAGGTCCACGCTTTATCGAAGTTTCTTATTCGCCCAAAGCTAAAAAAGCTTCGCATGGCGCCCTTCCACACGTTGTTTTGGTCGGTAAAGGAATCACTTTTGATACGGGTGGAATCAATCTAAAACGTCCTTACGAACTCATGATTCCAATGAAGTCAGATATGGCAGGTGCTGCAGCAATTCTTGCGACGCTGACCGCTTTAGAAGAGTTACAGCCTAATGTTCGGGTCACAGCGCTCATGATGTGTGCAGAAAACGCTATGTCTGGCACCGCCCAACGTCCTAGCGATGTTATTTCTCACTATGGTGGCACCACAGTAGAAGTTATCGACACCGATGCTGAGGGTCGATTAGTCCTCGCCGATGGTCTTGCTTATGCCGATATTAATTTGGATCCTGATTATTTAGTAGATATTGCAACATTGACTGGGTCGGCAACCGTTGGTTTGGGACGACAGTATGCAGCGATGTACACGCGCGATGACAAACTTGCTAAGCAACTGTCGAAGGCTGGTGCAGAATCTGGTGACCGTGTCTGGCATATGCCACTCATCGATGATTATAAAACTGCGCTTGCAAGTGATATCGCAGATTTCAATCACAATGCCAAAAAGGGAGCCTTCTCTGCTGGGTCAGTAACTGCCGCTCTGTTCTTAGAACACTTTGCAGGTAATCGCCGCTGGGTGCACTTAGATATCGCCGGCACAGGGCGTAGCGAAGTTGATGCTGGTGAAAATCCAAAAGGCGGAACTGGTTTTGGTGTTCGCTTGCTAACTGAGTGGATCATGAATCTCACATGAAAATAGATCCACATGCATTCGCTGAAAATTTTATACCTGAAGACCACTTTAAGTCACAGGCGCGCGCACGTGGAGTTGAAGTTGGAGCAGTAGATGTGACTCCGGGGGCCGGTGCTTACTTGCGTCATTTAGCATTTACGCTTTCGGCGCAAGCTGTTGTTGAGGTCGGAACCGGCTCGGGTGTCGGTAGTTTGTGGCTACTCGATGGCATGCTCTCTAGCGGCACATTGACTTCAATCGATGATGAGATGGAACATACACAAATTGCCAAAATAGCTTTCGCAGACGCTGACATTGCGCAGACTCGTTATCGTTTGATTACAAACTCGGTTCTAGATGTGATCTCAAAACTAACAGATCGTGCTTACGATCTAGTTGTTTTACGCCATAATCCAGAGGATTTAGCTTTTGTCATTAGTGAAGCACACCGCATTTTGAGAAGTGGTGGTGCCCTCGTTATAGATAATTACTTTGGGGGCTCAAAGGTCAATGATCCAGCCCAGCGCGATCCCAAGACGGTTGCGCTGCGAGATGCTGGGAAAATCATTAAAAATGACACAGAGCATTGGGTGAGTGCCTTGATTTCATCGGGTGATGGTTTGTTAGTTGCTACTAAGTTGTAGCAGAATGAAAGTATGATTTTTCCGAGAGTTAAGAAGTCACAGATTGCGCCGGCCTGGTGGGAAATTAATAATGCACGAAAAAACTCCAGGGGCACTATCGTTCTAGTGGCTCTCCTTGCCGGAACAGTCGGTGGATTTCTGGGAGTTAATTCAACGGGTACACCATTATTTCATAGTGCCAATTTAGTCTCGTCTTCTAGCACGATTGAACGTGCACCGGATTCAGTTGCTGGCATCGCTCAAAGAGTTCTTCCATCAGTTGTCTCAATAACAACAAGATCTTCTAGTGGCAGCGGTACTGGTTCGGGATTTGTTATTGATAGTAAAGGATATATTTTAACTAATAATCATGTTATCGCCGCAGTAGCTGAAAATGGTGGAACCATTCGAGTATCTCTCAATAATGGAGATGTTTATGATGGAACAATTATTGGCCGCGATGCCTCGTATGACTTATCTGTGATTAAAATTAGTGCAACAAATCTTCCAGCTTTACAATTAGGAGATAGCGACAAAATCGCTGTTGGTGATCCAGTCATAGCAATTGGCTCGCCGCTTGGTTTGTCGGGAACGGTTACCTTAGGAATCATCAGTGCTAAAGATCGCCCAGTGACTGCGGGAAACTCAGCAACTGATAATTCATTTATTAATGCACTACAAACTGATGCCGCAATTAATCCTGGAAACTCAGGTGGTCCGCTAGTAGATTCAACAGGCGCAGTCATTGGTGTCAATTCAGCAATTGCCTCACTTGGTACATCTTCACAAACAGGTTCTATCGGTCTTGGTTTTGCAATTCCAATAAATCAAGCAAGGAAGACTGCAGATCAACTGATCAAATCTGGCAAGGCTACATATCCAGTATTAGGAGTGGCTTTGGACATGAACTACACCCGTGTCGGAGCTCATATTGCTGCGACTAGTTCGGCGATCATGTCTGGTGGACCAGCCCAAAAGGCAGGGTTAAAGCCAGGTGATGTCATTGTTAAGTTTGAGAATCGCGAAATAACTACGGCGGAAGAGTTAATTGTTGCAGTTCGTGCACAAAGCGTCGGTGACCGGGTAAAGGTTATATATCTGCGCAATGGTAAGGAATTTAGCGCCACCTTGAACTTAATCGCTGCGAAAAATTAAAGAGCTGTGGCAGGTAGGCTTACCTAATGTTCTTTGACATCGGCGCTGGTGAACTATTGGGACTTGCGCTATTGGCAATGCTTTTAGTTGGACCAGAGCGTCTACCTAAAGTTGCCGTTGAAGCTGCTAAATGGGTAAAAAAGATTCGAGATTTGTCACAAGTTGCCACTGCTGAGTTGAAAGAGAATTTAGGGCCAGGTTTTGAAAACTTACAACCAAAGGACTTGCACCCAAAAACTTTTGTTAAGAAGCAATTAGCTGACCTCATGGAGGAGCAACCAGTCTCAAAACCTAAGCGTCCTGAAGCGCGAATCGATCCTGATTTAATATGAGTTTAATCGACGAGTTAGCCGAGGCGTTAACAACTGTTCAGGATCCCGAGCTTCATCGTTCTATTACCGAACTTGGAATGGTTGAGGATCTTTCTGAGATTGATGGAGAAGTTTCAATTCGAATTCTTCTCACCATTTCAGGTTGCCCAATGCAAGATCGCCTACGCGGTGATGTTACAAATGCGCTAACAAAAATAGCTGGAGTGAAATCTGTACAGCTTGATTTTGGTGTGATGAATCAAGATCAGCGAGATAACGTTAAGAAAATTATGCGCAATGGCCGTGAAAAATTTATTCCATTTGCTCAACCAGATTCATTGACTCGAGTAATTGGAATCGCTTCTGGAAAAGGCGGCGTTGGAAAATCTTCAGTTACGGTCAATCTTGCAGTTGCAGCAGCAAGTAAAGGTCTACGTGTAGGAATCTTGGATGCCGATGTTTATGGACATTCAATTCCACGTTTGATGGGTTTGATGGGCCAACGGCCAACGGCCATTGATCAGATGTTTATTCCCCTTGAGTCTTATGGGGTAAAGACGGTATCGATGGAGATGTTTAAGCCTGAGCGCAGCGATGCGGTGGCATACCGCGGTCCACTTTTGCATCGCGTACTTGAGCAGCTCTTATCTGATGCTTATTGGGGCGATTTAGACTTGCTACTCATCGATTTGCCACCAGGGACCGGAGATCTCGCAATATCGTTAGGTCAGTTGATTCCAACATCTGAAATCTTAGTTGTGACGACCCCTCAGATCGCCGCCGCTGAAGTAGCCGAACGCGCAGGCCGAATTGCGCATCAGATTCATCAGCAGGTGATTGGTGTCGTTGAGAATATGTCTGAATACACCGATGCCGCAACGGGTCAAACGGTTTCACTCTTTGGAAATGGTGGAGGCGAAGAAACTTCCAAACGACTTTCAACACTGGTTGGCAGCGAAGTACCACTTCTTGGAAAGATTCCATTTAGCATCGATCTTCGTATGGGTGGCGATCAAGGCATACCCGTAGTTATCGCCGATCCAGAATCAGCAAGCGCACTAGCACTAACTGCTATTGCAGAAAAACTAATCAGGCGCAGTAAGTCTTTACTTGGAGTCCGCTTGGGAATCGCTACGTAACTCAGCAACTACTTCTTTAGCTATATCTGAAAGCTCACTTCGAACAAAATCCCGAGTTGCAACGTCACCCAATGAGATTCGCAGTGATGCTATTTCCCGAGTTAAGTATTCGGCATCGGCAATACTGCGCTCATTTCGCGCACGGTCTTCATTGAGCTGAATTCGATCTCTATCTGCTTGACGATTTTGCGCAAGCAAAATCAAAGGTGCAGCGTAAGAAGCTTGAAGTGAAAGAATCAGCGTCAAGAAAATAAAAGGATAGTCATCAAAGCGCATGTCCCTTGGAGCTAATGCGTTCCAAGCAACCCACGAAAGTACAAAAACCGTCATGTAAACCAAGAATCGTGCAGTGCCTAAGAAGCGCGCAAATCGCTCAGACATGCGACCAAAGGTCTCTGGATCAAAGTTAGGTCGAAGTGAACGGCGAGTTTCGCGTGGAGTATCTAAACCAAATGCACGTGCCATTCTTAGACCTCCTTATATGCGACAGGCGATTTCTCGCGGTGATCATGACGCCAGTTATCTGGCAGCAAGTGGTCCAGCACGTCATCGACAGTAATTGCACCCAATAAACGTTCGTTGGCATCAATCACCGGAAGTGAGAGCATGTTGTAACTAGCTAAATGTGAAGAAACCTCATGCAGAGTTGCATCTGGCTTCACACCTTTAGAGTCAGTATCAACAATTGAACCAAGTAAAATTGACGGCGGTTCGCGCAATAAACGTTGGTAATGAACCGTACCGATAAAACGTCCAGTAGGAGTTTCAAGTGGCTGGCGGCAGATATAAATTTGCGAGGCTAAGGCGGGTGAAATTTCTTTTTGTCGAACGGCAGCTAAAGCATCGGCAACAGAATAATCGGCACTCATAACAATTGGCTCAGTAGTCATCATTCCGCCCGCTGAATAATCTTCATAGTTCATCAGACGCAAGACATCTTCAGCATCTTCGGGCTCCATCAACTCTAAAAGTGCTTCGGCGCGCTCTTGTCCCATTTCTCGCAGCAAGTCGGCGGCATCATCTGGATCCATTTCACCAAGCACATCTGCAGCTCGCTCGCCTTCAAGGGCTTCAAGAAGTGCAACGCGATCGTCTTCATCCATCTCCTCTAAAACATCTGCAAGGCGCTCGTCGTCTAAAGCTCCAGCAATTTCTACACGACGCTTAGCCGGCAAATCTTGCAGGACAGTAGCAAGATCTGCTGCACGCAAATTTGCAAGAGTTGAAAGAAGATTTGTTACACCTTGATTTTGTTCAGTATGGGCAAAGCCAATAACTTCTTCCCAAGCAACAGTTGAGGTTGCTCCTTTACGACGAAGTCCACGGCCAGGACGCATGATGTGAACCCGATTAATGAGCCAGTCACCTGTGCGATTTTGTTCCATGCCCATGTCTTCAACTATCACACGTTCACCCGATGCAACATGGGTAATTGAGCGATCGAGCATGTCACCCAGAATTAAAACTTCGCCAGGGCGTGTTTCATACCGGCGCATATTTAGTAATCCAGTAATTACAACTGCACCACTTTCAATCGATGTGACTCGAGTTATTGGAACAAAGACTCGACGGCGGAGTGGAACTTCTACAACTAAGCCAAGAACACGTGGAGGTAAGTTATTAGTACGAAGGGTTGCCACAGCATCTCGCACCTTTCCTACTGGATCACCATTTGGGTCAAAAACCGCGGTGCCTGCAAGACGGGCGAGAAATACTCGGTTTAGGAGATTGCCGCTCATGGGTTAAGGGTACCTTTACCTAATGGATGCAGGAGAACAATTGCAGAACGGGCATCACAATCGCGACAGTCACACCGCTATCCCGGCTCGACCGGACTTGATCCGACTAGGTCTTGGAATCATCGGAATAGGTACATCTGGCCCACTCATTGCAATGAGCACTATGCCAATCACAACTTTAATTTTTTGGAGAAATTTAGGGGGAGCGATATTAACCCTGCCCTTTGCGTTGCGGCACCGAGCCCACCGTGAAGGAGTCACGTGGGCCATTACTGCAGGTGTTGTTCTAGCCGTTCACTTTATTGGCTTCTTCCTTGCTATGCGCTGGACAACCGTTGCCGCGGGGACTGCCCTTGTCGCACTGCAACCCATCTTTGCGGCACTCTTTGTAAAATTGAGTGGGGGTCAGATTCCATCATCGGTTTGGCTAGGAATGATTGTCAGCTTTTCTGGCGTCTTACTCATCTCTGGTGTAGACCTTAATATTTCATTTAAATCTTTTCTTGGTGACATTGCTGCATTGCTCTCTGCGGCTTTAGCTGCCTTATACATGATGGCTGGTTCAAGAGCACAGCGAACTTTAGAGACTACAACTTACACAACCATTTGTTATTTTATTTGCGCAGTGACAGTGCTCCCAATAGTTATTATTTCAGGTGTACCTCTATTTCAATTCACTGCACGTGAGTGGTGGATTCTTCTCGGACTTATTTTAGGTGCTCAGATTCTTGGTCATACAATGTTTAATTCAGCGTTGAAACGTGTATCACCCGCAATCGTTTCTTTGATTATATTTTTTGAAGTTCCAGTGAGCTCAATTCTTGCGATTTGGTGGATTGGACAGAAACCACCGCTTGGAATTCTTCCGGGGATTGCACTTATATTGACTGGGTGCGTATTAGTGGTAACCCGCAGTCGAGTAAATCAAAACGAAATAACACCATGATCGATTTACATACTCACACTAATAGAAGTGATGGCACTGATTCTCCAAGAGAGCTCATTAATAAGGCTATTTCATTGGGGATGAGTGTTATTGGAGTTACTGATCACGATACGACTTCAGGATGGGCAGAGGCGACCGAAAGCTTAAGAGGAACACTTGGTTTAGCTTTAGGTAGTGAGATTTCTTGTTTAACTGAAGATGGCATTAGCGTTCATATGCTTGGGTTGCTCTTTGATGGTGGGCACACAGAGATGCAAATCATGCTTGAAGAAACACGTGATGGTCGACTGCCCAGAATGCGAAAAATGATTGAAAAAATGCGGCAGACTGGTATAGATATTGCAATGGAGGATGTTTATGAGGCACTTCCGGAAGGTGCAACCTTAGGCCGCCCACATCTTGCAGATGCCCTTGTCAATAAAGGAATAATTAAATCTCGCGATGAGGCATTTCAAGGAATGCTCAACAATGATTCTCAGTTTTATGTCTCTCATGCAGCGCCAACTCCCGAGGTTGCGATTGGAATAATTCGAAGCGCTGGGGGAGTTGCAGTAATCGCCCATCCATTCGCTTCACTTAGAGGAAAAATTCTACAAACTTCAGATTTTAAGAGCTTAGTAGATGCTGGTTTAAATGGAATTGAAGTTGATCACCGCGATCAAAACCCTGATGAGAGAGCAATGTTACGTGAGATTGCCCTAGATCTTGATTTAGTAATAACCGGGGCCAGCGACTATCACGGAAGCGGTAAACTTAATTCGTTAGGTGAGTATGGGACTAGTCCAGATCAGTGGGAAAGACTTGAAGCTCAATCAAATAGTCGAAGGGTAGTGAGGGCATGAAAGTAGCTCAGATAAGTGCGCTCACATTTGCAATTCAATCCTTCGTAACTCTCTTTGTAATTATGGATCCACCCGGTGCAACACCGATTTTCTTGGCCCTGGTTGCTCATAAGCCGGCACAAGAGCGACGTAAGCTTGCTTTAAAGGCCGCATCAGTTTCATTTTTTGTCATCACTCTCTTTGCCTTATTTGGCCGATTCATCTTGAGTTACTTAAATGTTTCCATGGCAGCCCTTCAAGCTGCCGGCGCACTCTTGCTTCTGCTTATTTCACTGGATCTTTTAACCGGCGGCAAAGGCGGTAATAGAAATTCGAACGAGGATTCAAATATTGCACTTGTCCCACTTGGAACTCCACTGCTTGCTGGTCCAGGAGCAATTGTTGCAACGATGATCTTTGTTCAGCAGGCCGACAACGCTTCTATGGTTGCCGGTTTAATCGGCGCCATTGTTGCGGTCCACTTAGCAATTGCTGGTGCCCTGATGGCTTCTACATCAATCTTGAAAGTTATTAAAGAGTCCGGCGTGACTCTAGTTGCTCGTATCGCTGGATTATTACTTGCTGCCATCGCTGTACAGATGCTCGTTGATGCAATTCGAATTTTTGTTGTGGCTTAGCTTTCTTTAAACTTTTTGGTTCTCGTCCTAGTGCGCTCTATTTTTTCTTTTGGGGATGTTGCCTTAGCTAGTGCACGTTTTACGGGTGCTTTACTTTCAACTCTTACAACAGGTTTAGATTTAGTCATTCGTCCAGTAGAACCAGTCGGAATATCAAGAACTTCATAGAGATGTGGAGATGAAGAATAAGTCTCTTCAGGTTCAGTTAAACCCAGATCTAAAGTTTGATTAATCATCTTCCATCGTGCAAGTTCGTCCCAGTCGACAAAAGTCACTGCAATACCATCGGCTCCTGCACGTGCAGTACGACCAATACGGTGAACATAAGTCTTCTCATCTTCAGGACATTGATAGTTAATGACGTGTGTAATTCCTTCGATATCAATTCCGCGTGCGGCAACATCGGTTGCTACAAGTACATCAGATTTTCCACCCTTGAAGTCACCTAAAGCCTTTTCGCGTGCACCTTGACCTAAATCACCATGAATTGTGGCGGCGCGAAAGCCACGCTCAATTAGATCGTCGGCAGTTTTTTGACATGTGCGCTTAGTGCGACAAAAAACAATAGTTGGTCCACGACCATCGGCTTGCAAAATTCGGGCCAACATTTCAATTTTATCCATGGCATGCGCCCGCAAGACGTGCTGCTTAATACGAGTGACAACTGCGCCTTCGTCTTCGCTATCTTGAGTACGAATATGTGTGGGTTGATTCATAAAGCGGCGCGCAAGCGCGATGATGTCGCCCGGCATTGTGGCCGAAAAGAGCATCGTCTGAGCTCTGTTAGGAGTATTAGCTAAAATCTTTTCAACATCGGGTAAGAATCCAAGATCCAACATCTCATCGGCCTCATCTAGCACTAAGCGAGAAACCTCTTTAAGCTTTAGCTGACCTTGCCGAGATAAATCTAAAAGACGCCCAGGCGTTCCAACAACGATCTCCACACCAGCGTGCAGAGCTTCAATTTGAGGCTCGAAGGCACGGCCCCCATAAACAGCTAACGTTCTGATTCCACGACTGGCAGCTAACTCTTCAATATCGCGTGTGACTTGCGTACACAGTTCGCGCGTTGGAACAACGATTAACACTTGCGGCATTCCCTTGTTTGAAAAATCTGCCCACTCTGCATCATTCGGCGCAATTACGCGCTCTATAACTGGAATTCCAAAAGCTAAAGTTTTTCCAGTACCAGTCTTTGCTTGGCCAATGACATCACCATCACTGAGAGCAATTGGTAGCACCATTTCTTGAATCGCAAAGGGTGCAATGAAACCGTGCGCATGAAGAGCTTCAATCGTTTCGGGACGAAGAGGAAGATCGGCGAAAGTATTTGCCACGTTATGCAGCGCCGAAACCGACGCGACGAGATGCGGCTTCGCCGACCTCGACATAGCCGATTTTGTCTGCTGGAACAATGATCTCGTGGCCACGAATATCGGTTAACGTCAATGGCTTACCAGATGCAAGTGCATCGGCAACTGCGCTCTTGATTTCCGCTGCAGTTTGGGCGCTCTCGAAAAATAGATCTGAGGCAACACGTGCTACAGCGATTCTGACCTCTGATTTTACAGCGGAGTCGATTTTCTTTGTACTCATAGAACTAATCCTATCGGCCTTTAATTGCGTGGGAAACCTGAAATACCTCTCCACATGAGGTTGTTGACGAGCTCTACTGCTTGCTCGCGGGTCAAGGTGCTATCTCGATCTAGCCAGTGACGTGCTGTAACTTGCGCATATCCAATCATTCCTACACCCAGGAGCATCGAAGCCTCTTTTGGAAGTCCTGTATCAATGGAAATGACGGCACTTGCTGCAGCTGCACAGTCATAAGTCATACGATTCAATCGCTCACGGACTGACGGTTCCACACTCATGTCACTCTCAAAGAGGAGCCTGAACGCTTCACCTTCTTTTTCAATAAAAGTAAAATATGCATCTACGGTTGCATGAACACGATTTGCATTATCTGGCGTGGATGCAATTGCTTTTTGGATCTCAAAGACCAGTGAATCAATGTGTAAATCTAAAACCGCTAAATAGAGATCGAGTTTTGAAGGAAAATGTTGATAAAGAACTGGCTTACTTACATTTGCGCGATCAGCGATTTCATCCATGGCCGCCGAGTGGTATCCCGCAACAGTAAAGACTTCTAAGGCAGCCGATAGAAGTAAGGCTCGACGCTCATCACGAGGTAGACGAGGCTTATTTGAAGTGTCTGCGGTAGTCATTAGGTGAATCGTACGGCAGAATCACTCTTCTATGGAAATTCCGCCACTTGTTAAACAAGGCAGCGTGCTGAGCACCGAAGAATCACGTCGCTATAGCCGCCACTTAGCGCTGCCGGATATTTCAACAATTGGCCAAGAACGGCTTAAAAAATCCAAAATCTTATGTGTTGGTGCCGGCGGCTTGGGCTCGCCCGTATTGATGTATTTAGCTGCAGCAGGAGTCGGCACGCTAGGTGTTGTTGATTTTGATGTTGTAGATGAAACCAATCTTCAGCGGCAGATTCTTCATGGCGAAAGTGATGTTGGTATAAGCAAAGCAGTAAGTGCGCGCGAGACGATTCTTAAGATTAATTCATTGATCAAAGTTGTTGTGCATGATGTTGAATTGAGCAGGATCAACGCCTTAGAAATTCTGGGGCAGTACGACTTGATTATCGATGGCACGGATAATTTTGCAACAAGATATTTGATAAATGATGCGGCAGTGCTTTTGGGTAAACCATATGTGTGGGGCTCTATTTATCGCTTTGACGGTCAAGCCACTGTTTTTTGGGCCGAGCATGGCCCTTGCTACAGGTGTCTACACCCGCAGCCTGCTATTGATGTTGCAAGCTGCGCAGAGGCAGGAGTTCTTGGCGTGCTGTGTGCAACGATTGGAGCAATTCAAGCAACAGAGGCGATAAAAATTATTACGGGAATTGGGACTGCCCTCATTGGAAATTTAATAATGTACAACGCTTTAGAAATGAGTTTCGAGAAGATTGAATTCAAAAAAGATCCCAAGTGTGACTTATGTAGTCAAAACGCACGCCAACTCCAATTATTAGACGACTACGAAGCATTCTGTGCCAGTCCGAGTAGTGACGAAATCTCAGTTTTTGACCTCAAAGATCGCATTGATCAAGGTGGGAATTTCTTACTTGTAGATGTTCGAGAAGCACACGAGTTCGAAATAGTTCGAATTCCAGGTTCCATTTTAATTCCTTTAGCTAAATTTTTTGATGGAAGCGCAATGGCATCTCTGCCAATGGATAAAAACATTATTCTTTACTGCAAAGTTGGAATACGCTCGGCAACTGCTTTAAATATTCTTAAATCAGCAGGTCACAAGAAAGCAAGTCATGTGAGCGGCGGAGTACTAGCGTGGGTTGAAAATATCGAACCAGAATTAGAGGTGTACTAATGCAAAGTTCATATGCAGGTTATCGAATCCTTCTTGTACATGCACACCCAGATGATGAGACAATTAATAACGGGGCAACGATGGCGCTTTATGCCGATCGGGGAGCACAAGTCACATTAATCACATGTACTCGTGGCGAAGAGGGAGAAATTCTAGTTCCTGGTTTGTTGCACTTAGCCAGCTCCAATGAAGATCAACTTGGCGCTCACCGCGAGATCGAACTTAAGGAAGCTATGAAAGCACTTGGCGTTAGTGACCATAGGTTCTTAGCCAATTACCGAGATAGCGGCATGATGGGTGCACCACAAAATGAGCGACCGGATGTATTTTGGCAGGTTGATATCGACAGTGCAGCGGGGCAGCTAGTTGACATAATCGATGAAGTGAAACCACATATTTTGATTACCTATGATGAAATCGGTGGCTATGGGCACCCTGACCATATCCAAGCGCATCGTGTTGCAATGAGAGCTAGCGAGCTTTCAACTTGGAAGATTCAAAAAATCTATTGGAACACGATACCCAAGTCGGTAATTGCCGCGGGAATGGCTGCCATGAAAGAGGTCGGTTCAGATTTCTTTGGTTCTGACAATATTGAAGATGTTCCATTTGCTAAAGATGATTCATCTGTTACAACTTTAATTGATGGAAATGATTATGTTGATAAGAAAATCTTAGCGATGAAGGCACATGAAACTCAGATTGCGTTAGATGGCCCATTTTTTGCCCTCTCAAATAATTTAGGTCTTCAAGTCTGGGGACATGAGTACTACACACTTGTTAGAGGCGACAAGTGTGCACCATTTGATGATCAAGGTCGGGAGAGAGATTTAACTGCAGGGATCGTTGTGTAAATGAGATACATATACTCATTCATCATTGGCGCTGCACTGGCGCTTGCATCTGTCTTTATCCATTCATCTCTAGCACCTTATGGATTAGCACTTAGTTTGGTTTCCACGGTTGCTGGCATTTGGAGTATTGGGCGAACTTGGGGAGGCCGAGCATACAAATCAGTTGCCGCAATTGCATGGTTGGTTGTCACAGTGCGTGCAGGATTTCCAGGATTTGGTCAGGAGTTCTTAATTGAGGGCACACCCATAGGAATCTCACTTATAAACTTAGGCGTCCTTTGCCTTCTCCTAGCGGTTCTACTTCCAGCTTAAATTATCTCCACTTATGCTTTAGCAATAACTTGGCGCCAGATAAAAATCTCACTGTGTGAGAACTCAATTAACTGACCATGTCGATTTCTCAAGGAAGTCCCGCTCTCAAGAACCCCCACGATGTCGCGAAATCCACCACCTGCATCATGCAAGCGAATTGTCACACGCGTGCCGATCAAGGCTTCCAACTGGTTAGCAAGATCCTGTGACATGGCTCAACGATAAACCTTGGCTCTAATATCGCGCGCAATGGCGCTATGCGATTAGAATCAACCTATTCCTATAAGTGTGGAGGCGCCCCAGTGACGTACATAATTGCAGAGCCATGTATCGATGTTAAGGACAAGTCATGCATCGCTGAGTGTCCCGTGGACTGCATATATGAAGGCGGGCGCATGTTGTATATCCAGCCTGATGAGTGCGTCGACTGTGGCGCATGTGAGCCAGTATGTCCTGTAGAAGCTATTTACTATGAGGATGATGTTCCACCACAGTGGGTTGAGTTCGGCAAAGTCAACACAGAGTTCTTTGTTGAAATCGGCTCACCAGGGGGAGCTGCCAAAATGGGTCCTACCACTACGGACCATACTTTTATTAGCGCTATGCCTCCAAAGAGCGAGTAATACCCCTTGCGCTCGCCGCTCCCTGATTTTCCGTGGGATGCATTGGCCCCATTTGGCGAGATTGCGCGCTCGCACCCTGGCGGGATTATTGATTTATCTCAAGGTACTCCAGTTGATCCAACGCCTGATTTTATTCAGGCGGCTTTTAGGGATGCATCAAATTCGCCCAGTTATCCGTTGACGGCAGGCACACCAGAGCTGCGTGCAGCGATTTCATTATGGGCACGTGAGCGACTTAGCGCTACTGGAGATTTTGATGTTTTACCGGTTATCGGTTCAAAAGAACTAGTTGCTTGGCTTCCTACAATTCTAGAAGCTAAAAAAGTTTTGATTCCAGAGATAGCCTATCCGACCTATCACGTAGGGGCTTTGATTGGACAGGCACAATCAATTCCAGTTGGTATCGATCCATCACTTTGGCCGATTGCAGATGTGGCCTGGTTAAACTCACCATCAAATCCAACTGGTCGAGTGCATAGTGTTGATGAAATTAATGCTTGTATTAGTTGGTCGCGCAATTCTGGAGCAACTCTAGTTTCTGATGAGTGCTATTTAGAGTTTGATCACACCGCCAAATCAATTTCTGTTTTGTCACAAACTGGTGGAGATAACACAAACATATTAGCTGTGCATTCTCTCTCAAAACGTTCATCATTGGCGGGCTATCGAGCAGCATTTATAATTGGTGATTCGAAATTGATTGCACGAATTCGTGAGTTTAGAAAACACGCTGGAATGATCGTCCCGCTTCCAGTTCAAAAGGCGATGACAATAGCGCTAGCCGATGATGAGCACGTAGCTGCGCAACGTGCAAGATACAACGCACGACGAGATTTATTGCGCCCTGCACTTGAGGCGGTTGGTTTCAAAATCGAATTTAGTAATTCAGGACTTTATATCTGGTGTACTCGAGATGAAGATGGTTGGGCAAGTGTTGAGTGGTTAGCCCACAAAGGAATTCTTGCAACACCCGGAAGTTTTTATGGAGAAAAAGGCGAGAACTATATTCGTATTGCATTAACTGCAACCGATGCCCACATAAAAGATGCAGTTTTACGCTTAGAGGCTTAAGAATGGCCGTTGGAATTCTTCTCGTTGGTGGGTTCGGAACTCGCTTAATGCCACTCACAAAAAACACGCCAAAGCCAATGCTCACCGTTGCCGGATTGCCAGTTACTGAACATCAACTGGCTATGGCACGAAATGCGGGAATTACGACTGTTGTCCTTGCAACCTCTTATCTCTCCGAACTTTTCACTCCATATTTTGGCGATGGTTCTAAATGGGGGATGAATTTAATATACGCCGTTGAAAAAGTACCTCTTGGTACAGGTGGAGCAATCGCCAATGCGGCTCAGTTTTTAGATTCCAGTGAACCAATTGTTGTCTTCAATGGTGATGTTTTAAGTTCACATAATTTAAGTGAACAGATTCGCCAGCATGAGGAGAATAGAGCAGATATAACTCTGCACTTAACATCAGTTGAGGATGCACGTGGATATGGCTGCGTTCCGACAGATGCAGATGGCCGCATAACTGCCTTTTTAGAAAAAATGGAGAATCCAATCACGCATACAATTAATGCAGGCTGCTATGTTTTTAGCCCAGAGATAATTAAATCTATTCCACGAGAAACTGTTATCAGTGTTGAGCGTGAAGTTTTTCCACAGTTGATTTCTAATCACGGAAGATTATTTGGATTTATCGATGACTCCTATTGGTTAGATATAGGTACTCCAAAGGCATTGCTAAAAGGCTCGACTGATCTAGTCAAGGGCTATGCAGATTCCAGGGCGCTACTCCAGGCCGATGTTGCATCACATACGATAGAGAAACTGATTATGAGTACAGCCTCAGTGGATGCCACTGCGATAATTGACCAAGGCTCTTGTATCGGCGCGAAAGCATTCGTGGGTGCCGGGGCGCATGTCTCAGGCTCCATAGTTGAAGATGGTGCGCACATAGGGGCTGGTGCCATTGTGAGTGATTCTTTTGTTACAACAGGTGCAGGTATTTCAGAAAATTCAACAATAATCGCCTCATTTGTGACAAAGGATGAGATTCTCTCGATTCCAGGCTAGTTTTTCTCACAATTAGTCCTATATCGGTACTGATTTAACTTGACATATGGGACTTACACGCGTGTAATTCACTCTTAAGTAAGTCTTTTCCACGAGGGACGAGACACAAAGCTCCTAAGGAGAATCGGAATGCCGATCCGACCTGAAGCCACGAACTCCCCGATCCCCGCGACTGGCCCTAAAATTACATTAACTAATGGAGAGAACGTAGAGCTCTCGTGGCAAGAGCGCTCCTTATGTGCTCAAACCGACCCAGAAGCATTTTTCCCAGAAAAAGGCGGTTCAACTCGCGAAGCAAAGCGCGTCTGCCTTTCATGCGATGTTCGCGCTGAGTGTTTGGAATACGCTCTTGCACACGACGAACGTTTTGGAATTTGGGGCGGATTATCAGAGCGCGAACGCCGTCGCCTTAAGCGACGCACCGCCTAATACTGCAACCTTAAGCGGGTTAGAACTATGGCTGCACAAGCGGCATTAGATTCATATCGCGTTACCGCGATCATCGTTACACATGATGGTGAATTGTGGTTGCCCGAAACTGTTGCCGCGTTATCTTCACAAACACGCCCTATCGATCATGTGATTGCGGTCGATACTTCATCTATCGATGCATCGAGGCAACTTTTAAAATCTGCACATATTCCTGTAATTAATGCTGAGCGCGATTGTGGATTTGGCGAAGCAGTGACGTTAGCAGTCGATTCGATGAAGCATCGTGCA
Source organism: Streptomycetaceae bacterium (assembly GCA_007279945.1). Lineage (GTDB taxonomy): Bacteria > Actinomycetota > Actinomycetes > Nanopelagicales > Nanopelagicaceae > Planktophila. The sequence continues at coordinate 13,788 of QYPG01000038.1, read as the reverse complement.
GATGAAAAAAGTGAATTGATTTGGATCATTCACGATGACTGCGCACCGGCGTCGACTGCGCTGGAATATTTATTGGAGTCCATTCAAGACCGCCCACAAGTTGCAATGGTGGGGCCAAAACTTCTTGGTTGGCATGACCGCACACATCTACTTGAAGCAGGAATAAGTATTGCTGGCAATGGTGCGCGTTGGACAGGGTTAGAACCACTTGAGTACGACCAAGGCCAGCACGATGGAATTCACGAAGTACTTGCAGTAAGCACAGCGGGCGCATTAATTCGTCGTGATATTTTTGAGGAAATCGGTGGATTCGATGTAAACCTATCGCTTTTTCGTGACGATGTTGATTTCGGCTGGCGGGCAAGAGTTGCGGGCCACTCTGTTCTGGTCACCACAAAAGCCGTTGCGTTTCATGCGCAAGCATCGGCCACCGAAAGGCGCATTGTGGATGTGGCAGGAGCATTCTTGCATCGCCCGTTATTGCTAGATCGCCGCAATGCTGCATATGTATTACTTGCAAACTCTTCCTGGTGGATGATTCCTTGGCTAACTGTTCAGCTATTAAGTGCAGCCTTACTGCGTTCTATTGGCTATTTATTAGCAAAACTTCCAGGTTATGCCAGTGATGAATTACTAGCTATTGCTTATTTGATAATTCGACCAAGTCTGATTTTTAAGGCGCGCAAGGCCAGAAAAGCAAAACGTTTTGTATCGGCTCGAATTATCTCTGCTTTTATTCCACCGCGCTGGTCACAACTTCGCTTAGGAGCTTCTCGTCTAGTTGATAAAGTTAGAATTTTCTTACTACCAAGTAGTGATGAAGCTTCAAAACCAAATCTGGATCCACATGAAGATGATGATCTTTTAGTGCCCAGTAAATCGCATCAGTGGTTTGGGGTTTTTCGTAAACCGCAAGTTCTGGGTTTCGTGGTCTTAGGAATATTCACACTGCTATCTTCTCGGAATAGATTGGGATCATTAATTGGTGGAGCGCTGCCCGCTTCCCCTAGTGGCGCCCGAGATTTATGGGGTGCATATTTTGAGTCTTGGCATCAAGTCGGAATGGGAAGCTCTAACGCTTCGCCTCCATGGATTGCTTTATTAGCAATCGGCGCAACCCTGTTTCTTGGTAAAGCTAGCTTGCTAATTACCTTCATTTTTCTGAGCGCCCCAGTAATAATGATGTGGTCGGTCTCGAGGCTTTTTAAGCGCTTCACATCTAATAACTGGATCAGTACTCCCGCCAGTTTTTTGTATGCGATTTCTCCGGTCGCAATTGCAGCGATTAACTCAGGGCGTTTGGGCACTGTGGCAGTTCTCATCATTGGACCACAGATTCCCCTCCTTCTCTGGGACTGGAAATTAATTGAGTTGCATAGTTGGCGACGGGTGTTCGGTATATCTGCTCTCTTTGCGCTCCTTTACGCCTTCACATTAGTAAGTTTTATCATCGCTTTTTGGAGTGCGGCAACTGCAATTCTCTTTGATTATCAAAGTTTTAGAGTCGAACCAAACAAGAAACTTTTCTTAGAGCGCCTCTATAAACGTTTAACTTTAGTTTTTCTGCCACTGCTCTTAACTGCCCCCTATTCTTTTGAAGCCTTTATCTATCCCTCTCGATTCCTAACCGAGCCTGGAATAAGTGCGGCTGGAGGTCACACCAATCTCGTGCTCTTAGCCAATCCTGGCGGAGGAGGCGCGATGCCTTGGTGGATAATAAGCCCGATACTTCTCATTCTTATCGTTTCGCTCTTTTCATCGAGCTCTGCTCGATTAATCTCTCAATACGGAATTGGCTTTCTATCCGCATCCGTTTTCTTCTCTGCATTTACAATTTCTGCACATGGAAACTCCGCAACTTCGCGCGTTTGGGTGGGAAGTTTTCTTGTTGGAGCAACTATCTCTGCAGCAACTGCTGGGGTAGTTATTCTTGATCGACTGCGCGCTATTCTTCTTACTAGCAATATCCATTTTAGGCATATTTTAGCCGCACTTTTATTATTAACAACTGCGATGTATTCGATTTTAACTTTAGGTTGGTCAATAAGCGCTGGCGCAAACTCTCCGGTACAAAGCAATAGCCCAACAGTCATGCCAGCTTTCTTAAGCGCTGAACACGGTACTAAGATTTTAGTTCTACGAGAAGTCCGTAGTGAGGGCTCGAAAGCCGTGCAGTATTACATTTCACGTGGAGCCGATATAGAGTTAGGTGAGCCAGATATTGCACCTCGTCAATTACCGGCTCTGGTTAATGCAGCTCAATCGCTACTTGATGGAACTGGAATCACAAGTAGCAAAGTATTAGCGCAATATGGAATTAAATATGTTTTTGTAAAGACTCCATTTGATCCAAATGTTATTCAGACCATTGACGGCCTTGGTGGTTTTGCTCGCGCATCAGCTACCTCAGCAGGAGTCGTATGGAAAGTGAGTGGTGTAATTGGTCGTCTGATATTCACTTCTCCGGATGGAGCTCAACAAATCTTGGAAGCCGGTGAAGTTGGAGCTCGGACTACTGTTCCATCTGAAGGCACAGTCACAGTTACTGAAGCATATGATCGTTCGTGGCAGATTTTAGAGAATGGGTATCGGCTTTCGCGTACAGAAAACGAACTTGGCTTGCCCATATTTTCTGCGACTGAAGCTGGCGAGATCTCCTTAATTCACGATGGCACCATACGCCGAGCTTGGTTATCTCTTGGAGTAATCATCTGGGTAGTTGTAATTATTCTTGCGCTTCCTGCCGGGCGCCGTAAACGTGAGATTTCCGAAAAGGAATTAGCATGAAATTCAAAAACTCACTTATAAGTTTAGGAATCCTAACTCTGTCTTTTGCTATCGCAACAACCTTTACTTCTTCGATCACTACAAAGGGCTACTCCGAGACTTATCCTGCAGTTGTATGTCCGCCAACCTTGCCCGGGCTTTCATCTGCGATCTCGCTATCATCGAAGAAAACTACATATCAACTTTTATCAAATAGAAGTAGCCATACAGTGGCCTTCAAAGTTTTACGATTCCCAGTAATAAGAGACCCGTTAGTTATCACTTCTGGTAGTGCCACATCAGTTGATTGGCAGAGTCGTTCAGGAAGTTGGGCAGGTGGAGTAATTTGTTCAGGGCCAGCCACATCACAGTGGTTTGTTGGTGGACGATCAGATATAACCTCACGGGGACGATTGATTGTGGTGAATAGCGGCTTGAGTAATGCAATTGTGGATATTCAAGCTTTTTCAGAAAATGGAAAGCAGCCAATAAAATCACTCAACATAAAATCTAAGAGTTATTTATCTCTTTCACTTGATACTTTAGCAACCGGAGATAGAGATTTAGTTGTTCATGTCGCTCCACGATCTGGGCGGATTAATGCGTTTATGATTGATGAGCAAGGCTCTGGCTTAAAGGCTCTCGGAGGCGATTTAGTAAATCCCATCATCAACGCAAGTAAGGTATTGATGATTCCAGCAATTCCAAATCAAATCACTAAAGGCAAAAATAAATCTGTTAGTACCCACACATTAAGAATTATGACCACATCTGAGAGTGGGGCAAGTTTTACCGCTGAAGTCCTCTCTTCTGATGGGCGTTTTGTGCCAGTTGGTTTTAGTTCACATCAGCTTTCGGCGGGCAAAGTGATGGAACTCTCGCTAGCTCCAAAGATTGCAGCGAGTGTATTTGCACTTCGCATAACTAGCGACCAACCAATCGTTGCCTCCGTTTCATCTACGGTGAATACCAAAACACATAAGGATTTTGTTTGGAGCACCCCGGTCCAAGCCCTAGGGCCGATGAAGATTGCGATTACGGGCCTAATGCCAGTCATCGTCTTTGCTGGTGATGCAATTGCAGTCAAAATCGAAGTCACCCTAATAAATGGAAAGACCGTCCGCTCCACAATTAGAGGAAGTGACATTGCCATCTGGCGTGCCCCACAGTTGGCTCGTTCGCTAACTATCATGCAGGCGAGCAAAGATAGTTTCGCGAGCGCCTTAGTAGCTTCAGACAACGGTTATGGATATTTCCCTATTACTCCAGGGAGCACGCTAACTAAAGTTGAGATTCCACATTCAAACATTCGTGTATTAAATCCCTGAGAATCCCCAGAAAAGTGGGCCCTGCCCACTAATCTTCTTTGTATGAGCTCTCAGGCAAAGTTAGGACGCGGCTGTTCTCGAGTTGGCTGCCGATCTAACGCAACAATGACGTTGACATATATCTATGCAGAGTCAACTGCCGTAGTGGGCCCATTAGCAACATTTAGCGAACCGCATGCTTACGACCTCTGTGTTATGCATGGAGAGCGACTGAAAGTTCCACATGGCTGGAGTGTTATCAAACAAGAACTATCGTCTGAAACTCGTGGACCATCCGAGGATGATTTAATGGCAATCGCAGATGCGGTTCGGGAAGTTGTATTACCAGATACACAAGATGATGTGACAACGCTTAATGAGACACCACAATCACAGATCGGTCGACGCGGCCATCTTCGTGCCGTTCCTTCTTAAGATCACGCATGAATTCAATTCCACAAATTTTTAAAGCCTACGATATTCGTGGCCTTGTTGAAACTGAAATCACTCCAGATTTTACTTTTGCAACTGGTCTTGCTTTTGCACGATTCTTACAACAAGTGCGTGAACCCGGCACTGTTGTCATTGGTCAAGATATGCGGCCATCATCACCTGTACTAGCTGATGCATTTTCCGCAGGAGTCACTTCCCAAGGTATGGATGTCATAAGAATGGGACTTGCATCAACAGACATGTTGTATTTTGCCGCTGGCAAATTAGGACTACCAGGTGCAATGTTTACCGCTAGCCATAATCCTGCTGCCTACAATGGAATCAAACTCTGTTTAAGCGGCGCACGTCCGATAGGCAAAGAATCGGGCCTATTAACAATTGAAAACTTTGTTCGCGCTGGTTCACCCTTAGAAATCCGCTCAGTTGGGGTTGAAAGTAATCGAGACATGCTAGAAGAGTACGTAGATCACTTGTTATCTTTAGTCGACCTTACAAATATTCGCCCGCTCAAAATAGTTATCGATGCCGGCAATGGCATGGCGGGCCACACTGCGCCAGCTATTTTTGCTCGGCTTAACTGCGAAATGGTTCCGATGTATTTTGAACTAGATGGCAGCTTTCCAAACCATGAAGCCAATCCAATAGAACCGGCTAACTTAGTTGATCTACAGCGCGCAGTTAAGGAAAACAAGGCCGACCTCGGTTTAGCCTTCGATGGCGATGCAGATCGTTGCTTTTTGGTAGATGAAAACGGTACAGCTGTCAATCCCTCAGATTTAACTTCATTAATTGCACATCGTGAACTGGTTAAGCATCCAGGTTCAACAATTATTTATAACTTAATCTCTTCACGAGCGGTTTTAGAGACTATTGAAGAAAATGGCGGTATCGGACTACGGAGCCGAGTTGGACATTCCTATATTAAAAAAATGATGGCTGAGAGTGGAGCTATTTTTGGCGGTGAACACTCAGGCCATTTCTACTTCGATGAGTTTTGGCGAGCAGACTCCGGAGCACTTGCGGCGTTACATGCAATCGCTGCTTTAGGTATGAGCAACCAATCGATGTCAGAAATTCTTAAGCCGTATCAACGGTATGTACTCAGTGGAGAGATAAATTCCGCAGTTCACGACGCTGAAGCAGTTACATCCTTTGTTGAAAATACTTTCTCTAGTAAGCCCGGCGTCACTACAGATCATTTGGATGGCTTAACAATCAATGGGGATACCTGGTGGTTCAATCTTCGACCCTCCAATACCGAGCCCATGCTACGTCTGAACGTTGAAGCTAAGAGCCAGGGCGAAATGGCAGCTTTGCGTGATGAAGTTCTCGGGCTCATTAGGGGCTAGAAACCGCCTTCAACTCTGCACTTTGCCACTGCGGGCAGTAACCTTGGCACCTACAGAACCTCAGCCAAAGGAGCTTTTCGTGAACGTACCAGTTACAGCAACTCTTCCACGCCATGACATCGCTGATGCCTCATTAGCATCACAGGGTCGTAAGCGCATTGAGTGGGCAGAGCGCAACATGCCTGTCTTGGCTCAGATTCGCGAACGCTTTGAAAAATCTCAACCATTTGCTGGAGTACGTATTGCTGCTTGTATGCATGTAACAACAGAGACCGCTAATCTCATGCGAGTTTTAAAAGCTGGTGGCGCAGAAATTGCACTGTGTGCATCGAATCCTCTTTCAACTCAAGACGATACCGCTGCTGCCCTTGTCCACGAATATGGAATCAGCGTATTTGCGCGCAATGCAATTGACCGCGATGGATATTACGTACACATTAACGCCGCACTTGACATAGAGCCACACCAAGTTTTTGACGATGGTTGCGATTTAGTTAATACATTGCATACAACACGTAAGGAATTAATCCCAAACATTGCTGGTGGATGCGAAGAGACAACAACAGGTGTAATTCGCCTCAACCAGATGGCTAAAGATGGCGCACTTCAATTCCCAATGATTGCAGTGAACGACACTGACACAAAGCATATGTTTGATAATCGTTATGGAACTGGTCAATCAACGCTGGATGCAGTTTTTCGCTCAACGAACTTCTTACTCGCGGGCAGAATTCTCGTAGTTGCTGGATTTGGTTATTGTGGAAAAGGCGTAGCAGAACGCGCAAAGGGAATGGGCGCTGATGTAATTGTTACCGAGATAGATCCAACTAAGGCACTTGATGCAATGATGCAGGGATTCCGAGTAATGCCAATGCTTGAGGCCGCAAAGGTTGGTGATGTTTTCATCACAGTTACTGGTAATCGTGATGTACTACGCAATGAGCACTTTGCAGTTATGAAGGATGGCGCAATTATGGCCAACTCAGGGCACTTTGATATTGAAATCGATGTTGCGTGGTTAGAGCAGAATGCCAAGGTTAAGAATGTGAAGATGCGTCATCAAACCGATGAATATGTCCTTGCAGATGGCCGTCGTTTGCTCCTTTTGGCCGAAGGCCGATTAGTTAACCTTGGTGCAGCTGAAGGTCACCCAGCCTCAGTGATGGATATGTCTTTCTCAGATCAAGCACTCACTGCTGAGTATTTAGTTAAAGAAGCCAAGAATCTAAAGCCAGGTGTCCATGACGTTCCAACTTATATCGATAAGGAAGTTGCAAGCCTTAAGTTAATCAGTATGGGTGGACATATCGATGTTCTAACACCTGCACAGGATATGTACTTGAACTCTTGGGAGCACGGTAGCTAATGACTTTGGTTATGGTCGTCGACGACGATCAAGACCTTAGCGAAATGCTTGGCATCGTTTTAACCGGGGCAGGTATTGACGTAGATTTAGTAAGTCGTGGAGATGAAGTTCTTGAGGTTTTTAGAAATAATCCACCAGATTTGGTACTGCTAGATGTCATGCTTCCAGGTTTAGATGGAATTGAAGTGTGCAGATTAATTCGTGCTGAATCTATGGTCCCAATAATCATGCTGAGTGCAAAAGGCGATACTCACGATGTTGTAAAAGGACTAGAGGCTGGTGCTGATGATTACATGGTAAAGCCTTTTAGGCACCCATCTGAACTTGTTGCCCGAATTCGCACTCGATTACGACGAACTAATGCCGATATCTCAGGTCTCATAACTATTGGAGATTTAGCAATTGATGTTCAAGCCCACCAAGTATTACGCGCTGGCAAGCAGATTTTCCTCACACGCCTAGAGTTTGATTTATTAGTTGCATTGGCGAAAGAGCCAGGTCGAGTATTTACTCGTGATGCTCTGCTGAGTGAAGTATGGGGATACCGACACTCAACCGATACGCGGTTAGTTAACGTGCACGTACAACGGCTACGTAGCAAGATTGAACACGATGCTGAGCGGCCAGAGATTGTGGTGACGGTACGAGGTGTTGGATACAAAGCTGGAGTTATGGGCGGCTCCTAAATATGAACCGAGTGCTTGCAACAGTTAGGAATTCGCTTGCGTTTAAAGTCATTATTTCGACTCTCGTGCTTTCCCTTACAGTCATCTACATAGCAGGTTCAGCGCTCAATTCGCAGTTATCTAGTGGAATTAAAAAGGTAAATATCGATTCTGCTCTCATCGAAGCTCGGTCGACCATATTTAGTGCACAGTACCGCTTTGTAATAGCTCAGTACCAAAGCGATGCTGCAATCAAGAAAGTTGTCGATGGTGTGATCAGTTCGGCCACCACGTTAACCACAAATGAAAATGCGCGGGAAGTTATTCTTCTTCGAAGTCCAGGAAATACCTATAAAGCCGATTACGAACGTTCCTCCAACTCGGTTGACTTACAATCAATTCCAAATGCCTTACGTAAAAGTGTGCGCAAAAGTGAAAATTTAGAGTGGAAATATATACGCGTTAATTATATTGGTGGCGAAAATATACCTGGCTTAGCTATTGGGCAAAAAGTTTTTATTCCACATGCAGGTTCATATGAAATGTACATGCTATTTTCCTTAACAAATCAGAATGCGACTTTGGTATTAATTCAAAATTACTTGTATCTCACCGGATTATTTTTGGTCTTATTGATTCTTTTAATCACCTGGCTGGTAGTACGCCAGGTAGTAAGACCAGTTAGAGAAGCAGCACGAATTGCAACTGATTTTACGGCTGGTGATTTTAGACAAAGAATGAATGTTCGATCACAAGATGAAATTTCGACGTTAGGAAATGCATTTAATGAAATGGCAGAGTCTCTCGAAAAGCAGATTACACGCCTTGAAAACTTGTCACGAGTACAGCAGCGCTTTGTTTCTGACGTTTCGCATGAACTTAGAACACCTTTAACTACATTAAGAATGGCTTCAGAGGTAATTAATTCATTTGGGGAAAGTTTTGATCCCATACTTGCCAGGAGTAGTGAGCTCATGGTTGCCCAATTAGATCGTTTTGAACGTTTACTTGAAGACTTACTTGAAATTAGTCGTTTTGATGCCGAAGTCGCCGAGCTTGAGTCAGTTGAGTTTGACATGGTTGCCTTGGTCAAGCGATGTGCTGAAGACCTTGACTGGGTTGCTAAGAGACACTCAACCGATCTGCGTATATATAGCATTTCTGAAAACATCACATTGTCGGCAGATATTCGCCGTGTGGAGCGTATATTGCGCAATTTGCTCACAAATGCAATTGATCACGCAGAAGAAAAACCAATTGCAATCACAATCGTGGGAAGTGAGAAAGATGTAGCGATTGGTATTCGTGACTACGGGATTGGACTTGACGAGAGTGCTCTTCCCCGTGTGTTCGATCGTTTTTGGCGCGCTGATCCTTCGCGTGCTCGAACAAGAGGTGGTACTGGATTAGGACTTTCAATTGCACTAGAAGATGCTCGACTTCACAACGGTGAACTAGAAGCATGGGGTCGCCCAGGAAAAGGTGCTCACTTTGTATTGACTATACCTCGCCACATTGGCAGTGGAATTGATGCCAGACTAATTAAACTTATACCCGATGATTTTCGTGAATAGTTTCCACAACCTCAAATAGTTGGAGCACCTCTAGGCATATCGTATCTAGATGCATGTGATTCATGAACTAGGTCAACTAATCTTTCCTATTCGTTGTTTTGGCTGTAATAAAATTGGTTTATCAATTTGCTCTACCTGTCGCAGAGAGTGGCACCCGCATTATTATATAAGACACATATCTTCGCTTAAAGTTCATTCAGCAATCATCTATTCACCCACTGCAAGTAAAATACTTTTAGCAGCGAAAGAGAATGGAATTAAAGGCGCAGATGTCCTGATTGTGGAATCGATTATTCACGTTTTATCACAAGCAGATTTCTCTGACTTAGATATTGCATTGGTTCCAATTCCATCCTCGCTTTTATCTAAACGACGCAGGGGGCGGGGTTTCATCATTGACATTGTTGGTCAGATCGCTCAACAAACTTCGCTGCCCGTCATTAATGCCCTCGAATTAGCACGACCTGTCAGAGATCAGTCGGGTCTGCATAGTGCACAGAGAGCAAAAAATATGAATGGGGCGATGCGCTTACGTGCTGGTGTGATTCCCAGGGCTGACCTTGTCTTAATCGATGATGTCGTGACTACGGGGGCGACCCTGCGTGAGGCCGCTCGAGCCCTCACCGCAGCGGGATGTCACGTGGTTGGCTCAGTTACCGCTTGCGTGGCCCAACCTCTACGATAGGAGGCGCAAGCTCGATGCTTCTCGAAAGGTTTTAGGCCATGTCAGCGTTTTTAGACAAGATCATGCGTGCCGGTGAAGGACGACTCCTTCGCGAGCTGGGCAAGGTCGTTGATGCTGTTAATGCCCAAGAGGCCCGCATAAGCGCGCTCTCCGATGCCGAACTGCGCGATCAGACCAGTGCATTTCAGAGGCGCGCTGCCGATGGCGAGTCCCTCGATTCGATTCTGCCAGAGGCCTATGCCGTGGTCCGAGAAGCAGCAAAGCGCACACTTGGTCAGCGTCACTATGACGTTCAAATTATGGGCGGTGCAGCCTTGCATCGTGGAAATATTGCAGAAATGCGCACCGGTGAAGGTAAAACTTTAGTTGCAACGCTGCCATCATATTTAAATGCCTTAGCTCAACGCGGAGTACACGTTGTTACAACAAATGATTATTTAGCAGAGCGCGACAGCGAATGGATGGGTCGCATTCATCGTTTCTTAGGTTTAAAGGTTGGCGTGATTCTTGCAAATATGACCCCGGCAGAGCGACGTGAAGCTTATGCCGCAGATATTACATATGGCACAAATAATGAATTTGGATTTGATTATTTGCGTGACAACATGGCCTGGTCACTTGAAGAGTGTGTTCAGCGCGATCACTTTTTCGCAGTAGTAGATGAAGTTGACTCTATTTTAATCGATGAAGCACGAACACCATTAATTATCAGTGGACCTGCCGATAAGGCAACAAAATGGTACGTAGAATTTGCTAACCATGTTGGAAAATTACAACGTGATGTTCACTATGAAGTAGATGAAAAAAAGAAGACAGTCGGAATTCTTGAAGAAGGCGTGACAAAGGTCGAAGAGCTTTTGCGTATTGAGAATCTCTACGAAGCTGCAAATACACCAATGATCGGTTATCTTAACAATGCAGTCCGCGCTAAAGAGCTTTTTAAGCGCGATAAAGATTATGTTGTCATGAATGGCGAGCTACTAATTGTTGACGAACACACCGGTCGAATGTTAGCTGGACGGCGATATAGCGAAGGTTTACACCAAGCGCTAGAAGCGAAAGAACGCATTGAAATTAAGGATGAAAATCAAACTCTTGCAACCATCACATTGCAGAACTATTTCCGTCTCTATAACAAGCTATCTGGCATGACTGGTACGGCCATGACTGAGGCCTCGGAATTTCACCAGATTTACAAACTTGGCGTTGTACCAATCCCAACCAACCGCGAAATGGTGCGTATAGACGGTGCAGACTTGGTTTATAAGACAGAGGTCGGAAAGTTTGCTGCGGTTACTCAGGACATTGTTGAGAAGCATCGCAAGGGCCAACCGGTTTTAGTCGGCACTGTGAGTGTTGAGAAATCTGAAGAGCTTTCAGCATTCTTAAGAAAATCTGGTGTTGCGCATGAAGTCTTGAATGCAAAGCATCACGAACGTGAAGCGGCAATTATCGCCCGTGCTGGTGTAAAAGGTGCAGTAACCGTTGCTACAAATATGGCCGGCCGCGGTACGGACATCATGTTGGGTGGTAACCCAGAGTTCATGGCCGACTTTGAGCTTCAGCGTCGTGGAATTTCTCCAGTAGATAATGCGCAGGAGTATGAGGCTGGATGGCCTGATGAAATCGCGCGCCAAAAAGCTGCAGTTGCAAAGGGACATGAAGAAGTTGTAGCTCTTGGTGGTTTGTACGTACTTGGAACCGAGCGACATGAGTCTCGCCGTATTGATAATCAGCTGCGCGGTCGATCAGGTCGGCAAGGCGATCCTGGTGAATCTCGTTTCTATCTTTCACTACAAGATGATTTGATGCGTCGCTTTAACTCTGGAATGGTGGAGCGCTTCCTTACTGCTGCAGGAATTCCAGAGGATGCACCTATCGAATCAAAGATGGTCAGCAACGCAATTCGTTCTGCTCAGACCCAAGTTGAAGCACAGAATTTTGAAATGCGTAAAAATGTATTGAAATATGACGATGTTATGAATAGGCAACGTCAAGTTGTCTATGGCGAGCGTCGTATGGTGCTGGAGGGTGAAGATATTAAGGAGCAAATATCTGTATTTGTTCGTGAAACTCTAGAAGCCTATGTTGCAGCGGCTACTTCAGATGGCTATGCCGAAGAGTGGGATTTTGAAACACTCTGGAGTGCAATTAAGACTATATATCCAATCTCTTTTACTGTTGAAGAGTTGATTACACAGGTGGGTTCACGAAGTGCGCTAGATGCCGATTACATTAAGGCTCGCATTGTCGAGGATTGCCAGAAAGCCTATGCGCACCGCGAAGAATCATTAGGCGAAGAAGTCATGCGTGAGCTTGAGAGAAAAGTTCTGCTCTCAGTACTAGATCGTAAATGGCGCGAACACCTGTATGAGATGGATTATTTACAAGAGGGAATCGGACTACGAGCAATGGCTCAGCGCGATCCATTAGTTGAATATCAACGTGAAGGCTACGACCTCTTTGCTGCGATGATGGATGGAATTAAAGAGGAGATCGCAGGATTCTTATTTAATATTGAAGTCACTGTTGAAAGCTCCAACAATGAGGTCAGCGGTGCAGGTTTAGAAGCTAAGCCGCTGCCAACAACCGGCTTGCAGTACACCGCTGCCGACGAAAGTGGCGTAAAGAAAACCGGTGAAGTTTCAAGAAATGCACCATGTCCGTGCGGATCTGGGAAGAAATTCAAACGCTGTCATGGTGCTGCCTAAAGTAATGTAAGTGCAGTACAGAGCCATCGATTATCGACGCCTTCAAATCTAAGGATTAGACATCTCAAGCGCGCTCCAAATCTGACGGTAACGGTGGTTTCACATACCCCATCTAGTGGTTCGCTGATATGGATTTTTCTAATTCTTCCAACTTCTTTCTGACTGCCAGATTTAGTAAGAAGTTCTGAATAAATATGGTGATGACATTGCCGGGCAAGTTGGGATGGCTGTCTGCGACCTGCAAATATCTCCAGAACATTTCGAGAAAAATTAAGATTCCACTCATTTAAATCTGGTAAATCTTTCGCTGATGTTGGTTCTGGAGCAAAGTCAGGATCAAATTCATCATTAAAACTGCTAGGAACTAAGTAAAGTTTGGGCTTGTTTTCTACTGCTACTTTTCCTCGTGGTCGAAAAATCTCCAATATTGGATGGAGCCAGTCTTCATTTTCATCGCTAGAAGTGGGTGTCAAGTTAATCGAAGTGAAACTAGGGAGCTCGCCATAGATCGGATTAGTAGTCATGTCAGTTAGATTTGCCTGAAAAGTAGCGTGATGCCTCAGCTAAATTATTGGGAGTTTCTCCGCCAAAAGTATGATTGTGGATAAAGTGCTTGTCAGAGCTCAACCCCAACTTTAGTTAGCGCATGGTAAATAAAAAAGAAACGTCTCGATCTCGAATTACTTTAGCAATTTCACTTATTGGTGCATCATTTCTTTCAGCTTTCTTTTTAGCGAGCTTTTCAAATCGAGGAAGTGACTATTGGGTGGTTACCCATGATGTGTCTGTTGGCCATCAGTTAGCTATTGGAGATTTAGAACTCCGGCATGTAGATCTTGCTGATAGCGCCACTCTCTATTTTCCAGTTGGCGAAGATCCACTTGGAATGGTTACTACTGCCAAATTCCAGGG